>JANNRF010000308.1:0-14157 GCA_031401135.1 Deltaproteobacteria bacterium | reverse complement strand
TCGCGCGCGGCGATTCGCACCGCGGAGGCGGAGGCCGTGCACTGGGGCAACGGCGTGTGGTTCCCGTACGGGCCGCCGTTGAATCAGCTGAAGCAGTTCATGCCCGTCTGGATGCCGCGCGCGAACGAGATCCTGCGGTTGATTGGCTCACACAACTTGCTCGCGACGCCCACGCACTCGCAACTGAACGACGCGCAGCTCGCGCCGCTGATCGCGAAGTATCTGCAAGGCGCGGACGGCGTCTCGGCTGAAGCGCGCACCCGAATTTTTCGGCTCGCCTGGGATTTCGCGGCCAGCGCGCTCGGTGGGCGCGGTGAGCAGTACGAGCGCTTCTACCTCGCGTCGGCCGCGCGCAACCGCGCGCACGCGCACGCGCTGGCGCCGAAAGAGCGCGCGCTCGCGCTGGTCGATCGCTTCCTGCAGGAGAAAGTCTGATGAGCGTGACGAAAGTCGCCGGGGTCGAGATCTCGACTGAACACTTCATCGGCGGCAAGCGCGTCGGTTCGCGCGAGACGTTCGCGGATTTGTCCCCGATCGATGGCGCGCATCTCGCGGATGTTTCGGCGGGCGGGGCGAGCGAAGTCGATGCAGCGGTCGCCGCGGCACGCGGCGCGTTTCCGGCTTGGGCGGAATTAGGTCCGCAGGGGCGCCTTCCGATCTTGCAGCGCTTCGCAAAGGGCATCGAAGCGCGCGCGAAGGAGCTCGCGCTGGTCGAGACCACGGACAACGGATCCCTAATGCTCGGCAATCTGCATCGCGTGGTCCCGCGTGCTGCCCTCAATATCTCGTTCTTCGCGGAGTGGGCGGCGACCAGGCTGAGCGGCCACGACGTCGATTCGCCCGACGTCGTGAACCACGTGCGCTTCGACCCGGCTGGCGTCGCGGCACTGATTACACCGTGGAACGCGCCGCTGATGCTGACGACCTGGAAGGTCGGGCCGGCGCTCGCGGCAGGGAACACGGTGGTGGTGAAGCCGCCAGAGTGGGCGCCGCTCACCTGCTCGCTGCTGGCCGACATCGCCCGCGCTGCGGGAGTGCCCGCAGGTGTGCTCAACGTCGTGCAAGGAATTGGCGAGCAAGCCGGCGCCGCGCTCGTCGCGCACGGCGGCCTCGACCGCATCAGTTTTACCGGCTCGACCGACACCGCGAAGTTGATCGGCCAATCCGCCGCGCGCTCCATAACACCGCTGGCCGCCGAGCTCGGCGGCAAAACGCCGTTCATCGTGTGCGCCGACGCCGATCTCGACGCCGCCGCGCAGACCGTCGCGGGCCAATACATGAACGCGGGGCAGGTGTGCCTCGCGGGCACGCGCGTGATGGTCGAGCGCAGCATCGCGGATGCGTTCCTCGTGAAAGTGCGTGGCGCGGCTGCGCAGATGACGGTGGGCGACCCGCGCGATGCCAAGACGCGCGTCGGGCCGCTTATTACGAAGGAGCACTTCGCGCGCGTGGCGGGCTTCGTCGAGCGCGCGAAGGACGCCGGCGGCCGCGCACTCTGGGGCGGCGCGCGCGACAAGGCGGGCGAGCTCTACTTCGAACCGACCTTGTTTGATGGCGTGAAGCCCGACGCCGAGATCTCCCAGCGCGAAGTCTTCGGCCCCGTGCTCACCTGGCAGACTTTCGCGAGCGACGATGAAGCGGTCGCGCTCGCCAATAACACGCGCTACGGGCTCGCGGGCGTGCTGTTCTCGCGCAACGAGAAGCGAGCGATGGCGATCGCCGAGCGCGTGGTCGCCGGCACGTTCTGGGTGAACTGCTTCTTCATCCGCGATCTCGCCGCGCCGTTCGGCGGCAGCCGCGATTCCGGCATCGGCCGCGAAGGCGGCAACTGGAGCTTCGACTTCTACTGCGACATCAAGAACATCTCTGTAAAGAAGGGCTCGTTCGCATGAGCAAGCCCGTACCGACAGAGAACTCAGCTGCAACCGCACCGACAGGAGGCTCAGCCGCGACGCCATGCGTCGCCGGCTGCAGCCACCCGCCTCGCTAGCGCGCATCCACCGGGATCGGAGGACAAAATGGTCCAAGTCACTGAGTTGGGATATTTCGGCGTCGGCGTTTCGGATCTCGACGCGTGGAAGAAGTTCGCGCGCGAAATCCTCGCGCTCGAAGTGGTGGAGGATGGCGAGCCCGACCGCTGTTATCTCCGCATGGATTACTGGCACCATCGCATCGTGCTGCACGCAGACGGCACGGATGATCTCGCGTATCTCGGCTTCCGAGTCGCGGGCGCCGAGGAGTTCGGCGAGATGCAGAAGCAGCTTTCGAACGCGGGCATCGAGTATCGCGTCGGATCGCTCGCGGAAGCCGAAGAGCGCCGCGTGCTCGAGGTGATGAAACTCGCCGATCCCGACGGCAATCCGGTCGAGATCTTTCACGGCCCGCTTCTGCGCTTCAACAAGCCCTTCCACCCCGGCCGCGGCATGCATGGCAAGTTCGTCACCGGCACGGGCGGCGCCGGGCACTGCATCGTTCGCCAGCGCGATCCCGAGGCGGCGCTGCGTTTCTATCAGGCGCTCGGCATGCGCGGCGGCGTCGAATACAAGTTCGGCAGCGGAGCGAAAGCGCTGCAGCTGCGCTTCATGCACTGCTCGACGCGCGACCATTCGGTGGCGTGGGGCGTGCCGCCGTCCAACAAACGCCTCAACCACATCATGCTCGAGGTGGACAACCTCGACGATGTCGGGCTCACGCATGACGTCGTGCTCAAGGCGAAGGTTCCCGTGCAGATCCAGCTCGGGAAGCACTCGAACGACCATGCGTACTCGTTCTACTTCGACAGCCCGTCAGGCTGGAGGATCGAGTACGGCACCGGCGCGCGGGACGCGACGCACCAATCCGAGTACTACGACTCGGATTTCTACGGCCACTCAGGCCTCTTCTAGGCGTACGCAGTTATCAGGGAGAAAACGATGAGCGTTCTTGATGGACCTCGCATCGAAACGCGGCGCATCCTTCAGCAGGGCACGCCGCAGTGGGTGACGCTCGACGGCGCCGAACTCGTGCTCGGTGACGGGCGGCGCGTGAAGGAGGCCGACGCGACCTACCTCGCGCCGTGCGATCCCACGAAGATCATCTGCATCCACCTCAACTACGAATCGCGCCGCATCGAGTTCCAGGCGCCGCCGCTCACCACACCCACGTACTTCCAGAAGCCGAACACCGCGCTCAACTCACATCGCGGAGTGCTGTGCCGCCCGGCGAACTGCCAGTACCTGAACTACGAGGGCGAGGTGGCCGCAGTTGTTGGGCGGCCGATGCGCAACGTCGGGCGCGACGAAGTGTGGGACTACCTCGCCGGCTTCGCGCCGGCCAACGACGTCGGCGCGCAAGACTTCCGGGACACCGACGCCGGCTCGATGCTGCGCGTGAAGGGGCAAGACGGCTTCTGCCCGATCGGGCCCGGCCTCGTGCGCGGCGTCGACGTGCGCGAGAGCACGCTGCGCACGCTGCTCAACGGCAAAGTCGTGCAGGAAGGCAAAGTCTCCGAGATGACCTTCCCGATCGACTACATCCTCGCCGACCTGTGCCGTCACATCACGCTGCTGCCGGGCGACATCGTCCTAACAGGTACGCCGGCGTTCTCGCGCCCGATGCAGCCGGGCGACACGGTCGAGGTCGAGGTGACGGGGCTCGGCAAGCTCACGAACCGCGTGATCGAAACTCCGGCGCCGAAGCACGCCGTGGGCCATCAGCCGACGGACAGCAAGAGCGTGCGCTCAGTCGCGCTCGGCAGCGATTCGCGGAAGCCGGGCGCGTAGGCCGTGAGCGGCGACTTCATCCGCAACCTCTGGTACGTCGCGGCCTGGAGCCACGAGCTCTCGGCCGAGGCGCCGATCGGGCGCGTGATCATCAACGAGCCCATCGCGCTGTATCGCAAACGCGACGGCTCGGTGGTCGCGTTCGAGGACCGCTGCCCGCATCGCCATGCGCCGCTCTCATTAGGGCGCATCGAAGGCGACGATCTGCGCTGCATGTATCACGGGCTGCGCTTCGGCTGCGACGGCGTCTGCAAGGAGATGCCCGCGCGCCCACAGCCGCCGCAGCTCTCGGTGCGCACGTTCCCAGTGGTCGAGCGCTGGAGCTGGCTGTGGGTGTGGATGGGCGACCCGGCGAAAGCGGACGCCGCGCTCGTGCCCGAAGCCTTCGGCCTCGACGACCCACGTTGGACGATGCGCGCCGACGTGATGGATTACGAGGCGAACTACGAACTGCTGAACGACAACCTGTGCGACTTGTCGCACTTGGATTTCTCCCACGAGACGACGCTTGGCGGGTCGAGCGGCGTGAAGTGGTCGCTCGAGACGCCACGCATCGCGCACCTCGAAGACGGCATGCGGATCGAGCGCTGGTACCCGGATTCGCGGCTCGCACCGGGGCGCCCCGAGCGCGTGGATACGTTCAACAGCTATCGCTACCTGCTGCCCGGCCTCTTCCTAATGACTACGGCTTGGTACCCGCCCGGCGCGGCGGAACGCTGCGCGTTCGGTGTACCGGAGGAGAAGCCGCTCTCGCATCGCGCCGAGCAACAGGCGGTCACGCCGATCTCCGAGAAGCGCTCGCGGTATTTCTACGCGACGGGCTTTGCCGCCGAGCACGCGCGGCCGGAGTTAGTGGAAGGCATCTTCGCAGTCGTGAACGCCGCGTTCGCCGAGGACAAGCGCATCCTCGAGGGCCAGCAGCGCATTTGGGATCTCACGCCGCCCGAGCTGCGCAAGGGCGCGACGCCGCACGATGTCGCGCCGCTCGCGTTCCGCCGCCTCGTCGCGAAGAGGCTCGCGGCGGAACGCGGCTGACCGCCCTCAGTCGCGGCAGAACGCGGCGAGATCGCGCGCTGTATCGCGGCTGATGTCGGGGCAGCACATCGGGAACACCTCGGTGCCGTGAATCGTGCCCATCACCTGCCGGCACTTCGCGGCGACGCCGTTCGCGATCAGCAGCCGATAGAAGCCGACGCCCTCGTCGCGCAGCGGGTCGCACTCGTTCACGCTGATTACGACGGGCGGCAGACCACGCACGTCGTCGTCGCTCGCGAAGCCCGGCCAGGCGAGCGGGTCGCGCTTCTCGAACGCTTCGATGCCGTAACCCATCGCGCCGCGATTGTTATGGAGATGCAGCAGGATGCCGTCGTTCTCGGTGCTCGACGGGTTCTGCGGCAGCGGCCACTGGCCCGCGATGTAGGGGCAGAGCGCGTAGAGCCCTTTGATCAGGCCGACGTCGCCGTCGCGCTTCAGCTTGAGGCCGGTCGCGAGCGTGAGATTTCCGCCGCCGCTCTCGCCGGCGATCACGATGCGCTTCGGGTCGATCTTCAGCCGGGCGGCGTTCGCGCTCAGCCACTTCAGGCCCGAGACGCAGTCGTTCAGACCGGCGGGGAAGGGCGCGACCTCGGGCGCCGAAGACGGCGTGAGGCAGTTGCGGAAGTCGACCATTGCGACTGCCACGCCTTGCGCCGCGATGATCTTTCCCCAGGCGCGATAGTTGCCCAAATAACAAGACATGCTCGCCATGCCGCCGCCATGGATGTAGTAGACGGCAGGCAGCGTCTCGGTGGAGTCGGGCCGGATGAACTGCACCTGGATCGTGTTGCCGTCGGGCTGCGAGACGAACTTCTCGGTGGTGACGCGCAGGCCCTTCGAGGGCGCGATCGTCTCGTTGTCGGCGGCCTCGAACATCGACTCCAGCGCGGCCGCCATTTGCTTCGCGGCCGGGGAGTTCGCTTCGGCGAGCATCTCGGCGCGGCTCGCGGCGTCGCCCTGCGCGGGCATGTTCATCGCGCCGAAAAGCGCCTTGATGCGCGGGTCGATGCGGGGATCGTCGAGAAGTTTCGAGGCCATCGGTTTCTCCTTCGCGCAGTGCGCGGTGGGTGCGAACGCATCGAGTGTGGCGCAGGCCGCGTGCCCTTGCGCCTCCAATGTGTTTCCGCACTCTCCGCGCCGCGCCGTTTCCGACGGACCGAAGTGGGGGATTCCGTGAGCATTCGCGACTTCATCGAGACGCACTTCAAGCACTTCAACGCGGCCGCGCTCGTGGACGCCGCGCGCGGCTACGAAAAGCACATCGACGGCGGCGGCCGCATGCTGATGACGCTGGCGGGCGCGATGAGCACTGCGGAGCTCGGCAAATCGCTCGCGGCCATGATCCGCGCCGGCAAAGTGCACGCGATCTGCTCGACCGGTGCGAACCTCGAAGAGGATCTGTTCAACCTGGTCGCGCACGATCACTACGTGCGGATCCCTAACTACCGCGATCTTTCGCCCGCAGACGAGAAGGCGCTCGAACGAGCCGGCCGCAACCGCGTGACGGATACGTGCATCCCCGAGGCCGAAGCCTTCCGCGCGATCGAGCAGCCGATCCTCGATCTGTGGGCGCGCGCCGAGCAGCGCGGCGAGCGCTTCTTCCCGTACGAGTTCTTCTACCAGTTATTGCGCGAGGGGCGGGTGAAGGACGCCTACCAGATCGATCCGAAGGATTCGTGGCTGGTGGCGGCGTGCGAGAAGGATCTGCCGATCTTCGTGCCGGGCTGGGAAGATTCGACGCTCGGCAACATTTTCGTCTCGCACGTGCTGAGCGGCGACCTGAAGAATTATTCCACCGTGAAGGGCGGGCTCGAGACGATGGGCGCGCTGGCGCGCTGGTACGTGCACACCACGATGGGCAAGACGCTCGAGGAGCTGCCCGAGGTGGTGGGCTCACACGATGAAGGCGTCGTCGAGCTGCGCGCGATCTCGGGCGACAAAGCCGTGCGCACGGTCGGCTTCTTCCAGATCGGCGGCGGCATCGCGGGCGATTTCCCGATCTGCGTGGTGCCGATGATCCATCAGGACTTGCGCCGGCCGTGCCCGTACTGGGGCTACTTCTGCCAGATCAGCGATTCGACCACGAGTTACGGCTCGTACTCGGGCGCCGTACCTAATGAGAAGATCACTTGGGGCAAGCTCGACGTCGACACGCCGCGCTTCGTGATCGAGAGCGACGCCACGATCGTCGCGCCGCTGATCTTCGCGCACGTGCTCGGCTGGTAGGGGGAAGACGGAATGGAAGCGCTGCTCACGAGCGAAAACCTGATCGCGCTGCTCACGCTATCGAGCCTCGAGATCGTGCTCGGCATCGACAACATCGTGTTCATCTCGATCCTGGTCGGGAAGCTGCCGCCGGATCGACAGGCCTCTGCGCGCCGCATCGGCTTGCTGCTCGCGATGGGCATGCGCATCGCGCTCCTGCTCGCGATCAGCTGGGTGATGGGGCTGACCAAGCCGCTATTCGCGGTGCTCGAGCACGGCTTCACGGGCCGCGATTTGATCTTGCTGCTCGGCGGGCTGTTCCTCGTCGCGAAGGCGACCTGGGAGATCCACGACAAGCTGGAGGGCGCCGAGCAAGTCGCTGGCGGTCCGAGAGCCGCAGCGAGCTTCGGCTCGATCCTCGCGCAGATCGTGCTGCTCGACCTCGTGTTCTCGCTCGACTCAGTGATTACGGCCGTTGGCATGGCGAGCGAGATCTCGATCATGATCGCTGCGGTGGTGATCGCGGTGGGAGTGATGCTCGTGTTCGCCGCATCAATCAGTGCGTTCATCGAGCGCCACCCCACGATGAAGATGCTCGCGCTCTCGTTCCTTCTGTTGATCGGCGTCGTGCTCGTCGCCGACGGCTTCGGCCAGCACGTCTCGAAGGGCTACATCTACTTCGCGATGGCTTTCTCGCTGTTCGTCGAACTAATGAATGTCCGTCTGCGCAAGCCGAGCGCGAAGCCCGTCGATCTGCACCAGACCTACGTGCGAGAGGGCTGAGCACGAAGCGGAGTCAGCGCGGGTCCTCGGCGTCCGAGGTTTCGTTGCCTTCCTCGGACGTCGCGAACATCAGCGCCGTCGTCGCGGCCGCGTGCTGGCGATGCCAGAGCCCCTTCGGCACCACGCACACCGAGCCCGCACGCAGCCTGCTGTGCAGCGCGGCGCCGCTCGCTGGCAGAAGGGTGAGCTCGACCTCGCCTTCGAGCACGTGAAGGAACTCGTCGTCCTGGTGGCGCTCCCAAGGCGTCTGGCCTGAGAAGCGCACGAGGCCGATCGCGCAGCGGTTGAGCGAGGTGAGCATTCGCATCGACGCCGCGGCTTCCGCTTCGGTGGTGGCTTCGCCGATGCGCAGCTCGCCGAGTGTGCGAAGTGCGGCGTGTAGGTCGTGCGATTGCATGCTGGCCTCCGCGGTCGCGTAAAGCCGCGAACGAGCGGGCAGTGTACGCGCCGTGTCGCTCGCGCTCGGCGACCCGCTGCGGATCGCCATCGGCGCGCAGGTTCAATCCCAGCTTTTGCGGAAGTTCACGCCGAGGTTGCTGGTCTCGCCTGTCGTCTCGGCGCGCACGCTGAGGGCGCGCGTCAACGCATAGTGCAGGCGCACGAGATGCGAGGCGGCCTCGAGGCCGTACTCGTATTCGACGTAGAGCTTGTCCGTGAGCCGTTTCCCGAGCGCGACGGCGCGGCCGCTCGCCTCGGCGCTGGCGCGATCGCCCGTTTCGCGCAGCGCGATCTCGTCGAGGCCGACGCGTTGCACGATGCGCTGCCCGATCGGCAGCGCGCCGTCGCCACTCAGCAGCGTCGCGGCCGCGGCCTGCAGCAGCGCGGTGTCGGCGGCTGACGCGTCGGACACGGCGTGCCCTAACACCAACCACGAGAGCTTCTCCGAATCCGGAACGGGCGGCTGCGAGGTGAGGCTCGCGAGCGGAGTCTCGAGCGTGCCCGTCAACTCGACGCCGGCCTCGACCGGCAGGTTCTTGCGCAGGGCGAGCACGTCGAGCGCGGGGTTCGCGAGCGGACCGTCGAAGATCAGTGCGCCGCGTTCGATCTCGAGCTTCTGGCCGAACGCGCGGTAGCTGCCTCGGGTCGCGTCGATCTTGCCGTATGCGACGAGCGTGCCATCGGGCAGCGTCTTCACGCGCAGCTTGCCGCTCAGGAACGTGTCGAGCCCGGCGCCCACGACGCGCAGCTTCTTGCCAGCATCGAGTTCGAGGTCGAGATCCAGGCGCGCCGAGGCGCCGGGCGCGGGAGCCGAGCGCTCGCGACCGAGCACGATCACGTCGTCGCCCAGCCGCGCTTGTTGGGTGCGTGGCACTTCGATGTATCCGCGGTTCGCCTTCAAGGCGCCGCGCAGAGCCAGCCGGCCACCCGCAAGGCTCGCCGTTCCCGCGCCGGTGACTTCGAGGTTGCGATCCGGACGGTCGAGCACGCGCAAACGATCGGCTTGCCAGATGAGTTCGGCCGGCGCGCCGTCGAGCGGCACCGCTCCATGCGCGCTGATCTCGCCCTTGGCGGCGGCGAAAGTGAGAGCGTCCACGTGCACGACGCTCGGCGTCACGCGCGCGCGCAGCGTGCCATTCCGCAGAGCGACGCCCGCGGAGGGCCAATCGAAGCGCAGTGCTTCGCCCTGCACGGCGCCGCTGAGCTGCGGAGCGCCCACGGTTCCGCCCGCTAGGAGGGCCAGTACCGCGCGGCCCTCGATGCGCGCCGAAATCCCCAACAAGCCGCCGAACGCGCGCAAGGAATCGAGGTTCGCGTCGAGCGCCGCGTCGAGCTCGGCGCTGCGCGCGAGCAGGGCGCGCCCCGCTGCTGCGCGAAGATCCGCGCGCAACGTCGCCTCTCCGAGCCGCTCGCCCGAAACGTTCGCGGTCACGTGCGCGACGCTCGCGCCGAGCGTCGCGTCGATCGCAAGCGCACGCAGCCCAAGCGGTGCACCCGCGAGCAGCGCGTCGCCAGAGGCGTGCTCGAACCGAACCTGCCCGAGTTGCGCGGGGTCGGCTGGAATCACCCAGACGCCGCGCACGCGCAGGTCGCCCGCGGCGGCAGGGTCGCGCCCGAACGCCACGAGCAGCTCGCTCACCAACAAATCGCTCGCGGCGCCGGCGCTTTCGACGCGGCCGTTCGCGAGAGCCAGCGAGCCGAGCGCCAGCTCGCCTCCGAGCGTGCCAAGACGCGCGGGGCCGAACTCGATGCGGAGCGGCAGCGCGACCGCGAGCGGGGCCGGTTCGAGCAGGCGAATCGCGAAGCGGCCAGCGTTCTCCAGCGATTCCACGCGGCCAGACCACGCGCCGTTCCACGCGCCTGACAACTCGGCCGCGAGCGCGACGTCTTCCCCGCTGGCGCGGAACCTGATGTCGTGTGCGGCCGCGGAACCCTTCGTGGTGAGCTCCGCTCGATCGAGCAGCACGCCGCCTGCGCTCAGCTGCTCGCCGCGCAGGACGACGGACAATGCGCGGCCGGCGTTCGCTGCGAGGGATGCGCGTGCGTCTAGCGAGCGGACCGAGAGGCCCGCAGGCAGCGAGAGTTCCCGCGCTGTGGCAGCGAACTCGCCGCCGGGCAGCGCGCGAGTTCCCGTGAGCCGTGCGGTCAGCGCGAGCGAGCCGCCGAACTCGCCTCCGAGCGCCGCGAGGTCGGGCGCATCGAGTGTTAGGTCGAGCGCAGCGCCGGGCGCGCCGAAGCCGCCGCGCGCGACCAGGCGATTCGCGCCGAGGCGCAGCTGCACGTCTGCCTCCGAGACGTGATCCGTGGCGATCGTCAGCGCGCCTTGGCCCGTGAGCGCGCGGCGCCGGTAGCGACTCGCCGCGAGCGAATAATGGATCCGCGCGTGCCAGGCGGCGCCGAAAGAACCCTCGGCTTCGAGTCCGCCGGAGAGCGAAGCGGCGGGAAAATCGCCGAGCGCAGAGGGGTCGAAGCCTGAGAACTGAGCCTTCGCGCGGAACGCACTCGCGCCGTCCCAGCTGCCACTGCCCGCGATCTCGCCGCGCCCGATCGCGATGCGCACGCCTTCCGCGCGCACTGCCGCGCCTTCGCGCACGACGCGCCCGCGCAGCTCGCGCCCGCGCTCGCGCAGCGCGAGCGTGCTCTCGATGCGCTCCGGTCCGAGCCGCGCGCTGACCTCGCCCGCGAGCTGCGTCGCGCGCAGGCTCTCGTGCAGCGCGTGCAGATCGAGCTCGCGGAGGGCGAGCGCGAGGTGGAGCGAGCCCGCTTCGACACGGGCTTCGCCGATCGCGGTGCCGGCCGGGGCGAGCACGGCGATGAGGTCGGGGAAGCGCAGCAGCGCGCCTTCGAGCCGGAGCGCAGAGTCGAGCGCGCGCACGGGCACAGCACGGCGCGAAAGCGGCCCGGCGTTGGCGTTGCGTGCGCGCAGCGTGCCAACGAGCAGCGCGTCGTCTGCGCCGCGTGCCGCGATGGCGACCGACACATCGCTGTGTGGCGCTGCCTCGCCGGAGAAGAACTCGACTACGTCGAGGTGCTCGCCGCGAAGCGTGAGTTCGCTGAGCCAGCGTTTCTCGAAACCAGCGAGCGCGGCATGGCCTGAGAGCTTCCCGCCCATCGCGTCGCCTGCGAGCTGCAGCGCTAGCGCGACCAGCGTGCCGTGCGCGCGAATCGTCGCCTGCGTGCGAGGCCGGGCAGCGCGAGTGAACGCAATCTCCCCGCGAGTCGCGAAGGGCGCACTCGCCTCGACGCGCGCACTCCCTGATAACTCACCCCACGGCGTCGTGAGCGAGGCGAGCGTCGCCGCGTGCGCGGTGCGCCCGAGCTGAGCGCTCGCGCGCACGCCGCGCGCCCATTCGCGTTCGCGGATCGCGATTTCCCCGATCTCGATGTGGGTCAGCTCGATCGCGAACGGCAGCGCGATCGAAGGGGGCACCGTGCGCGGTTCGTCGCGCTGAGCGCCCGGCGCGATGCGCAGCGCAGCGATCGTGACGGAGTCGAGCGCGAGCTTGCCGCGCGCGAGCGCTCCCCAGCGCGGCGCGAGTTCGACGCGCTCGGCGACGATGCGCGTTTCGCCCACGCGCACGACGACCCGCTCCGCTCGCAGCGGCCCAAGCAGCGACCCGCTCGCACCCTCGATCGCGACACGCCCGCCGCTCAGGGCTTGCAAGCGCTCGGCAACGAACACGGTCGCGGTCTTGGAGTGCACGAGCCAAACGCCCGCACAAGCGAGCGCGACGAGCATTAGGCTGAGGCCGATTGCGAAGCGGCGCATCAAAACGTCAGCCCTAATGAGAAGTGGAGACGGACGGTGTCGTCGGCTTGGCCGTAGGCCACGTCGATGCGCAGCGGGCCGATCGGGCTCGCGGCGCGCAGGCCCACGCCGTACCCGAGCGCGAGCGGAAAACGCGACGCGTCGTTCCAGGCGTCGCCCGCATCTACGAACAGCGCGCCACCGATGCGTTCGCGAAACCAATGCGTGAGTTCAACGCTCGCGAGCGCGAAGTAGCGGCCGCCGAGCACCGCGCCGCTGGCGTCGTCGCCGAGCGATTCGAGGTCGTAGCCGCGCACGCTGTTACTGCCGCCGGTGCGAAACAGCATCGACTGTGGAATGCCGCGGGTGTCGTTCGCGAGCACCACGCCGAGTTCGCCGCGCAGTGCGAGATCGTCGCGCGCCGCGAGCGGTACGTACCACGCCCCGCGTGCGATCGCGCGCGCGAACTTGCGGGTCGAGACGCCCGGCGGCGCGGCGCCGAGCTGAAGCTGCGCCATCCAGCCGTCGCGCGGCGTGAGCAGGTCGTCCGTCGCTCGCCAGGTGTGCGTGTACTCGAGCAATAATGCATTCACCGATTCCGAGAGCACGCCGGTTGCCTTCTGGCGCGAGAGCGAGAAGGTCGCGCTGAACGACGGCCGGCTGTGCTCGTCGAGCGCGTTGGTCTTGGCCACTAGCGACACTTCGTCAGTGACGAGATCCTCGATGTCGGCGTGCTCGAAGCGCACGCCGGCCGAATCCGACCAACCGACGCGCTCGGGCAGCGATAGCTCCGTCTCGACGCCTTGCACGAGCAGATCGGCCTCGACGCGCGTGCGCAGCCGCAGCGCGCTGCCGAAGACATCGTGATCGCGCAGCTCGATCGAGCCGCTCGCCTGCGCGTCCGTGCCGTAGCCGACGCCGAGCTCGATGCGGCGGGCGGGCGCCTCGATCACCGAGACGCGCACCGGCGCCGCGCTCGCGGACTCCGGGTTGCGATCGAGCGCGACGTGGGCGCTCGCGAAATAACCCGTCGAAGCAAGCCGGCGCTGGAAGCGCTCGAGGCGCTCGCGGTCGTAGTCCTCGCCGATTTCGTAGGGGCGCAGCGTTTCGACGCGCCGCGCGTCGTAGCGCGCAATCCCGTCCACCGTGACGACGCCAAACTGGAATGCGGGCCCACTCTCGATCGTCAGCGAAACCTCCGCACGCGCGGTCTCGGGATCGATGCGCACCTCGCTCGCGAGGATCGTCGCCGCGGGCCAGCGCCTGCGCGCAACGCGATCGAGCGCGAGATGCTTCGCTTCGAGCCACTTCATTTGCGTGAAGCGCGCGCCGGGCGCGAGGCCGAACTGCTCGCGCACTTCGGCGAGCGCCTGCGCGTCGAGCGGGTCTGCGGAATCGACGATCGGGCCGCGGAACTGCACGTCCAGCGCAGCGACCCGCACCGCCTTGCCGGGCTCGACGCTGAGCACCACACGCATCGGCTGCTCGTCCGTGAACACGCGCGAGTGCGCTTGCGCGGAGACGTACCCACGCGCCGCGAGGATTTCGCGCACCTGCGCTTCCGCCTCGAGCGCGAGGCGCCCCAGCAGCTCGGCGTCCGGAGGCTCCTCGGCCTCGCGCCAGCGTATTAGGTCGAGATCCGCTTCGAGCGTCTTTCGAAGCGCGCGCGACGCCTCGATCTCGACGCGATACGAGGCTTCGCCCGCCTGCGCTGCAACCGCGCTGAGCAGCGCGAGCACCCATGCGGTGGCCCAGTCGATGCGCCGGCTCAGCGGCAAAGCCTCAGGCGCGGCGGAGTAGTGAGAGTGGAAGCAGTCATGTCGTCTCCGCGGCGTTGCGAGTGCGGGCCAGCCCAGGAACCGGACTAGGATAGGAATGCATCGGCAAACGGGAGAGAGCCTTGGCCAAGGATTTTGCTGCTCGAGCGGGCGCGGGCGGCGCTGCGCCCAATGACAACTGGAGCCGCGCGCTGGGCCTGCGCTTCGAGAGCGTCACGCCCGAGCGCGTGCTCGCGACCCTCGACGCTGGCCCGCAGCACCATCAGCCCTACGGCGTACTGCACGGCGGCGTGTACTGCTCGATCGTCGAGGCGGTCGCCAGTTACGGCGCGGGAGTCGCGGCGCTCGCGGCGGGCCAACGCGGCGTGCTCGGCGTCGCGAACTCCACCGAGTTCTATCGCTCGCACAG
>JANNRF010000307.1:0-1819 GCA_031401135.1 Deltaproteobacteria bacterium | reverse complement strand
GGGATTGCCTGGGAAGTGGCCGCGGTAGAAATCTGCGCTCGGTCGCCAGCGGTAGCGGCCGACTGCGCGCTCCGCGGAAAGCTCCAGGATCTCATCCACGAAGCGAAACGGCTCCTGCTGCGGAACCAGCGCGAGCGCCTCGGCCGGTGTCAGCACCCTACCCACCGTACATGCCTCCGTTCACATGGATCACGGTGCCATGCACGTAGCTGGCTTTCGTCGCCAGCCAGGTGACGACTTCGGCAACTTCGTCCGCGCTGCCCATTCGCCCGAGCGGAATGCGTCCAAGGATGTGCTGCTTCACTGCGGCGGGCAGCTCGCTCGTCATCTCGGTGTCGATGAAGCCGGGCGCGACGGAGTTGACGCGGATGTTACGGCCGGCGAGTTCCTGAGCGAGCGATTTGGTGAGCGCGTCGAGGCCGGCCTTCGCCATCGTGTACGGCACTTGGCCCGGGTTCCCGGTGTGGCCCACCACGCTCGTGATGTTGATGATGCGCGCGTCGTCCGAGCGCAGCATGAATCGCCGCAGCGCCAGCTTCGTGAGGTACCAGGTAGCGCGCTCGATCGCGGCCACGGCGTCGTAATCCTCGAGCTTCATCGTGAGCATCGGCCCGTTCACGTTGAAGCCCGCGTTGTTGACGAGCACGTCGAGGCGGCCGGCTCTCTCCTTGAGCTCCGCGATCAGCGCATCGACCTGCGCGGAGTCCGCGAGGTCCGCCTTCAGTAGGAACGCCTCGCCGCCACATTTGTCGGCGATCGCGCGCGCCTTCTCTGCGCTCGAGCGGTAGTGCACGCCCACGCGGAAGCCCGCCGCCGCGAGCGCGAGCGCGCAGGCGGCGCCAATGCCGGTGCCGGCGCCCGTAACAAGCGCGACGCGCGCCTCGCTCACGCCGCGTCGCCGAAGCGCAGCAGCGCGCGCGCCCAGGTGAGCCCGCCGCCCACCACCACGGCCGCGAGGTCGCTGCCCGCCGGGATCTTGTCCCAGTGCTGCGAGATCACGGTGGGGCAGCTGGCGCCGCCGGTGTTGCCGAACCACTCGACGTTCGAGAAGTGGCGCTCCGGCGCAATCCCGCAGCGCTGCACGACTTGCTCGAGCACGCGCAGGTTCGCCTGATGCCCGACGAAATAGAGCGGCCGCTCGCTGCCTTCTTCCGCGAGTTGCTCCTTCACCTTCTCGTAGCCGTCGCGCGTGCGCTTGATCGCGAACATCTGCACCGCGCGGCCGTCCTGCGTGAACGTGCTGGTGCGGCGAATCAGCACTTTGTCCGCGCCCGAGGGATCCGACTGCACGTGCGACCAGAGCGCCTGCACGCGCGAGGGCACCCGCGTCGAGATCACCGTGGCGCAGGCGCCGTCGCCGAACAGCGCGGCGGCGGAGCGATCCGTGTAGTCCATCGCCGAGGTGAGCTGCTCGGTCTGCGTGATCAACACGAACTCCGGCAGCTTCGCCGGATCCATTAGGGAGAGGTTGTAGAGGTGCGTGAGATACGTGGAGCATGCGCTGTTGACGTCCCAACACGGCGCCTCGATCTGGAGCTGCTTCGCGACGAAGCTCGCCTCGGCGGGGCAGAGGATGCGCGGCGCCGAGCTGCCCGAGATCACGAGCCCGATCTGGCTGCGATCGACGCCCGCTCGCGCGAGGGCCATCTCGCCAGCGCGCTGCGCCAGATCCGCGTTCGTGTAGAGCAGTGCGCTCTCGGCCTCGCGCACGTCTTGGTTCTTGGTCGTCTTCAAGTACTCGAGCGGCAGCGCAGTGTGGCGCTCGCGGATGCCGACGCGCTCGACGATCCACTCGTCGTTGGTGCCAATGTCGAGCTCT
>JANNRF010000306.1:0-2311 GCA_031401135.1 Deltaproteobacteria bacterium | reverse complement strand
TCGTCGAAGCTGCCGTCGGGCGCGTGCGCGAGTACGAGCCTGCCTTGCGCGTAACTGAGCAGCAGCTCGGAATCGACGACGCCCCCTTCGAGTTCGCGAGTCGAGGTGGTGCGACCGGCGGCGTCGTAGCTGCGTTCGGTGCGCATGCCGTTGGCGAGTTCCACCGCGGTGATTCGCCCGAGCGCGTCATGGCTGAAGCGCGTCGTGCTCCACACGTTTGCTGGCACCGCGGTCGGCGAGACGCGCTCCCGCTGCTCGGTCATTCGGCCCAGCGCATCGTGCACGAAGACCGTCTCGCCTCCATACGGCCGCAGCAGGCGCGACGGCCGTCGGTCGCTGCGGTACTCGAGCGCAATCGTTCGCCCACTCGCCGCCGCCGCCATCGGCCGGTCGATCAGCGCGATCTCGCTGAGGTTCCGGTCGGCGTCGTATTGAAGTTGCGTGACGCCGGCTGAGTACGGCGCAGGCTTTGCGCCGCGCGTCGTGTTGCCAACCGCGTCGAAGCTCTGATTCGTCCAGCTGACGCCATCGAGGCTGACCCTGCCGGCTCCCCCGTGCTCGCCGATCTGGCTGAAGTGCAGCATCGAGCCGTCGGGGCGGGTGATCGAGGCGGTCGCCTCGTCGGAGCCGTACGTGTACGTCGTCGTTTCCGCCGCGCCATTCGCGATGCGGACCAGGCGCCCGTCCGTGTCGTAGCTGCGCGTCTCGACCGCGCCGATCGCGTCGCTGATCGCTGCGATCGGGCGCGTCTGCGGCTGCTCGCGGTTCACGCCATCCGCCTGATAAGTCAGCGTGCGCACGTTGCCCGAAGGCAACGTCTCGCTCGCCACGTCGTCGTTCGCCCAGGTCCAGCTGGTGCGCGTGCCATCGGGCAACGTGCGCGAGGCAGGGCGCTGCCCCAACCAGGTGAAGTCCGTGCGCTCGCCGAGCGGGTTCGTGATCGACAGGGCGCGATAGCTGGAGTCGATGGCGAGCGTGCTGGCGTGGCCAAGCGGATCGCGCATGGTCGTCGTGGAAACGCCCGACGCGTTCGGCGTTCCATGCGTGAAGCGCCAGGTCGGATCGCCGGCTCCCACGGCGCGCACCTGCGTGGTGCGGCCCGCGCTGTCGCTCGCGAGTTCGATGCGCTCACCCTCGGAATTGGTGATCGCGGAGACGAACGCACCCGCGTACTCGTAGCGTTCGCCGGGCCAGTTCTTGGCCACGTCGAGGCCGTCGCGTGCGCTGGCGAGACGGCCCTGCGCGTCGTAGCTGAAGAGTGCGCTGCGGCCCGCGTGGTCCTCGATGCGCGTGAGCCGCGCGGCGGCGTCGTAGCTGAGAGTGAAGAACGGCACACACGCCGTCGCGCTCGTGCACTGGTCGATCCCGCTCGTTCGCCACAGAGCGCCGATCTGCTGCTGGTTGAAGCGCAGCCGCGGATACGCGGAACTCGTCCAGCGCAGCGTGATCAGCCGGCTCGTCGTCGCGTCGAACTCGTGAAGCAGTCCGCCCTTGGTCTTCACGCGCGTGGCATCGACCTTCACCCAGTGCGTGCCTGGCGCGGCCGCGCCGTTCGCGAGCGCCGCCATCGGCGTCCGCGCCGCTGTCGAGTCGCGCAGCGTCCCGTTCTTGAAGGTCTGGTCGAAGCTCGAGGTCCAGCCCCAGCCGCTGTTATAGGCAGCGCCGACTGAGAACGGGCCGAGCCGCGTGTCGAGTTCGAGATCGACGCGCTCGTGGAAATAGTTGCCGCCGGCAGCATTCACGAAACCTCCGGGCGCCGCGATCCGCGCCGGCGCCATGAACTCGACGACGCCAGGCACCGGCGCGAGTTGGGTAGGCACGCACGCGAAGGCGATCGCTCCCAGGATCGCCGTGAAGAACAGAAGCTCCGTCCACCGCGCGCGCAGTGCGCGAGTCGCTCGATCCATCTCCGTGTCTCCGCGGGACCGCGGGGCAGGGCGGAAACTACGCGCGAGCGAGCGAGAGCCGCAGCGGAAGAAAGCGCCAAACAGCGAGAAAGTGCGGCGGTCGCTTGGCGTTTCTCGTTCGCGGCGCCGCGCCGGGGCGGGAGGGGTGCTGTCCGCCTCCGGGCCTTGGCCGAATGGCGCGCGCGCAGCAGGTACATCTGGCACTTGGGCGAACACTGCATCGCATTGAGGTGGTGGCGGAGATCCGTTGTGCGTTCGCTGCGCTCTGCCGTGCAGGCTTGTTGACTGTAGCGGCCCTCCGCGGCCACACCCCGCTCCCGCCCCTGCGCTCCTCGGGTTTCTGCACTCGTACAGGCAGCCGAGTTCAAACGTATTTGGGAGTGTGCCGCCCCGGCGGCATCGAG
>JANNRF010000305.1:0-32355 GCA_031401135.1 Deltaproteobacteria bacterium | reverse complement strand
CCATCGACCCGCGCGATTTCGAGGGGCTGCGCAATGTCTCGACCGCGCTGCTCGCCGGCTTCGACCTCGGCAAACCGCTGATCTGCGCGATCAACGGCCACGCGCGCGCGGGCGGCTTCGACCTAATGCTCGCGAGCGAACTGCGCTTCGCCGTCAGCGGCGCGACGTTCGCGCTCGAGGAAGTCGCGCTCGCGCTTTACCCGACCGGCAACGCCACCGTGCTGTTGCCTCGCCAGATCGGCTGGGCGCACGCCCACGAGTTGTTGTTGACTGCGCGGCCGATCGACGCGCAGAAGGCGCTGCGCATCGGTCTCGTCAACGAACTCGTGCCGCGCAGCGAACTGCTGCCCGCGGCGTTCGCGGCGGCGGATGCGATCGCACGCAACGGTCCGCTCGCGGTGCGCGCGACCCGCAGCGGCGTGCGCGAACTGCTCGCGCTGCCGCTCGCCGAGGCGTACGTGCGCCAGGAAGAACTCGGGCGCCCGCTGCGCAAGACCGAGGATGCACGCGAGGCGCAGCGCGCGTTCGCAGAGAAACGCAAGCCGAGCTTTCAGGGGCGTTGAAGAGCGGCCCCTGTGCGCGCGTTCTCCCGGATTGACTCCGCTCGCGTGCGGGTCGCTGCGCGCGGCTCGCGCCGCTAGCTCAGCCGAGCCCGCTCATCAGCACGTACTTCCACTCGATGAACTCCGAGAGCCCGTGGCGACCTCCCTCGCGGCCGAGCCCCGATTGCTTCACGCCGCCGAACGGCGCGACCTCGGTCGAGAGAATCCCTGCGTTGACGGCCACCATGCCGGCCTCGAGCGCACCGGCCACCCGCCACGCGCGGCCGAGATCGCGTGTGTAGACGTAGGCCGCGAGGCCGTACTCGGTGGCGTTCGCGAGCCGCACGGCCTCGGCTTCGTCGGCTACACGGAAGAGCGCCGCGACCGGGCCGAAGGTTTCTTCGTTTGCGAGCTGTGCGGCCGGCGTCACCTCCGTCAGCACGGTGGGCTCGTAGTAAGTCCCGCCGCGCGCGTGGCGGCGCCCGCCGCACGCGAGCTTCGCGCCGTGCGCCAGCGCGTCCGCCACGTGGCGCTCCACCTTCGCGAGCGCCGCGGCCGTAATCAGCGGCCCCTGCGCGACGCCCTCTTCGCGTCCGTCGCCGACTTTCAGCGCGCCCACGCGCTCTGTGAGCCGCGCCGCGAACGCGTCGTAGATACCGGCCTGCACCAGGAAACGGTTCGCGCACACGCAGGTCTGCCCGGTGTTACGGAACTTCGAGGCGAGCGCGCCTTCGACGGCGGCCTCGAGATCGGCGTCATCGAAAACCAAGAACGGCGCATTGCCGCCGAGCTCGAGCGAGACGCGCTTCACGCTGCTCGCGGACTGCGCCAGGAGCAGCTTGCCCGTGGCAGTCGAGCCGGTGAACGAGAGCGCACGCACGACCGGACTGGATGTCAGTACCGCGCCCACCTCGGCCGGCACTCCCGTCACGACGTTGAACACACCGGGGGGTAAGCCCGCGCGCTCCGAGAGCACGGCCAGCGCGAGCGCCGAGAACGGCGTCGCCTCCGCGGGCTTCGCCACCACCGTGCAGCCCGCCGCCAGCGCCGGTCCGACTTTGCGCGTGAGCATCGCGGCCGGGAAGTTCCACGGAGTGATTACGGCGCAGACGCCGATCGGCTCCGGCACGACCAGAATGCGCGACCCCGGGTACGGGCTCGGGATCGTCTCGCCGTAGGCGCGCTTCGCCTCTTCGCCGAACCATTCGAGGAACGACGCCGCGTAGGCGATCTCGCCGCGCGCCTCGGCGAGCGGTTTGCCCTGCTCGCTGGTCATCAGCAGCGCGAGGTCCTCGCGCTGCTCGAGCATTGAGTCCGCCCAGCGGCGCAGGATCGCCGCGCGCTCTTTCGCGGGCCGTGCGCGCCACGCCGGCAGCGCACGCTCCGCAGCTGCGATCGCACGCGCCACTTCGCTCGCCGCGAGCTGCGGCACGGCGCCAAGCCGCTCTCGCGTGGCTGGGTTCACCACCTCGAAGCTCGCGCCGCTCGCCGCGCGCACAGCGGCGCCATTCACCCAACAAGCTTCGAGCAACAGGCTCGGGTCGGAGAGCTTCATCGCGGCCCGGGCGCGGCCGCAGAAAGATTTTCGCGGAGCCGTTCGTAGACCTCGGGCCGGTCGAGCAGGTCGAAGTGGTTCAGGCCCTCACCCACCCAGCAGTGCGCCTCGGGGAAGGCAAGCTCCCTGCCCGGCTGCCGGTGCCGACCGAGCGCGCTTGCCACGGGCACAAGCGCGTCGCGCCCGCCCGCCAGCGCGTAACAAGCCACGCCTACCGGCAGGGGGGTCGGGACGCGGCGGTCGGCGCGGCCCGCGAAGCGGTCGTGCCCGTGCCAGTCGGCCTCGCGCACCGAACCGTGTCGTAGGTCCGTGATGCCTGCGCTGCGCAGCATGCCGAGGCGCGCCAGCGGCGCGGAGTACGGGCTCACGCCGAGCAGCTGATCGACCCAGCTGCCGCCGCGCTCGAGCGGCGCGCCGTGATGCGGCGTGCCGAGAAAGACGAGCCGCGTGAGTCGCGCGAGCCATGCGTGGCCTTGCTCGGCGGCAAGCTGGCAGGCGCTGCGCGCGACGAGGCCTCCCATACTGTGGGCGACGATCGCGAGCTCGGGCGTCGGCGTTGACCAACCCGCGAGCAGTTCCTCGAGCTGGTCCGCGAGTTCGCGCCCGTTGTCGGAGACGTGGCGGCCCGTGTTGTAATGCACGTAAACGGGCGTCGCGCCGAGTTCGCGCGCCAGGGCCTCGCCGTGGTCGTGTCCCTTCCGCGTCCACTGGCGGTCGTTCATGCAGAGGCCGTGGATCAGGACGATCAGCTTCCCGCGCTCGTCTCCCTCGCGGCGGAGCCGCATGGGAATCGCGAGCGGGTTCTCACTCGCGGCCAGGTGATCGCCGAGCACGCCGTTCAGCACCGCGCGCCACACCTCGGAGGGTTGGCGTTCGCCAGCGGGCGCCGCGAGATCCGGCATCAAGCCGAGCGCGCCGTCGAGCGCGGCGCGCGCGCCCGCGTTGACGAAGCGGACGCTGTCGTAAACGAAGCCTGTGATGCCGCGCGTGCGTCCGTTCGTGCCGCGACCGAGCGGCGACGGCGCCGCGGCGATATTCGCGTGCATGGCCTCGACGATTCGCGTCAGCTGCTCGACGCCGTCGAAGGCGAGCCGGCTCGCGCCTTGGGCGGTGGCGAAAACGCGCGCGGGATCGGGCATGGCGGTGGATGTTAGGAGGAGACGCTGCGTCGGCAAACGCAACCGCCATCGGCGACGCCCATTTTGCCTCGGACGACTCATACCCGTCCCGCGCACGCGGGGTTGGGCTCGAGGTCAGCGCGGGGTCGGAGGCGGCCGATTCGTTCTGGACGATCGCGGCGGCGCGCGTGTTTCGGCCAGAGGCGAGCATGCGCCGCCACGCCAGCGCCGCACGCACGCCTCGTTCCGCGCGAGGCGCACGAGCAGCGCGCCGTCACGGCCAGTCCACGCCAGCGCGATGCCGCTCGTCGCGAGCCGCTCGCGCACCTCTGCGTGCGGCCAGCGAAAGCGCCCGCGCAGCGGCGCTGACGCGATTGCGAGCTGCGGGCGAATCGCGGCCAGCAGCGCGGGCGTGGAGGAGGAGCGGCTGCCGTGATGCGCGAGCTTCACGATTTGCGCGCGCAAATCGGCGCCGCTCGCCAGCAGCGCGGCCTCGCCGGGCGCTTCTAGATCGCCGAGCAGCAGTGCGCGGGTGCCCGCAACTTCGACGCGAAGCACCAGCGAGCGGTCGTTGTCGGAGAGGCCCTCCGCGCGCGCGGGGGGCCAGAGCGGCGCGATGCGCAGCGCGCCGCTTTCGCGAACGAGCGGCGCATCGCCGAGACCGCGTTCGCGCACACGCGCGCCGAGCTCGCGGGCCCGCGCGACGAGCGCGCGAAACGCGGGGTCGCCGAGCGCGCCGCGCGGCAGCCAGAGTTCAGCGCATGGAAACGCCTCGAGCAGGCTGGGCGCGCCGCCGCGGTGATCGAGATCGGCGTGCGAGATCGCCAATACATCGAGCCGGCGCACACCCAGCGCGGCGAGCGCCGGCACGACCACGCGCGCGCCCGCGTCCCAGCCATCGGGCGAGCGCGTGCCCGCATCGACGAGCAGCGCGAACTCCCGCGCCTGCACGAGGATCGCGTCGCCGTGGCCCACATCGAGGAACACGATGCGCGGCGACACAGGCATTAGGGCTGGCGGCGGCGCGAACGCGAGCGCGGCTTGCGCAAGCAGCGCGCACGCGACGCGGAGCCACAGCCTGCGCGTGCGCAGCGCAGCCCAGAGCAGCGGAACGCAGGCGAGCAGCGCGAGCGCGTGCGGGGGGTGCGGCGCGACGCGCGGCGCGAAGCTCGCGAGCGCGAGCGCAGCATCGAGCAGCCGCTCCGCGAGCGCCGCCGCGAACGAGAGCAGCGCGGGGAGCGCAGTCTCTGGCGCAGTCAACGCGAGCGCCGATGCCGCGAGTGCGAGGGGCATCAACAACACGCCCGTGAGCGGCACCGCCACCAGGTTCGCGAGCCCGGCGAGGGGCGGCGCGGCGCCGAAGTGGAGCGCGGCGATCGGGGCCGTCGCGAGCGTTGCACGCGCTGTCGTTGAGAGTGTTAGGGCGAGCGCGCGAAAGAGGCGCGAGCCCGTGCGCTCGGCGTCGCTCGCGCGGCCGATTACGAGCGCCGTGGTGGCCGCGAACGAGAGCTGCGCGCCGGGCGCGAAGAGCGCGGCGGGGTCGAACGCGAGCACGAGCAGCGCGGCGGCGACGAGCGCGCTTGCAGGCGATGAGGCGCGGCGCAGCAGCGCAGCGCAGCCCGCGCCGGCGAGCATCGCGAGCGAGCGCAGCGCGGGCACCGCGTAGCCAGAGACGAGCGCGTAGCCCGCGGCGGCAGCGAGCGCGACGGCGAGTGCGACGCGACGCGTATCGGCGCGCGCACACAGGCGCGTGCTGCGGGCGAGCGCGCGCGCCGAGAGCGCGTAGGCGCCCCCGGCCGCGAGCACGAGGTGAAGCCCCGAAACGGAGAGAATGTGCGCGATGCCGAGCACCGCCCAGGCGCGGCGGTCGCGCTCGGGGAGGCCGTGGGCGTCGCCGAGGCCGATCGCCGCGAGCAGCGCGCCACCGCGCCCGAATCGCAGCAGCGCGTCGATCGCCCGGAGTCGTCGATTCGCAAGCCAAGTCAAGGGGTTGGCCCCCGGTGGCTCGACGATCTGAAGAAGCGCAGGATCGACGCCGCGAGCTGCCGCTCCAACGCCTCGGCGGGCGAGCGCGCGGAGCGGATCGCCTCCACCTGGGTTGGCGGCGCCGGCTGCGAACTCGCGGGTGCGCACCGCGACGCGGATCGTCGCGCCCACAGGCGGAGGCGGGGCTCCGTCATCGAGCGAGAGCGACATGCGCCGCGGCCCGAAGGCGGACTCGCGCACCCAAGCCACGCGCTCGAGTTCGATGCGCGCGCCGCCCTGCACCCGCTCTGCCCGCGCGACGCGGCCCTCGATCACGGCCTCGCGCCCGGGCACGACGAGCTGCGCGCTCGCCTCGGCCACGCGCGCACCCATTAGGGCGCCGCCCGCCGCAAACGCCGCGGCGCACGCGAGCGCGGTGCACTCCCGCCCGCGGCGCAGCAAGAGCGCGAGGCCCGCGCCCGCGCAGCCGAGCAGAGCGAGCGCGCGCAGCGCTTCAGCGCAGGCCGGCCAAGCGTCGCCAGCGATTAGGCCCAGCGCGAACGCGGCGCTGATGAGCGGCAGCTTTGCGCGCACAGCGCTCTCCGCGGGACCGGAAGCGCGCGCAGGCTAGACGACTCGAGCCGGCTTCGGCGCCAGAGCTTCGCGGTTGGCGACGCGCTTGTGAGCGGGTGCGCGCTGCGAGCGAGCGAAGGCGACCGGGCGCGCCTCTAGTGCAGCACTCGCCGCGGCGGCGCCGGCTGGGGGTTCTTCATGCGCACGACGTAGGCCGCCAGCGTCTCCAGCGCTTCGTCGAGCTTCTTGAGTTCATCGGTGAAGCTGCCGAGCAGACGCTGCACTTCGCCGAGCTCGTCGGCGGCTTTGCGCAGTTGCTGGATCTCGCGGCTCTGCGCCGTCACCGCGAGCGCGATACCAGCGACCACGGCCTGATAACGCCCGCCATCGAGGATCGAAGTGCGCTTCGCGATCGCCTCGGCCAGGCGGCGCGCCAGCGGCTGCGCGACGCCGCGCGTTTCGAGATCCGACTGAATCGTTTCCAGCGTTCGTTCGGGCACAGCCGGGAGTTGAGCAAGACGAGTGCCACCAACGCGGGGGCTGGCAACGCAAGCGCAACTCGCGCCCGAAACGCGGCCGGCGCTCAGGATTCCGGCGCTGCCGCGGGCGCAGCCGCGTCGTCCGGCGTGGGCGCCTCGGGCTCCACTCCTGGGAACTCGGTTACACCCGCGAGCGCGCGAAAGAAGCCGTGGATGCGCTCGGCGTCGGCGCGCGCGACTCCCGCGACGGCGGCGAGCGCCTCGACTTCGGCCTCGCGCACGCGCTTCAACGAGCCGAGTTCGCGGAGCAGCGCACGCCGTTTGCTCGGCCCGATGCCGGGGATCTCTTCGAGCACCGAGAGCATGCCGACGCGTTTGCGCAGCGAGCGCTGGAACTCGATCGCGAAGCGGTGCGCTTCGTCGCGGATGCGCTGCAGCAGCAGCAGCGCGCGCGAGCTCGGCAGTAACAACACCGGGTTGACGCGATCGGGCAGGAACACGCGCTCAGCCTTGAGGCCGCCGCCGCGCTTCACGCGCAGAGACGGGCTCTCCTCGTCGCGCTCCTTGGCGAGCCCGACGTGATCCTGCGCGAGGCCACAATCTCGTAACAACGTCGTCGCGACCTTCAGTTGCCCGCGCCCGCCGTCGAGCACCCACAGATCCGGCAGCGGTTCGGCCTCGCGCTTTTCGAGCCGCCGCGCGAGCACTTCGCGCATACAGGCGAGGTCGTCGCCCGCAGCGGCCTGCTTGATGCGGTAGCGGCGATAGGCGTTCTTGTCGGCGACGCCGTTCTCGAACACCACGCGGCTGCCGACCGCCAGCGTGCCCGCGAGGTTCGAGATGTCATAACACTCGATGCGGCGCGGCAGGCGCGCGAGCCCGAGCTTCTGCTGCAAATCCGCGAGCGCGCTGTCGATGCTCTCGCGCGCCGCCAGCCGGCGTTCGAGCGCGCCTTCGGCGTTCTTCAGCGCGAGATCGCCGAGCTCGCGCGGCGCGCCGCGCTGCGGCACGCGCACTTCCACTGCCCTGCCCGTGCGCTCGCCGAGCCAGAGCGCGAGCGCTTCGTGATCGCTGGGCGCCACCGAGACGAGCAGCTCCGAAGGCGCCGCGCTGGCCGTGTCGCCGGCGTAGAACTGCGCGAGAAAGCTCGCCATCACGTCCTCGTCCGAAATCTCGACGTCCGAGAAGGCGTGCTCGGAAGCCCCAATCACTCGGCCTTCGCGCACATGCAGCACTTGCAGCTGAAGTTCGCCGCCCCGCCGCGCGAGCCCGAACACGTCGCGGTCTTGGGCGCGCTCCGAGACGATCTGCTGGCGCGTGACGGTTTCCGCGACGCCGTCGATGCGATCGCGCAGCTGCGCCGCCTCTTCGAAGCGCTCCCCTGCCGCCGCCGCGGACATCTTCGCCCGTAACAACTCCGTCAGCTCGCCGCTGCGCCCGCGCAGGAACAGCTCGGTGCCGTCGAGCAGCTCTCGATACGCCTCGGGCGTGACGCGCGCGACGCAGGGCGCCGGGCAGCGCTTCATCTCGTGCTCGATGCACGGGCGACCGCGGCGCGCGTAATCGCGGAACACGGCCTCGCTGCAGCTGCGCAGCGGGAACAGCCGCCGCAGGTGATTCAGCGAAGCGCGCAGGTTCGTGCTCGACGTGTAGGGCCCGAAATACGTGGCGCCGTCTTTGCCGAAGCGCCGCACTTGGGTGAGCCGCGGCCATTCCTCGCGCCGGTCGAGCCGCAGCGCGAGGTACTGCTTGTCGTCGCGCAGCCGCACGTTGAAGTGCGGCTTGTGCTGCTTGATCAGCTCGTTCTCGAGCAGCAGCGCGTCCTTCACGCTGGCGGTGACGAGCACGCTCACGTCGGCCGTACGCGCCACCAAGTTGGGCACCTGGATGCGCCCGTCGCCACCTGAGAAGTACGAGCGCACGCGGCTGCGCAGGTTCTGCGCCTTGCCGACGTACAGCACCTTCCCGCGCGCGCTCTTCAACAGGTACACGCCGGGCGTTTGCGGCAGCGCATCGACGCGTTCGTCGAGCACGCGGGCGGCTTCGGTGTCGAGACTCACGCGCGCAAGTTACCGAGAGCGCCCATGCGCGTGCGGCTTGTCTCGGCGCCGCTGCCGGGCGGATACTGCGCGCGCGGATCGGGCCGCGTCCCGCGAGCCATCCGCGCCAAAGGAGGAGCCCGTGGCCGACACCATCCGAAAGATCGATTACTTCGCGCTCAGCGTCCCCGATCAGCCCGGCGAGGCCCACCGCGTGCTCGCCGCCTTCTCTGCAGCAGGTGCCGATTTACGCGCGTTCTGCGGCTTCCCGCTCGGCGGCGGCAAGGCGCAGCTCGACTTCGTGCCCGCCGACGCCCCGGCCTTCGCGGCCGCGGCCGCACGCCTGAAGCTGAAAGTGCGCAAACCGAAGCCCGCGTTCCTGATCGAGGGCGAAGACCGCGTCGGTGCGGTGGCTTCCGTGCTCGAAAAGCTCGCGAGCCAGAGGATCCCGATCGTCGCGGCGCAAGCGATCTCCGCGGGCGCGGGGCGCTGGGGAATGATCGTGTGGGTGAAGCCCTCGCGCATTGAAAAAGCCGCGCGCGCGCTCGGGGTGTGAGGCGGCGCTAGCTCTGATTCAGGATCGAATAGACGCGCTTCGCGAAGTACCAACGCCCATCGCGCTTCACGTAGTCGTCCACGTAGCGGCCGTTCATCGCGCGCTTCGTACCGTCCTTGCCGTGCAGCAGTTCCTGCTGCCACCAGGTCGCGTGCGCGGTGTCGCCCTTCACGACGATCAGCCCCGCCGACGCATAGAACCCGACGAACGAGAAGCCCGCCATCATGCCCTGCCAGATCGGGAAGAACTTCGCGCGCCCGACCACGTCGCCCATGCCAGGCAGCGACCAGATCGCGTCCTCGAGCCAGTTCGCCGCCCACGCCTCGCCATCGAAGCGCATCACGGCGTCGTTGTAGGACTCGACGAGTTCGCGAATCGCGAGGCGATCTTCAACCGGTCCGCTGCTGATCATGGGTGATTCCTCCAGAACCGAGAGCATGCCGCGGTGAGGCGCGAACTGGAAGCACTAGCTCGTTGACGCGCGCAGCCGGACGCCGTTCAATCGAATCGTGTCGGTTCAAATCAGTGAACGCCGCCTTCTCGCAGTCCTCGCAGGGGACATCGCGGGCTATAGCCGGCTGATGGCCGCTGATGAGGACGCCACGGTGATCACGCTGCGCGCGTGGCGCGCGCAGATCACGGCAAAGATCGGCGCGCATCGCGGCCAGCTCGCCGACTTCACCGGCGACAACTTCTTGGCGTCGTTTGCGAGCGCACGCGATGCGGTCCAATGCGCCATCGAGATTCAGCGCGCGCTCGCGACGCAGAACGCGGAACTCCCCGAAGCGCGGCGCATGCGCTTTCGACTTGGAATCCACGTTGGCGACGTCCGCGTCGAAGAGGGGCGGCTCTACGGCGACGGTGTCAATGTGGCGGCGCGGCTTCAGACGCTCGCCGAGCCGGGCGATCTTTGCCTCTCCCAAGCGGCGGTCGATTCGGTGCGCGGTCGCGTTGCGCTCGAGTTCGAAGACATCGGGCCGCGCGCGCTCAAGAACCTTCCGACGCCCGTGCAAGCGTTTCGCGCACGGATCACGGCGCGGAGCGGGCGCCCGCGTTGGGCGTTTGCTCGCGCAGCGCCGTTCCTATTGGTTGCGCTCGCCGGGCTCCTTGCAGCAGGCTTCGCTTTCTGGGCCACGTCGCCGCACGGTAAGGCCGAAGCGGCTGCAGGGATCCCGGGCGCCGCCCCGCTCGCAAACCCTGCGCTTCCCGAGTTGCCCTCGGTGGCAGTGCTGCCCTTCGCGAACTCGAGTGGTGATCTGCGGCAGGAGTCCTTCGCGGACGGCATCAGCGCGGACCTGACGAGCGCGCTCGCACAGACCTCGACGCTGTTCGTGATCTCGCGAAGCTCCGCATTCACGTACAAGGGCAAGGCGTTCACGCTTCCACAGGTCGGGCGCGAACTCGGCGTGCGCTACGTCGTGGAAGGCAGCGTGCGCCGTTCCGCTGATCGCGTGCGCGTGACCGCCGAACTGATCGAAGCGAGCAGCGGGCGTCAAGTCTGGAGCGACAGCTTCAATCGCGAACTCACCGACATCTTCGCCGTGCAGTCCGAGATCGCAGAGAAGATATTAGGTGGCGTCGGCGCCAGCATCTCACACGCGGAACTCGAACGCATCCGGCGCAGGCCCACGGAAAGTCTCACGGCATACGAGGCTTGTATCCAAGGGTTTCACCTCGTCAGCCGCTTTCAGCGCGGAGACACGGTCGAGGCGCGCCGGTTGTTCCTGCGGGCGATCGAACTCGACCCGAACTACGCGCTGCCGGTCGCCTACCTCGGGGTAACGTACGCCGCCGAGTACACGGAGTTGCTCACGCTGGATCCGGCAGTGCTCGATCGCGCGGACGCACTGCTCGCGCGCGCGATCGAACTCGACCCGAGCCTCCCCAATCCGTATGTCGCGCGCGGCGCGATAGATCTGTTCAGGGGACAGCCGGAGCGTGGGCGCGCTTGGTTGGAGCGGGCCCGCGCGCTCGCGCCGAACGACCCGGGACCGCACATTTTTTTGGCGTTGGTCCTGCTGCAGAGCGGTCAGCTCGAAAGCGGCTGGGCCTCGTTCGAGCGAGGCCGGCGGTTGAACCCACGCCTCCCGGCAACGAACGTCTACAAGGCGGCGCAAACGCTCGCGGCCTTCGAGATTCGCCGCGGCCGCGCGCAATCCGCGGAGGTGCTATGGGAGCAGCTGCGCACTGACTTCCCGGACCTAATCGTTCCGCGGCTGGAGCTCGCGGCGCGCTTTGCAGCGACCCAGCGAGCGCCCGAGGCGCGCACGGTTCTCGCCGAGGCGCTGCGGGTAAACCCTCAGCTCACCGCGGCCGCGCTGCGATCGCACGGGCTGTTTGCGCGCCGGCCCGACCTCGATGCGTTCCTCGCGAACCTGAGCGCGGCGGGCTTGCCATAACGTTGCGCTGCGCGCTTAGCGGCGTTCACGTCCGCGCGAGACGCTCCGCTTCGAGCAGTTTGATGCGATCGCGCAGCTCGGCAGCGTGCTCGTAGTCGAGCTTCCCCGCCGCCTCTTTCATCTCCCGGCGCAGCGCCGTAATCACCAGCGGCAGCTCGTGGAACGGCACATCCACCTCGCGCGCGCGCTTCTCCTCGCGCGTCGGCACCGTCACGTAGTCCTTCTCCCAGATCGAATCGCGCAGGCTCGCGATCTTCTTGACCACGCTCTTCGGCGTGATGCCGTGCTCCTTGTTGTAGGCGACCTGCTTCTCGCGACGGCGGTCCGTCTCGGAGAGCGTCTTGCGGATCGAGTCCGTCTCTTTGTCCGCGTACAGGATCACCCTGCCGTTGATGTTGCGGGCGGCGCGGCCGATCGTCTGGATCAGCGAGCGCGTCGAGCGCAAGAAGCCTTCCTTGTCGGCGTCGAGGATCGCGACCAGCGAGACCTCTGGAATGTCGAGGCCCTCGCGCAGCAGGTTGATGCCCACCAGCACGTCGAATACGCCCTCGCGCAGTTCGCGGATGATCTCGGTGCGCTCGATCGTCATGATGTCGCTGTGCAAGTAGCGGACTTTCACGCCGTGCTCGGCATAATAGTCGGTGAGCTGCTCGGCCATGCGCTTGGTGAGCACCGTGACGAGCACGCGGTCGCCCGCAGCGGCGCGCGCGCGAATCTCGCCGAGCAGGTCGTCCACCTGCCCGGTCGCCTTGCGCACTTCCACTTGCGGATCGACGAGTCCGGTCGGCCGGATGATCTGCTCGACCACGACGCCATGACACTTGGTCAGTTCATAATCAGCGGGCGTCGCCGACACGTACGTGCGCACCTTGGCGCGCTCTTCCCACTCGTCGAAGCGCAGCGGACGATTATCGAGGGCGGACGGCAGCCGGAAGCCGAACTCGACCAGCGTCTCCTTGCGCGCGCGGTCGCCGCGGAACATCGCGCCGATCTGCGGCACCGAGACGTGGCATTCGTCGAGGAACACCAGCGTGTCGCTCGGGAAGTAGTCGTAGAGCGTGTACGGCGCCTGGCCGGGCGAGCGGCCGTCGAGCCAGCGCGAGTAGTTCTCGACGCCCGGGCAGAAGCCCATCTCTTCGAGCGATTCGAGATCGAACAGCGTGCGCTGCTCGAGCCGCTGCGCCTCCAGCAGCTTGCCCTCGCGGCGGAATTGCTGGAGCCGCTCCGCCAACTCGTTGCGAATCCCGGTGCAGGCCAGCTTGATCCGCTCCTTGGTGGAGACGTAGTGGCTGGCCGGGTAGATCATCGCGCGCTTCGGCCGGCCTAACACCTTGCCGCGCAGCGGGTCGATCTCCGCGATCGATTCCACCTCGTTGCCGAACAGCTCGATGCGGACCGCGCGCTCGCTCTCGTACTGCGGGATGATCTCGACCACATCGCCGCGCACGCGGAAGCTGCCGCGCTGAAAATCCTGGTCGTTGCGCGTGTAGAGCATCTCGACTAGCTGGCGCAGCAGATCGTCGCGGTCGATGCGCTGGCCGACCTCGACGAACAGGTGCATCGCGCCATAACTCTCGGGCGAGCCGAGCCCGTAGATGCACGAGACACTGGCGACCACCAGCACGTCGCGCCGCGTCAGCAGCGAGTGCGTCGCCGAGTGCCGCAGCTTGTCGATCTCGTCGTTGACCGAAGAATCCTTCTCGATGTAGGTGTCGCTCGAGGCGATATAGGCCTCGGGCTGGTAGTAGTCGTAATAAGAGACGAAGTACTCGACCGCGTTCTCGGGGAAGAGCTGCTTGAACTCGCTGTAGAGCTGCGCCGCCAGCGTCTTGTTGGGCGCCATCACCAGCGCGGGCCGGTTCAGCGCCTCCACCACGCACGCCATCGTGAACGATTTGCCGCTGCCCGTGACGCCCAGCAGCGTCTGGTGCTGCGCGCCGGCCTTTATGCCCGCAACCAGCTCCGCGATCGCGCGCGGCTGATCGCCTTGCGGAGTGAAATCGGAGACGAGTTGGAAGCGATCGGGCATGGCGGCGCAGCGTAGCCCCGTCGCGGCTCTGCTCCGCCCTTCAGAGCAGCTTCGCTAGCTCGAAATGCATGCCGTCGGGGCGCTTCGCGAAGTGTCCGCCCCAATAGAATCCGTGGCGATTCGCGAGTGTCACGAGCTCTCGAACGCAGCCCGGTTCGCCCAGCAACGGGGGGCGCGCTCCGAGCGGATTCGTTTCGGCGTTGATGTCGAACGCGCTGCCGAATGCGTGGTTACTCAGCGTCTTGTCGCTGCCGCGCACGAAGCGTGGGTTGAACGCGCCAGCCCAGCTTTCCACGCGGTCGTGGAGCCCCGCGTTCCCCCACGCCGCCCACAGATCGGTCAGCTGCGGCGCCGCCGACCGATGAAACCGCACCTTCCCCGTCGCCGAGGCGCCCTTCTTCCCGGCGAGCTCCGGAACTTCGAGCGTCACGATGTTCGCGCGTTCCCAACCATCGGTGATGCGAATGTTTTCGAAGTTGTCAGGCCGGGGCTCGTGCACGAACGCGAACTTCCCGAACAGCCCCTGACGTGCGGCGATCCCGACCAAAGGCTCGAAGCTCGGGCGTTGCGGCCAGTTAGGTCCCGAGCGGCTCTGGCCCTCGGCATCGTCGACGACGGGGAAGTCGAGCAGCTGGGCCTGTCCCAGGGTGCGGTTGTCGACGATGCCCGTCTCGGGGAGCGCATGCGCCCGCTGGAACGCGAGCGTGGCGTTACGCGTGTCTTTGCCGAACTTTCCGTCGGCCCCTTTCGGATCGAAGCCCTGACCCGTCAGGAACTGCTGCCAGCGCTTCACCGCCGCGCCCGCATCGCCCTTCTGAAGCGCCTTCATGATCGCTGCCTCCCCGTTCGAGGGGCCAAGATCTCACGCGCGCAGGCCCGCTGGCTATGAGGTAGTTCACACCGTCCGCCTCGCGGCTCAGCGAAACGCGTTCGTGTGCACGCCCTGGGGAATCTCCGCCGGCCCGAGTGGCAGCGAGAGTTCCTCGGGCGTCGGGCCGCAGCGGTCGACGATCGGGCGCAGCTTCGCGAGATCGAACTTGTAGAGCTTGGCGGCGTTCTCGCCGAGGATCGCGCGGCGCTCGACGTCGGGCAGATCGTGCATGGTGTGCCGCAGGCTCTTCCGGTTGTTGGGGTAGGTGCCCTCGTAGTGCGGGTAGTCGTTGCCCCAGAGCAGGTGGTCGATGCCGATCTCGTGGCGCCCTGCCAGCTCGCCGCGCGAGGGCGAGGACGCGCCGTAGTAGCAGTTGCGCTTGGCGTAATAGCTGGGCGGATGCGGGGGCAGCGCGCCCTCCGCGAACTCGAACTCGCCGACCGCGCCGCTATTCACGCGTTCGTAGATCGCATCGAGGTTGCGCAGCGTCTGCGGCACCCACGCGCAGCCGGATTCGGTGACGATGTACTTCAGCTGCGGGAAGCGCTCGAAGATGCCGCTCAGCAACATGTGGGGATAGCTGCGCGTCGAGTAGAAGCCGGTTTCGAGCAGGCGGATCGGCATCGAGATCTTCCACGGACCGTAATCAGGCGAGCCGGTGCCGCCGTGGTGATTGAGCACGACATCGAGGTCCTGGCAGACCGCCCAGAAGCGGTCCATCTCGGGCGCGTAGAGCGGCGCGATGTGCGTGCAGTCTGGCGGCACGTGCGGCAGCAGAACGCCTCCGCGCAGGCCGGCGTTCGCGATCCACTTCACCTCTTCGATCGCGTCATCGATGTTGTTGAGGTAGACGATGCCGATGCCCGCGCGCTGATCGGGAAACTCCTTGCACCAATCGGCGAGCCAGCGGTTGTGGGCCTTGATGCCCTGCCAGCGCAACGCGTAGTCCTCGCGCGAGGGGTTGCCGCAGATCAGCACGCTCGTCTTGAAGAACGGCGGCACGGTGTTAGGGAAGATGATCTCGCCGGCGACGCCTTCGGCCTCGAGATCGCGCATGCGCTCGGCGTCGTCCCAGTTCTTGTGCTTCTTGCTGCCGATGTGCGCCTTCTGCGGGTTGCGGTAGCTGCCGCGCCACTCGTCGAAGATCGCCTGGTGCTTGGCGTCGAGGTACGGCTTGTAGCCCTCGACGCTCGCGCCGGCGTGGGTGTCGGCGGAGATCAGCGTATACGGGGTGTTATTGGCGCTCATGGGATTCTCCAGCGGTGCGCGACTACTTGCGCTTCCAACGTGGGCCTTGCGGCGTGTCGACGATCGCGATGCCCTCGGCGGCGAGCTGGTCGCGGACTCGGTCGGAGGTAGCGAAGTCGCGGCGCTTGCGCGCGGCCTCGCGCTCGGCGAGCAGCGCGTCGATACGCGGGTCGCTCTCGCTCGCGTCGGCGGGCGCTTCGGCGGTGAGCAGATCGAGGCCAAGCCACGCATCGAACTCGGCGAGCAGCGCGCGCTGATCCGCGGGCGTGAGTTCCGCCGCACGCAACATCTCGATTGTCTCGGCCAGCGCTCGCGGCGCGTTCAGGTCGTCGCGCACCGCCTCACGGAAGCGTGCGCGGTAGGGCGCGATGCGCGCAGCGTCGGCGGCGCCGGCCGCGGCCCGCGCAGGCGCGGTGCTCGCGAGCAGGCGCCGGTAGCCGCGGTCGGCGGCCAGCATGCCCTCGTCGCTCACGTTCTGCTGCTTCCGGTAGTGCGCCTGTAACAAGAAGAAGCGAAACCCGAGCGGCAGCAGCCCGAGCGCGATCACGTCGTCGAGCAGCGGCGCGTTGCCTTTGGACTTCGCCAGCTTCTCGCCGTCGAACACGAGCCAGTCTTGATGCATCCAGACCTGCACCCAAGGATGCACCCCGAGCGCGGCTTCGCTCTGCGCGAGTTCGTTTGTGTGATGGACTGTTAGGTGCTCGACGCCGCCGGTATGAATGTCGAAGGTCGTGCCGAGGTACTTCGTGCTCATCGCCGAGCACTCGATGTGCCAACCCGGAAAGCCGCGACCCCAGGGCGACTCCCACTCTTGCTGACGGCTCACGCCCGCGGCCGCGAACTTCCAGAGCGCGAAATCCGCGGGATGGCGTTTCCCGGCCACGTCGCCGATGCGGCTGGCGCCGTGCTGCGCGGCGAGGTCGAGGCGCGCGAGATCCGCGTAGCCGCCGAACTTCGTCACGTCGAAGTAGACCCCGTCGTCGATGCGATAAGTGACGCCCTTCGCTTCGAGCGTGCGGATCATCTCGATCTGTTCGGCGATGTGCTCGCTGGCTTTGCAAAGCACCTCGGGCTCGAGGCAGTTGAGCCGCCGCCGATCGGCTTGCCATTGCGCCGTGAACTGCTGCGCAATCTCCTGGGCGCGCCGGCCGCTCTTGCGCGCGGCGGCCTCCATCTTGTCTTCACCCGCGTCGGCGTCGTCCGTGAGATGTCCGACGTCCGTGATGTTGATGACGTGCGTGACGCGCAGGCCCTCCGCGAGCAGCGCACGCTTCAACAAGTCCGCGAACAGGTTGGCCCGCATGTTCCCGATGTGCTGCGGCGAGTACACGGTCGGCCCGCACGAGTAGACGCGCGCGTGGCCGGGCTCGAGCGGCGCGAACGTCTCCTTCTGCCGCGTCCGCGAGTTGAACAGCTGCAGCCCGCCCTCGCTCACGCTCCCTCCGCCGGCACGAGCAGCACCACCGCCAGCGCCGCGACCCCCTCGCCGCGCCCGATCGCGCCGAGCGCGTCGGTGCTCGTCACTTTCAGGTTCACGTCCGCCTCTGCCGCGCCTAACAGCTCGGCGAGCCGGGCCCGGATCGCCGCCTGATGCGGCGCGAGCCGCGGCTGCTCCGCGATCACCGTGGCATCGAGGTTGCCAAGCGCGTAGCCGCGCTCGCGCGCGAGGCCGAGCGCGTGGCGCAGGAAATCCGCGCTCGCTGCACGCGCCCAGCGCGCGTCCGAAGACGGGAAGTGCGCGCCGAGATCGCCGAGACCGAGCGCCCCGAGCAGCGCACTCGTGACCGCGTGCAGCAGCACATCTCCGTCCGAGTGCCCGGCGAGCCCGCGCGTGTGCGGGATCTGCACGCCGCCGAGCCAGAGCGCGCGGCCCTCCGCGAGCGCGTGCGCGTCGAAGCCTTGCCCGATGCGCGCGCGCATTAGGGGTTCCCCCGTACGCGCATCCGCTCGGCGAGTAGCAGCTCCGCGAGCAGCAGATCCGCCGAGGTGGTGATCTTCAAGTTGTCAGGGTCGCCGGCGACTACGTGCACTCTCACTCCGAGCCGCGCGACCAGAGCCGCGTCATCCGTTCCGACGATGCCGCCCTGCTCCGCCTTGGCGAGCGCCTCGCGCAGCCAGTCGATGCGAAACACCTGGGGCGTTTGCGCGGCGAGGTGCTCCTCGCGCACAGGCGTGGCTGCGATCGCGCCGCCCGCGACGCGATGGATCGTGTCGCGCAGCGGCGCCGCGAGCAGCGCGGCGCCGTGTTCGCGCGCAGCGGCGATCACGCGCCTGATCTCCGCGGCACGCACGAGCGGGCGCGCGGCATCGTGCACCGCGACGTGCGTAACGCCCGCGGGCAGCGCCGCGAGCCCAGCGCGCGCTGAGGCCTGCCGCGTGGCGCCGCCAGCGATCGGCGCGGCAACGCGGCCCGGCGCCGCGAGTTCGCGCGCGATCTCCGGCCAACGCGCGAGCTCCGCCGCGGGCAGCACGGGCTGGATCACGTCGCACGCGCCTGATTCGCAGAGCGCGTCGAGCGAACGAGTCATCAGGGTCTTGCCCGCGAGCCGCACGAACGCCTTTGCCGGCAGCGCAGTGCGCGCCGCTTCCGCCGACAGGCTCTCGCGCAAGCGCGACCCGCTCCCGGCGCCCAGCACTAGAGCCGCGACGGTCATGGCCGCGCACCATAGGAACTCGCGGCGCGCGCTGCGACGCGAAGCGCCGCCTACTCGCGCTGCTACCGTGCGCCCGCGCGCCGAGGGCGAAGCACCGCCGGGGGAAATTTCGATGCGATTGATTGGGATTCTGGCGAGCGCGACGGTTCTCGCGCTGTCCGTTGGCTCTCCCTCTCTTGGGCAAGACGATGCGCCTGCCAGCGACGCCACTTCCTCCGAGCTCGCGGTCGGGCCGCCCTCGAGCGGCCAACTCCCGCTGACCCTGCGCGACGCGATCGCGCGCGCGCTCGAGCGCAACACTGATCTCGAGCTCGTCCGCTACGACCCCGCGATCGCGGATTACGCGCACCGCGCGGCCTGGGGAAACTACGAGCCGGTCGCTTATGGAACGGCGGATCACCGCGACAGCAGCCTCCCGGTCGCACAAGTATTCCAGGGCTTCGGCTTCCTCTCGGAGAAGGAAACGACCGGCGCGACGGGCCTCCACGGCATTCTTCCGCTGCTCGGCTGGCAATACGACTTCGGATACAGCGGCTCCCGCAATGAGACGAGTTCGACGATCGCGAGCCTCATCCCCGAGTACCGATCTAACGTGACGTTCGCCTTCAACGCTCCGCTGTTGCGCGGGTTTTTGTATGGGCAGCCTTGGGTGCAGGTGCGGCTCAGCGGCAAGAACAGCCAGATCGCCAACGAGCAGTTTCGCCGGAATCTGATGGACATCGTGCGCGGGACCGAGGACGCGTACTGGGGCCTAGCCGCCGCGGCCCGCTTCTATGAAGTTGCGAAGAAGAGCCTCGAAACCTCGCGCGCGCTGCTCAAGCAGACGCAGGCGCAGTTCCAAGTGGGCGTCGTCTCGAAGGTCGAGGTCACCGAGGCCGAGGCCGGCGTCGCCCAGCGCGAGTTCCTGCTGATCGCAGCGGAGAACGCCTACCGCACCTCGCAGGATGGGCTCGTAGATCTCGTGTTCGGTCCGGCGCTCACGCCGACTTCGAGCCTCGAGATCGTCGTGTCCGATTCACCTGAGAAGTATGAGCCGCTCGACATCGATCCAAACGTCGCAGCGGAGAAGGCGCTCACGAACCGGCCCGAGTTGTTGACCGCGGAGCGCAACCTCGAAGCGCAGCGCATCCGGCTGAAGTTCGCGAAGAACCAGCGCCTTCCGCAGCTCGACATGGTTGCGAGCTATGGAACCCACGGCCTCGCGGGCGTCGGGCAAGCGGTCACCTTCGGCACAATCACGATCCCGCCGCCGGTCGGCGTACCCGACCAGTACGGCGATACCCACGACCAGTTCTTCCAGGGGAGCAACAGCCGCACCTGGACGGCCGGCGCGCGGCTCTCGATTCCGGTTGGCAACACCAGCGCTCGCTCGAACGTGCGAATCAGCGAGATCGAGCTGCACAAGGCTGAGACATTCGTGGCGCGTGAGCGCCAGGCGATCATCTCCGACGTGCGCAAGGCGATCCGCGATGTCCAATCCGCAGTTCAGGGCATCGAAGCCGCGGAGCGGCGCCGGATCGCGGCGGCGGAGCAGCATCGCGCCGAGCAGATTCGCCTCGAACACGGCGAGTCGACCCCGTTCGACGTGCTCCAGCGCGAAGAAGACCTCGTGGAAGCAGAGAGCCAGAAGATCGCCGCACTGCGCATCTACCACGCGTCCGAGGTCGCGCTCGATCGCGCCCAGGGCACGCTGCTCGAAGACCGCGGCATCGAGGTCGAAAGCCAGAAGGGCTCGCGCATCGAAAAGTGATCGAGCGCACCGCGCGAGAATCCGTCGCGCTGCAAAATCAGGCGGTTACCTTCGCCGATCCCGAAGACCGGAGAATCCTCGTGAGCTTGTTCGGCAAGACCCCCCGCGACGGAGAAGCCCCGACTCCGCCGCCGATTGGAGCCCGGCCCGCTAGCGCGCCGAGGGGAATCACAACAACGCCGTCGGAGTCGTTCTTTCGCTCCGAGCCGGCCCGCATCCAAAGGGAAGTCATGGCCAACATCGGCAAGTCGATCACGATCAAAGGCGACCTGACTGGCGAAGAGGACATCCAGGTGGAGGGCACGGTCGAAGGCCGCGTCGATCTGCCCAACAACCAATTCACGGTGGGCCCCGAAGGCCGCGTGCGCGCCGAGATTCACGCAAAGCTCGTGGTCGTGATCGGCCAGGTGAACGGCAACATCATCGCCGCCGAGCGCCTCGAGGTGCAGGCCACCGGTGTGATCCACGGCGACGTGAAAGCGCCGCGCCTGATCGTTCACGAAGGCGCCGTGATCAACGGCTCGATCGAGATGAGCAAGGTGCCCGCGCCGGCGAAGATTGGCCTCGCTGCGGCAAGCGGCTCCTAGCAAGCGGCGCCTCGCCGCGCGCAGCGAGCGGGCCGCTAGCGCTTCTTAGCGCCCGGCTTCTTCAGAGGTGCGCCTGCGGTGGCAACGCGTCGGCGCTCGAGCCACATCACCAGCGGCGCGGCGATGAAGATGGTCGAGTAGGTGCCGACCACGGTGCCGATCGTCATCGCGCCCGCGAATCCGCGGATCGCGGGGCCGCCTGCGAACAGCAGCGAGAGCACGGCGCCGAGCGAGATCAACGCCGTCAGCGCAGTGCGCGAGAGCGTCTGGTTCACGGACTCGTTGAGCAGCTGCTTGATGTCGACGCCCGTGTGCAGCTCCATGTTCTCGCGCACGCGGTCGTAGATGATGATCGTGTCGTTCAGGCTGTAACCGATGATCGCGAGCAGCGCGGCCAGCACGTTCAGGTCGAACTCGAGGCCGAGAATCACCCAGATGCTGGAGGTGACGAGCACGTCGTGCACCAGCGCGATCACGGCGCCGGGCGCGAAGCTCGCGGAGAAGCGGAAGGCGACGTAGGCGAGGATCACCAGGAACGCGAGGCCCATCGAGACGAGGCCCTTGTTACGGAGTTCCGCGCCGACCTTGGGGCCGACGAACTCGACGCGTTCGACCGAGAGCGCGCCCACCGTGCGCTCGAGCGCGCCGCGCACCGCCAGCACGCGGTCGGTCTTCTCGGTCACGGCGCTCTGGGCCTCGCCCGAGCCCGCGATCACGCGCTCGCCTTGGAAGCGCACGAGGTAATCGCGCGGGCTACCAAAGGTTACGACCTGCAGGCTCTCGAGTTCGATCGGGGCGAGCGCCGCGCGGATCTGGCCGTCGCTCGGCGTGATGCCTTCGTTGAAGCGCACGTGCATCTCGGCGCCGCCGGCGAAATCCACGCCGAAGTGCATGCCGCGCACGAACGGCAGCGCACAGATCAGGCCCGCCACGATCAGCGCAGCCGAGATGCCGACCCAGATGCGCCACTGCCCCAGGAAATCGATCTTGGTGCCGGGCTTGATGATCTCGAAGGCCACGCAAATCTCCCTAATCGATGCGCTGGGGTCGTCTCAGCTCGGCGTCAGATCGAGAGTTCGGTGACCGGCGCGTCGCCGGGCTTCCACTCGTACAGCGCGCGCGTGACGACCAGAACCGAGAACACACTCGTCACAATGCCCACGAGCAGCGTCACCGCGAAGCCCTTGATCGGGCCGGATCCGTACCAGAGCAGGATCACGCCAGCGAAGAAGTTCGTGATGTTCGCGTCGAGAATCGTCCAGAGCGCGCGGTCGTAGCCCGCCGAGATCGCGGAGCGTGGCGTCCGGCCGGCGCGCAGTTCTTCGCGAATACGCTCGAACACGATCACGTTGCCGTCGACCGCGGTCGCCACCGTGAGCACGAGGCCGGCGATGCCCGGCAGCGTGAGCGTGCCCTGGAAGAGGCTCATTAGGCCGACGACGAGCAGCATGTTCATCGCCAGCGCAACCGACGCGTACAGGCCCGAGACGCGGTAGTAGACCACCAGGAACAGCACGCCGAGCCCGAGGCCGAGCAGCGAAGCCTGGATGCCGCTGCGAATCGAGTCCGCGCCGAGCGCCGGCCCGATCGTGCGCTCTTCCTCGATCACGATCGGGATCGGCAGCGCGCCCGCGCGCAGAATCACCGCGAGCTCGTTCGCTTCCTCGGTGGTGAAGTTGCCGGTGATTACGCCCTCGCGGCTGATGCGCGATTGGATCGTGGGCGCGCTGTAGACATGGCCGTCGAGCAGGATCGCCAGCTGACGCTGAATGTTCTTCTCAGTAATCGCTCCGAACTCGCGGCCGCCGTCGGCCGTCCACACGAACGTCACCTGCCGCTCGTTGCGCGTGCCGTCGAACGTGACGCGCGCATCCTCCAACTCGTCGCCCTTCATGTCCGCGGCTTCGGGCAGCAGGTACGCGCCGAGCACCTTGTCGGTGCCCTTCTCGAGCTGGGGAGCGACTACGGCGCCAGCTGGCAAGCCGCTCGAATACTTCGCGCGCAGCAACTCTTCCGTGAGCGCGAAGTCCTGCACGATCTTGAACTCGAGGAAGCCCGTCTGGCGGAAGATGTCCGGCACGCGCGACATGCCGGGAATCTGCACCAGGATGCGGTCGGCGCCTTGGCGCGTGACGATCGACTCCGGGATACCGGTTGCAGGATCGTCGATGCGGCGCCGTAACACCTCGAGCACCTGCAACATCGCGCGAGTGCGCACTTCGGTGACCCAGGTCGAGGTCAGCGTCACCGCGATCTCGTAGTCGCCCGAAGCGCTCGTCTCGATCGTGTCGTACTCGTCGAGGATCGCGTCGACCGCATCGCGATCCTTGGCCGTCGCCGGCTTCACGAGCAGGCGTTGCGGCTCGACCACGAACTGCACGCCACTGACGTTGTCGTCTGCGAGGGTGCGCTCGACGCTGCCCTTGATCGCCGTGAGTTCCTGCTTGATCGCGACATCGAGATCGGGCCCGATCACGATGTGAATGCCGCCGCGCAGGTCGAGCCCGAGACGCATCACCTTGTCGGGCCAGAGCGAGGCCTCGCGCACCGTCTCCGGGATGAAGTTCGCGGCGCCCACGAACGCGCAAAGCGCCGCCAGCAGCGCGAGCAGGATCCACTTCGTGCGCAGGCTCACTTCGCCTCTCCCTTTGCCGCTTCGAGCTTGCGCTCGATCCGCGAACGCTCGACTTCGATCTTCACGCTGCCGCCCTTGCCGATGTCGAGCGTGAGCACGTCGTCCGCAACACCCACCACGGTTCCGCGAATGCCGCCCGCCGTCACCACGCGGTCGCCCTTCGAGATGCTCTTCATCAGCGCGTCCGCTTCCTTGCGCCGCTTCTGCTCAGGCCGCACGAGCAGCAGGTACAGCGGCACCGCCATGAACAGCATGGTCATTAGGGTGGTCTCGAGCCCGCTCGGGCCCGCCCCCGCTTGCAGCCAAATCAACGAGGCCGTCGGCATCACAGCTTCCCCGCGTCGCGCGCGAGCGCGTCCGCCTTGGTGGTGTCTTCCCAGGGAAAGCCCGCGCGGCCGAAGTGGCCGTGGAACGACGTGGCGCGGTAGATCGGCCGGCGCAGCCGCAGCGCATCGATGATTCCGCGCGGCGTCAGATCGAAGTGCTTGCGCACGAGCTTCTCGAGCTGCGCCATGTCCAGCTTCGAAGTGCCGAAGGCGTCGACGCGAATGCTTACGGGCTCCGCGACACCGATCGCGTAAGCCACCTGCACCTCGCAGCGGCGCGCGACGCCCGCGGCGACGAGATTCTTCGCCACCCAGCGCGAGGCATAGGCCGCGCTGCGATCGACCTTCGAGGGATCCTTGCCCGAGAACGCGCCGCCGCCGTGGCGGCCCATCCCGCCGTAGGTGTCGACGATGATCTTGCGGCCGGTCAGGCCCGCATCGCCCATCGGGCCGCCCACCACGAAGCGCCCAGTCGGGTTGACGTGGAAAATCGTGTTCTCGTCCACCAGCTGCTTCGGAAGCGACGGGCGGATCAGCTTCTCGATCACGTCGCGGCGCAGGTTGTCGTAGCTGACTTCCTCGGAGTGTTGCGTCGAGAGCACCACCGCCGAGATGCGCACCGGGCGCTCGCCGTCGTACTCGACCGAGACCTGCGATTTCGCGTCGGGCCGCAGATAGTCGAGTTCGCCGGACTCGAACAGCTCGCGCTGTTTCTCGATCAGCTGATGCGCGAAACGAATCGGCGCGGGCATCAACTCCGGCGTCTCGTCGCAGGCGTAGCCGAACATCATGCCCTGGTCGCCGGCGCCCTGCTCTTTGTGCAGGCCCTCGCCTTCGCTCACGCCCTGGGCGATGTCCGGGCTCTGCTTGCCGACCGCAACCATTACGGCGCAGGTTGCGGCGTCGAAGCCCATTTTTGAATCGGTGTATCCGATGTCGCTGACGACGCTGCGCACGAGCGCCGGGAAATCGACGACGGCGCGCGTCGTGATCTCGCCCGCGAGCACGATCAGGCCGGTGGTGGTGAGCGTCTCGCAGGCGACGCGCGCGGTGGAATCCTGGCTGAGGATCGCGTCCAGCACGGCGTCGGAGATCTGGTCGCACATCTTGTCCGGGTGGCCCATCGAGACGGACTCGGACGTGAACACGCTGCGATTCGACATGACGGAACTACAAGCCTCCGGGTGTTCCGAGACCTCGAATCGCGCGAATCCGGGCGAATGAGGCGGCGGAACGTAAGGAAAGCACCTAGGCGGGGCAACGCGAAAAACCGGGCGGGCGCTTCGCGCCCGCTGGCTACCGCGTTTACTTCGCTCGCCTGTGGCTCACTGCGCGCGGCGATGCGCCGCTTGCTTTCAACCAGCGTGCGGGCGCCGGAGCAATCCGCCGAGTGTCGCCACCGCGGCCTGCGCGTCGGCGCCTTCCGCACGCACGCGCAGCGCGGTGCCGCGGCTCGCTGCGAGCGACAGCAGCGAGAGCACGCTGCGCCCGCTCACCCACTCGTCGCTGCCCACGCGCGAGATCGAGACCTCGGCCGCGAACTTGGCCGCCGCCGCTGCGAACTCGCCCGCCGGCCGCGCGTGCAAGCCGAGTTCGCTCTCCACCACGAACTGCTCTTCCACGATCACTTCGCGCGCTCCGGCAGGATCTCGCTGGCGACCGAGATATTGCGGCGCCCGTAATCCTTCATGGTCGTGGCGATCTCCGAGATCGACTTGCCTTCGCCCCAGCTCGCCAGCTTGATCAGCATCGGCAGATTCACCCCCGTGACGACCTCGACCGTGCGCTCGCCCAGGAACGAGAGCGCGACGTTCGAGGGTGTGCCGCCGAACATGTCCGTCAGGATCAGCGCGCCCGCGCCGGTGTCGACCGCGTCGAGTTCCTTGGCGATCGCGCTGCGAATCTCGTCGACGCTCTGATTGGGCCCGATCGCGACCGCGCGAAAATCCGGCGCGTTCGGAACGATCAGCCGAACGGCTTGCAGCATTTCCTCGCCCACGCGGTAGTGCGACACGACCACGACACCGACACGCATCAGGTTTTCTCCACGTCGCGATGCGTGACGCTCACGTTCTGGCCGGCGCGCCGCAGCTCGCCGGCGATCGCCTCGAGCACTGCCACCGAGCGGTGCCGTCCGCCGGTGCATCCGACCGCCACGGTGAGATAAGACTTTCCTTCGCGCTCGTACATGGGCAGCAGGAAACCAAGCAGCCCGTTGAGCCGATCGAGCAGTTCCTTGGCCGCATTCGTTTCGAGCACGAATCGGGCGACCTCGGCATCGAGCCCGCTGCGCGGACGGAGCAGCGGCTCGAAGTGCGGGTTCGGCAGGAAGCGCACGTCGAACACGAGATCGGCGGCGCGCGGCAGGCCGTAGCGGAAGCCGAACGAAACGAGGCTCACGACCGGCCCGCGCGCGCTGCCGCCCGCGCTCGCCCAATCCGCGATCGCGCGCCGGAGTTCGTGCACGTTGAGGTCGGAGCTGTCGAGCCGCAGATCGGCGAGGCGCGCGACGTCGCCTAACAGCTCGCGCTCGCGCGTGATGCCCTCTTCGACGGAGCCGCCCGGCGAGAGCGGGTGAACGCGGCGCGTCTCGCGATAGCGGTCGACCAGTACTTCGGTCGCGCAGTCGAGAAACAACACGCGCACGCGCGTCTCGCCACGGCGCAACTCTTCGAGCACCGGCGGCAGTTCACCCAGGAAGCGCTCTTCACGCGCGTCGATGGCGAGCGCAACGCGCGCGATCGGCGGATCGGCCTGCGAGCACAGATCGAGGAACTGGCTCGTGAGCTGCGCCGGCAGATTGTCGACGCAGTAGAAGCCGAGGTCTTCGAGCGCGTTCATCGCGGTGCTCTTGCCGCTGCCCGAGAGCCCCGAGACGAACACCACGCTCGGCGCCGAGTTCATGACGGCTCCTCGCCGCGCAGGCGAGCATCGAGCTTCTCGGCGCCGGAGCGCCCGCGCGCACGCTGTTCGTGATCTCGCACTGCCGCCTCCACGAGCGTCGCCATGTTGGCGGAAGGTCGCACGGGCAACACCAGGCTCGGTAGCTCGACGCCGAGAAACGACTCGCGCTGGCGCTCGAGGCCGACGCGCTCGTAGCTCGCGCCCTCGCGCCAGTGCTCGAGGTGGCAGACCAGCGCGACCGTGGATTCCTCGGCGACGGCGCCAGGCCCGTACAAATCGGGCACGCACAGAATCCCGAGGCCGCGGATTTCGAGGAAGTGGCGGATCGCCTCGCGCGCGCGGCCCACTACGCGCCCTTGCTCGAGCCACAACTCGACGACGTCGTCCGCCACCAACTGGTGTCCGCGCGCGATCAGTTCGAGCGCGGTCTCGCTTTTGCCGACGCCGCTCGGGCCGAGCAGCAACACGCCGGCGCCGCGCACTCGCAACAGGCCGCCGTGGACTTGCATCGCTTAGGCGCCCACCGCTTAGGCGCCGATCGGCGCACGCGCCCGCGAGCCCGGCCGCCTCAGAACTTTGCGTCCTCGATCTCGATCACGCGCAACACTTCCTCGCGCGTCGCGGCCGCTTCCACGGCGCGGCGGAACGAGACGTCGCGCAGCGAGCGCGAGATGCGCGCGAGCGCTTTCAGGTGCTGCCCGCCGGCGTGCTCGGGCATCACGAGCAGAAAGAACAAGTGCGTCTTGCGCCCGTCTACTGAATCGAAATCGACGCCCGCTTTGCTCTTGGCAAACGCTGCGACGAGGCGCGGCAGGCCGGGGATCTTGCCGTGCGGGATCGCGACGCCCTCGCCAATGCCCGTGCTCTGCAAACGCTCGCGCTCCGCGAGCACCTCGACGAGCTTGCCGCGATCGGCCGCGGGCTCCGCAGCCGCCACCGCGCTGCAGATTTCTTCCAGCACTTCGCGCTTCGTCGTCGCGCGCAGATCCACAAGGACCGCGTCGCGAAGCAGGATGTCGAGGATCTTCATGCGGCGTTCCTAGTACACGACGGGAATCGGCCGAACGCGGGCGCCGAAAGCGCGCGGCAGGCTAACCAACCTGTTTGCGCTGAGTCGAGGAGAGAATGTTCATCGCCTCGCGATATTTCGTGACGGTGCGGCGCGCGATGTCGATGTTCGTGCCCTTCAAGATTTCGGCGATGCGCTGATCCGAGAGCGGGTTCCGCGCGTCTTCGCTCGAGACCAGCTTGCGGATGCGTTCCTTCACGCTCTCGCTCGCGATCGCGTCGCCATCTACGCGGTTGATGCTCGAGTTGAAGAAATACTTCAGTTCGAAGATGCCCTGGGGCGTGTGGCAGTACTTGTTGGTGGTGACGCGGCTGACGGTGGATTCGTGCATGCCGATGTCGTCGGCCACGTCGCGCAGGTTGAGCGGCCGGAGGTGTGCGATGCCGCGCTCGAAGAACTCGCGCTGGAAGCGCACGATCGATTCCATCACTTTGTAGATCGTGCGCTGGCGTTGATGGATCGACTTGATCAGCCAGATCGCGGCGCGCACGCGTTCTTGCACGTACTCGCGCGTGTCCTTCGCGACGTCGCGCGATTTCGCCATCACGTCGCGGTAGAGCGCGTTCAGCTTCAGCTTCGGCAGGCCGTCTTCGTTGAGCACGACGTGGTAGTTGTCGCCGACCTTGTGCACGTAGATGTCCGGCACGATGTAGATCGGCTCCTCGCCGCCGAACGCGCGGCCGGGGCGCGGCTCGAGGTTGCCAATCACGTGCGCGGCGGCGGCGATCGCCTCGAGCGTGGCGCCGGTGTCGCGCACGAGGCCCTTGAACTCGCGCTTCTGAAGCTGCTCGAGGTGCTCGGAGACGAGCAGCCGCACCAGCGGATCTTTGATGTGCAGCGCGTCTAGCTGCAATAACAAGCTCTCGCGTAGATCGCGCGCCGCGATGCCGGCTGGGTCGAGGCGCTGAATGCGCGCAAGCGCGGCCTCGACGAGCGGCTCCGGCAAACCCGACTGGCGCGCCATGTCTTCGACCGTCGACTGCAAGAATCCGTTGTCGTCGATGTTCCCGATCACCCAGCTGGCCGCGACCTGATCGTCGGGCTCGAGCGACGAGAGCTGCAGCTGCCAGGTCAGATGATCGTGCAGCGATTCGCGCTTGGTCGCGGTGGCCTCGAAGCTCGGGCGATCCTCGTCGCCGCCGCCGCTCCCGCCATAACTAGTCTGCGGATACGCCTCCGCGTAACTTTGCCAATCGATGTCCGCGAGCTTGTCGGCCGCAGCCGCAGTGGCGCCCTCCTGCGCGGGGGCCTCGATCTCGGTGGTCTGCTCCGCCGCGTAGTCCGAGGCGGCCTCCGCGACGTTGTCGCGAAGCGGCTCCTCGTCGCCTTCCGTCATCTCCTCGAGCACCGGGTTCTGCTCGAGCTCCGCCTGCACGCTCGCCACCAGCTCGAGCTGCGAGAGCTGCAGCAGCTTGATCGCCTGCTGTAGCTGCGGCGTCATCACTAGCGACTGCGACAGTCGCATCTGCTGCCTGAGCTCGATCGCCATTTCTTCCGAACTCCGTTCGCCTTCGGCTCACTGCGTGCGGCCTGCGCCGCTCAGGCGGCGCTCGGCCGCTTGCGGCTTCCCGAGCTGCGCTTGGTTGCGACCGAGCTACGCATCGAGCTGGAACTTCTCGCCCAGGTAGATCTCGCGAACCAGCGGGTCGTTCGCGATCTCGGTCGGCGAGCCGTGCCGCAGGATGCGCCCGTCCTTGATCACGTAGGCGCGATCGCAGGACGAGAGCGTCTCGCGCACTTTGTGCTCAGTGATCACGATCCCGATCCCCTTTTGCTTCAGCCCGTTGATGATCTTCTGGATCTCATCGGTCGTGATCGGGTCGATTCCGGTGAACGGCTCGTCGAGCAGCAAGAACTTCGGCGAGAGCACCAGAGCCCGAGCGATTTCGACGCGACGGCGCTCCCCACCAGAGAGCGAATCAGCGCGCTGCCGAGCCTTTTCGGTTAGCCCGAACTCCGACAAGAGCGCTTCACGGCGCTCTTTCCGCTTCGCGGCGCTCGGTTCGATCGTCTCGAGGATCGCGTTCAGGTTGTCCGCGACCGAGAGCTTGCGGAACACGGAGGTTTCCTGCGGCAAGTAGACAACACCGAGCCGCGCGCGGCGGAACATCGGCAGCTCGGTGATCTCGCGTTCGCCGAGAAACACGCTGCCGTGGGTGGGCCGGATCGCGCCGACGATCATGTTGAAGGTGGTGGTCTTGCCGGCGCCGTTCGGCCCGAGCAGGCCGACGATCTCGCCCGGCCACACTTCGAGGTCGAGCCCGTCCACGACCGTGCGCTCGCCGTACTGCTTGACGAGACCGCGCGCCGTGATCGCCTCGCCCTTCACGGCGTCGGGCTCGACGCGTCCGAGCAATCGCGGCCGAGCACCTTGCCGCGCACCATCTCGACCTTCTCGCTTTCGAGATAGAACGTGATGCGCTCGGCCTCTGCGCGATTGCACTCCTCGGTGAGCTCGGCGGGCTTGCCGGTGCAGACGAGCTTGTCTTCGGAGCGGTAGAAGATCGCCTCGTCGCAGGTCGCCGTGCGGTCGCGCTGCTTCACGCGGATGCCGCCCTTGGCGATCAGCTTGTCCGGCTCGCTCGCGCCGGTCGGGTAGAACGCCTCGAGGCCTTCGCACTGCAGGCTGATCTCGCCCTGCACCGCGTTCACGTGGCCTGAAAACCTGAGCCGCCGGCCGCCCGCGACAGTTTGCGCGTCGAGCGTGTCGGCTTGGATCTCGATCGGCTCGCGCGGTTCGCCCACGCGGCGCTTCTTCCTTTTCTTCTTGTCCGGGTCGGGCGCGGGTGAAGCCGGCGGCGGCTCCAGAATCCGACTCGCGACGCGCGCCGCCAGCGCATCGACCGCGCGCGGCAGATCCGCTTCGCCGCTCGCGCGCTCGACCAGCGGCGTGCCGAGTTCGAGCCCGCTGTCGAGATCGAGCACGCGCGCGTCGAGGGAGAGCTGCTCGCCGATGCGCGTCGCGCTGCCTACCACGAGCGTTCGCGCACCGGTGCGCTCGCGCAACGCCGCGCGCTCGGCGCTGCTTGGCGGCGTGGCGGTAGCTCCGACCGTGGCGGGCGGGACCACCGCGCCAACGCCGAGGCCACCGAGTTTCAGCGCGAGCGGGTTCGCGACATCGGGCAGCGTCTCACCGTCGCCCGCGTTGACCGCGAACGGTGCGACGCCAACCTCGCCGCGCGCCGCCGGCGCCACTTCTGCGCCGCACGAGCCAAGCAGAAGTGCGAACAGCGCGACGCAACGAAGGGCCCTCTGCCGAATCATTCCTTCCTCCGAACGACCGAGGCGCCGCCGCTCACCCGGAAACGGTTCTCGCGCACCCAGAACTGGAACCCGCCGCCGCGCGTTTCGCCCGCCTCGTCGCGCAATAAGACCGGGGCGTCGCTGGCGACAAGGCCGCGATCGTGCCGGTAGCGGATGCCGTTGGTCACGAAGCTGCGCCCGTCTTGCGTGCGCCCCTCGACGCGGCCGATCGCGCTGAACTCGCGCGCCTCCAAATCGAGCGTGCCTCGCGCGCAGCTCAGTTCGAGGCCACCGAGATCGGCACTCTGGCCCGCAAGCTTGCCGAGGCGCGCGCGAACTCCTGACAACTCGATGCGGCCGCTCTGCGGCGAAATGTCGGCGCGTTCGGCCTCGACGACCACCTCGGCTTTGCCACCGCGCGCGAGCACATAACGCATGCCGTCGAGGGCGAGCCCGACCGCGCGCGGCGTTTCGGCAGCGCTGGTGACAGGGAACCACGCCGCGAGTGCAGCGACGACGATTGCGATGCGTGCGGGGCGCGACGGGAGACGCAAAGTGCAAGGACTGTACCCAGGGCAACTGCCCGGGCAAAGAAGAAATCGCGCCCGAGCGCGCTGCAGCGCGCTGGGCGGCCGCTACGCGTCCGCAGCTATCGCGTTGACTTCGCTCGGCTTCGCCTCGCTGCGCGCGGCGAAGCGCCGCTAGCTCACTCTTCTTCGTGACCCGTCAGCGTTTTCACGGGCTCGCGGTTTGCGAGCCAGTGGGCGGGCCTGAAAATCGCGTAGTCGAGAATCACGCCGATCGGATGGAGCACTACCGCGATGATCTTCAGCGGATGGCCGGCGCGCTCGGAGCGGTGATCGTCGGCCACGCTTGGCGCGGCGCTGAAGGCAATCGCGAGGGCGCAGAAAAAAGCGGTGGGTTTCATGGCAGATCCTCCTCGCGGCGAGGCTACCCGACGCGTCGGATAGAGGGATCGGCTTTTTCGAGCGCGCCGTTGAGCAGCGCTTGCTGCTATAGGCTCCGCGAAGTCGAAGCCCCAGCACGAAGGAGCGCGGATGGCGATCGAAGAAAGAGGCGTGCGGACAGCGGTCGAAGAAGGCGCGAAGGCGCCGGAGTTCTCCCTGAGAGATGGCGACGGCCGCGCCGTTTCGCTCGGCGACTTCGCAGGCAAAGACGTGATCCTCTACTTCTACCCGAAGGACGACACGCCGGGCTGCACCAAGGAAGCCTGCGCCTTCCGCGACGGTTTTGCCGACTTCAAGAAACGCGGCGCGGTCGTGCTCGGCGTCAGCACCGACCCGGTGAAGTCGCACGACAAGTTCGTGGAGAAGTTCAAGCTGCCCTTCACGCTCCTCGCCGACACTGACAAAAAAATCGTGGAAGCCTACGGCGTCTGGGGCGAGAAAACTTTCATGGGCCGCAAATATCTCGGCACCCACCGCGTCACCTTCCTGATCGGTCCCGACGGCAAAATTAAAAAAATCTGGCCCACCGTGAAGCCAGAAGAACACGCGGCGGAAGTCTTGGCGGCGCTGTAGCGGTCACGAAATTTTCAGCGCCTGCTGCTACACGCGCAAATGTTCGGCACAGTTTCCGCGATGCACGAATGCCGAAGTTGTGTTACCTCGTTGTCATGAGTTCTGTGAACCATCACTACATTCCTCAAGTGTACCTGAGGAATTTCACTAGCCGGGAGAAAGGGCAGAAGAAACTGTTGTGGGAATTTGATCTGGCAGAACGGCAAACCCGGCCATCGACGGCAAAAAAAAGCGGCTACATAGAACATTATCACACCATCGAATACGCCGAC
>JANNRF010000304.1:0-5173 GCA_031401135.1 Deltaproteobacteria bacterium | reverse complement strand
GGAGAGCGCCGAGCCCGTGCGCGCGTGGACGAGCGGCGGCGCGGCGGCGCTCGAAGCGCTCGGCGCGAGCCTCGACGACGCGCTGCTCGCGGAAGCCGAGCGCGAGGTCTCGCCCGCGGATCCGCTCGTCGTGATCTACTCCTCCGGCAGCACCGGCGATCCCAAGGGCGCGATCCACGCCCACGGCAGCGTGCTCCGCCACGCGCGCAACTTGAACCAGTACCGCGATCTGGTCCCCGAAGACCGCATGTATTCGCCGATGCCGTTCTTTTGGGTGGGCGGCTTCGTGTTCTCGCTGCTCGCGGTGATGCACGCCGGCGCGTGCCTAATTACGGAGGACGCCTTCGAGCCGGGCGCCACGCTCGCGCTGCTCGAACGCGAGCGCGCAACGATCGTCTCGGGCTGGCCTCATTATGGAACCGCGCTCGCGCAGCACCCCGACTTCGCGAAGCGCGATCTCTCGGCCCTGCGCGCGGGCAACCTCTACGCGGTGCTGCCCGAAGCGAAGCGCCCACGCGATCTCGGGCTGCGCGCGACCGGGCTCGGCATGACGGAGACCTGCGGCCCGCACACGATGGGGCACATCGACGAGGAGTTGCCGGAGCGGCTGCGCGGCTCGTTCGGGCGCGCGGTGCCGGGAGCCGAGCACAAGGTCGTGCATCCCCTAACAGGCGAGCGGCTGGCGGCGGGCGAACTCGGCGAGATCTGCGTGCGCGGCACATCGCTGATGCTCGGCCTCGTAAAACGCACACGGGACGAGACCTTCGACGCCGAGGGCTTCTACCACACCGGCGACAGCGGCTTCTTCGACGCGGAAGGCAACCTCTTCTTCCGCGGGCGCCTCGGTGAACTCATCAAGACCGGCGGCGCGAACGTGACGCCGCGCGAGGTCGAGGCCGTGCTCGAGGCCCAGCCCGAGGTGCAGGCCGCGCACGTGCTCGGCGTCGCGCACGCGGAGCGCGGCGAGAACGTCGCCGCCGCGATCGTGCTGCGCGAAGGCGCCGCGCTCGCGCCAAGCGCGCTGCGCGCGCGCCTCTCGCGCGAGCTCGCCGCCTACAAGCTGCCGCGCCACGTTTTCCTGATGACTGCCAGCGAGCTCCCAATGACCGACAGCGGCAAGCTCGATCGCCGGCGACTGCGCACAGAGCTCGAACGCCGCATCGCGGCGCGCGAAAGCGGCGACGCGTGAGCGCAGCCGTCACGCCTAACACGAACGGCGCGCACGCCGCGTTCCCGTGGTACGCCGGCGGCACCGCGGCCTGGTTCACTGCCTGGGGTGTCGTGCAGCTCTCTGTGAACTGGCTGCTGGTGGGCGTGCTGCACGAAAGCGGCAGCGCCGTCGGCAACGCCCAGGGCGCGCTGCAATTGCCGTCGCTCGCACTGCTCCTGTTCGGCGGCGCGGTCGCGGATCGCATCGACCCGCGCCGCATTCTCGCTGCGGCGAACCTGTTCGCGTTGGTTCCGATCGCCGCGCTCGCGGTCGGCCTCGCGCAGGGCGCGGTGACGCACGCCAGCATCGTGCTGTTCTGCCTCGCGCTCGGCACGGCGTCCGCCTTCGCCGCACCCGCCCGCGACGCACTCCTCTCGCGCCTCGCCGGCCCGGACCTAATGCGTGCCATCACGGGCCTCACGCTCTGCCAGTTCGGCGGCCAGTTCGCGGGTTCGCTCGCGGGCGGCAGCCTCGCAGAGTGGAGCGTGCTCGGGGCACTCGCGGCGCCGGCTGCGTTGTTCGTATTCGGCGCGCTCGCAACCGCCCGCCTGCCGCAGCCCGAGCCGGCGCGCACCCACGAGAGTGCCTTCCGCTCGATCCTCGCGGGCCTCGCAACCGTCGCGCGCACACCGGCGCTGCGCGTGCCCGTGGGCCTCGTCACCGCGATCGGCGTCTTCTTCATGGGCTCCTTCGCCGTCGCTTTCCCCCTGGTGGTGCGGGACGTCTATCACGGCGATTCGACCGAGCTGAGCTTTGTGCAGGCGATCTTCCCGCTCGGCACGATCCTCGGATCGATCGCGATCCGCATGCGCGGCGGCGTCAAGCGCAAGGGCCGCGCGATGTTGCTCGCGATGAGCAACGGCGCCCTAATGCTCGGCTTGTTATCGCTCGCACTGCCGTTCTGGGCGTTCCTGCTCGGCGGCCTCGCCTGGGGAACCGGCGGCGCCGTCTTCATCAACTCGAGCCGCGCGCTCGTGCAAGAAGCCGCGCCCGCCGAGCAGCGCGGCCGCGTGCTGTCCGTCTACCAGCTCGGTTTCGTCGGCAGCTTCCCGATTGGCGCTTGGCTCACAGGCCAGCTCTGTGAGGCATGGGGCCCGCTTCTGACGATGCGCGTGTTCGCGGGGTGCATGGCGCTGGTGCTCGCGGGCGTCGCGACGTTCTCGAGCGCGCGGAAGCTCTGAACGCGCGCTGGGATCAGGCGGCGCTCGAATCGCGGTAGTCGAACAAGATCTTCACCGCGCCGCTCGCGCCCTGCGCGTGAGCTGCCGCGAACGCTTCGCGGTACTGCGCGAGTCGGAAGCGGTGCGTGAGGATCGGCGTTACGTCGAGGCCGCGCTGCACGAGCTCGAAGTACCACTGCATCGCGTGCTGGCGGCGCTCGCCGATCGTCTCGAAGCCAAACGCGTTGGAGCCGACCAGCGCGAGTTCCTTGAAGTAGAGCGGCGTCCACTCAAACCGGGCTGGCGCTTCTACGCCCGTCACCGAGATGCGCCCGCGGCTCCTCGTCACGCGCACGCCGACTTCGAGCGTCGCCGGGAGACCCACGGTGTCGTACACGACATCGACGCCGCCTAACAGCATGGGCAGCCCGCGCCACGGCGTCACCAGCTCCGCGCCGGTCTCCTGCGCAATCGCGGCGATGATCTCGCGCGCAGGCTCGTGCGCGAGCACGCGCGCGGCGCCAAGCTTCTCCGCGAGCGCGCGCTGGTGCGCGAAGCGCGCGATCGCAAGCACGCGCACGCTTGGGTAGAGCGCGCGCAGCGCGGCGATCGCGCAGAGGCCGAGCGTGCCGCAGCCGTAGACGAGCGCGATGCCGCTCGCGGGCGGCGGGCTGTGCAGGATCGAGTGCAGCGCTACCGCGAACGGGTCCGCGAGCACGGCCTGCTCGTCGCTCACGTCGTCGGGAATCGGGATGCACTGCGAAGCGTGCGCGGGCAAGAGCGGCGCGAAGCCGCCGGTCGCCGCGCAGCTGTTGCCGTGGTGAATGCCGGGAGGCAACGCGCCGCGGCGGAACGAACTGCACTGCGCGAGTTCGCCGGCCACGCGCACAGCGCGAGCCCGCGCGTTGCGCACGAGAGCCACGGGTTCAGCACGACGCGCGCGCCGGGCGCGAGCGCTGCGCGCGGGCCAGCGCGCTCGACGCGCCCAACAACTTCGTGCCCGAGCACTTGCGGGAACGAGATCATGCCGGTCATCGGGTTGTCGAAGCTGCCGTTCAGGAAGACCTGCTTGGTGTCGCTGCCGCAGATGCCGCACAGGCGCGTTCGCAATAACACCCAGTCGTCGGCGAGCAGCGCCGGCTCGGGGATCTCGCGCAGCTGAATTGGCGCGAGCGGGCCGGTGAACGCGCGCGGCGAGAGCGCGGCCAGCAGCTTCGTCGCAACGATGCGCGGCAGCGCGTTCTCGAATACGAGCGCTTGCATGCGTGCAGGATACGCCCAGCGCGCGCACAGCCGGTATCGCGGAAATGCGGACGGCGAGGCGCGCCCAACAGCGAGGCCACTGTTCGATCTCCGCTCGCCTGCGGCTCGCTGCGCGCGGCGAAGCGCCGCTTGCTGGTGACCGGCGGCGCGGCAATCCGAGGAGCGAGGCGCAGCAAGCGCGGAGGCTCCTGTTCGATCTTCGCGCGGCTCACGCGAGTCAAGGGCTCGCATGGCCTCGCTGCGCGCGGCGAAGCGCCGCTTGCTGGTGACCGGCGTCGCGGGAACACGCCGTACGAGGCGCAGCAAGCGCGGAGGCCCCTGTTCGATCTTCGCTCGGCTCACGCGAGCCAAGGGCTCGCGTGGCCTCGCTGCGCGCGGCGAAGCGCCGCTTGCTCAGCTCGCGAGTTCTGTGGCGATGTCGACGAGCGCGCCGCTGATCGCAACGGTTTTTTCGAGGTCGACCGCGTAGGGCCAGCGGTCGTCTGGCGAGTGGAAGCGCGAGTTCGTGCCCACGATCGAGACGAACGGACGCGACGAGATCTCGCGCGCCTCGCCGAGCGGCTTCGTGCCGGGCGGCACGATCACGTCTGGCGCGCGGCTGTGCTTCGCGAGTGCGGCGCGTGCGAGTTCCGCGTACTCCGCGCTCGAGGCCTGCACGATCACGTCGCCACCGTTCGCGGCGAAGTTCGCTCCGAGGTGAAGCCAGGCGTGCGCGCTGGCGGCGGTCGCTTTGTGCCACGCGAGGTAGGCGCGCAGGCCGAGGTGCCCGAGTTCGTGGCCACTCGACGCCACGAACAGCACGTCGCGGCGCGGCGGTGCCTCGGAGAGCGCCCGCGCGATTTCGAGGAACGCGGCGAGCCCGCCGCCGCGCTCGGCCGCGCAGGTGAACCAGCCGCTGCGCGGCGTCATCACCACCAGCGGCGCGAGTTCGGGCTGCGTGCCCCGCAGCTTCGCCGTCACGTTCACGCTGCTCGCCTTCGTGCGATCTGCCTCGACGATCACGCGGCACGTCGCGCCGGTAGCAGCCGCTTCCTCGAACGCGGAGACGTGCGAACCCGCGAGCTGCACGACCGGCGTCGCGCTCGGCTCGCTGAAGCGCTCGGCGTTGATCAGCGCGAGGTCGCCGTGCGAGGAGCCGCGTTCTGGCACGACGATGATCGCGCGGTACTGGCCGCTCGCGCGCGCAGCTTCGAAGGCTTCGAGTGCGGCGCCGCGCGGGCTCGGCGCGATCCGCGCCAGTGCGATCTCCGCGTTCGCGCCGAGCATGCCGAGCCGCCCGCTCACACCTTGCGGCCCAGTCGTGCCGCCGTCGAACGCAGGCACGCCATGCCGGCGCGTGACGCCGACCAAGACGTCGGCGCGGCGCGGCGAGAACAGCGTGAAGTCGAAGCGCTCGAGCTTGCCCGCGAGCCCGCAGCCCGCGAGTTCGCGCACCAGCCAGCCCGCGCATTTGTCGTCGGCGTAACCGCCCGTGCGGTGCTCGCCCTGCGCGTCGTATTCGCGGATCACGTCGAAGATGCGCTCGGTCCGCTCCGCTTGC
>JANNRF010000303.1:0-15984 GCA_031401135.1 Deltaproteobacteria bacterium | reverse complement strand
AACCCGGGGAGTTGGATCGATCAGGCGCGTTACCCCGTGGCAAAGCTCGATTCGCCGGCGGGCCGCGCGCTCGTCGCGAGTTGCCGCAAGCAACTCGCCGAGACGGGCGCCTGCGAGCTGCCCGCGTTCCTGCTCCGCGAGGGGCTCTCGCGCATGCAGCGCGAATCCCGCGAGATCGCCGAGCGCGCGCATTATCAAACCGGCAAAGCCACGCCGTACCTCGAATCGCCCGCCGAGCACTGGCCCGCGGGCCACCCGCGCAAGCGCTGGCAGCCGTTTCGGGTGGGCGCGATCGCTTATGACCTAATCCCTCACGAGCACGCGCTGCGTCAGCTTTACGAGTGGGACGGTCTCACGAAGTTCATCGCCGCCTGCCTCGGCGAAACGAAGCTGCACTTCTACGCCGACCCGCTCGGCGCGCTGAATATCGCCGTAATGGGCGACCGCGACGAGCTCGAGTGGCACTTCGACCAGACCGACTTCGTGGTCTCGCTGGCACTCGTTCCCCCGGAACGTGGCGGCGATTTCCTGTACGCGCCGAAAGTGCGCAGCGATACCGACGAGTGTTATCGCGAGGTGACGGACGTGCTCGACGGCATTTCGCCGCGCGTGAAGCGCGTCGCGATGGAGCCCGGCACGCTGCTGCTGTTCATGGGGCGCCACTCGATCCACCGCGTCGGGAAGATTCGCGGCGCGCGCGATCGCCTGGTCGCGCTGCTCTCGTACGACCGCAAGCCCGGCACGTGTGCGAGCCCGCTGCTGCAGCAAGGCCGCTACGGCCGCATTCTGCGCCCGCCCGGCGAAGCGGCGAAGCCATAGTGGAATCAACTCGAGAACCTCTTGGATCGAGAGAACCGCCGAGGCCGCGTGGCCTCGGTGGTCGTCGTTCCAGCAAGCGGTCCAACACCGCGCAGCGGCGTAGGCCGCGCGCAGTGAGGCGGAGCCGAACGGAGTGGAAATGAACTGGAAAATCGGCGACGTCTCGATCACGAAGATCGTCGAGGTCGAAGTGGCCGGGAAGGCGACCTGGATCCTGCCCGACCTAACTAGCGAGAACCTCGCGACGGTGCCGTGGTGCAAGCCGCACTTCGCGACCGACGACGGCCAGGTCGTGATGAGCATCCACGCGCTGCTGATCGAATCGCAGGGGACGCGCATCATCGTCGACACCTGCGTCGGCAACGACAAGAACCTGCGCGTGCCGAACTGGAGCAAGCGCCAGGGCCCGTTCCTCGCGGACATCGCGGCCGCCGGCTTTCCGGCGGAGTCCATCGACACCGTGCTGTGTACGCATCTGCACGTCGACCACGTCGGCTGGAACACCAAGCTCGAGAACGGCAAGTGGGTGCCGACGTTCGCGAACGCGCGATACCTGTGGAACCGCGCCGAGTACGAGCACTGGTCGAAGACCGAGCAGAGCGAGTACGGCTCGGTGGTGCAGGAATCGGTGCTGCCCGTCTACGAGGCGGGCAGAGTCGATCTCGTGACGCCTAATCATGTGGTCACGAGCGAAGTGAAGCTCGAGCCCACGCACGGGCACACGCCCGGCCACGTGAGCGTGCACATCACCTCGCGCGGCGAAGAGGCTGTGATTACGGGCGACCTGATGCATCACCCCGCGCAGTGCGCGCACCCAGAGTGGCGCAGCAGCGCAGACAGCGATGGCGCCGCGGCGGAGCAGACGCGCCGCGATTTCCTCGCGCGCTACGCAGACCGCCCGGTGCTCGTGATCGGCACGCACTTCGCGACACCGACCGCGGGCAAGATCGTGAAGGACGGCGCCGCGTACCGCTTCGCGGTTTAGGGCTTGAGCAACATCGCTTCGGGCGCTGCGGCCTCGCCGCTGCCGCGCAAGACCAAGCTCTGGTACGCACTCGGTCAGTTCGGCGAGGGCATCAAGAACGAGTCCTTCGCCTACTTCCTGCTCTTCTACTACACGAACGTGCTCGATCTCCCCGGGACGCTGGCCGGCCTCGCGGTGATGATCTCGTTCCTTGTAGACGCGTTCGTCGATCCCCTAATGGGTGTCGTCTCCGATCGCACGCGCTCGCGCCTCGGCCGCCGGCACCCGTGGATCTTCGCCTCCGCGATTCCGCTGGCTGCGAGCCTCTACTTGGTATTCGCGCCGCCGGCGGGCCTCTCGCAAGGCGGGCTGTTCGCCTGGATGCTCGGCTGGACGCTGGTGAACCGCTTCGCGCTCACCATGTTCCACGTGCCGTACCTGTCGCTCGGCGCGGAACTCACGCGCGACTGGAACGAGCGCACTTTGCTCGTCTCGCTGCGCCATACCTTCGGGCAACTCGCCGGCCTGTTCCCGGCGGTGTTAGGGCTGTTCTGGTTGTTCCGGAGCACGGCGGAGCACGGTGACGGTCGCCTCTACGCGCCGGCGTATCCGCAATACGCCGCGATCTCCGCGCTGTGCGTGCTGTTCACGATCTTCGCCACGGGCTTCATGACCCGCGATCGCATCGCGGCGCTCCCGCGGCCCGATGGCAGCGCCACCTCGCGCGGCGTGCTACGCGCGCTCTGGCACGACATGAGCGAACTGCTCGCCCAGCGCGCCTTCCGGGCTGTGTTCTTAGGGACCGCGATCTCGTCGGTCGCCTCGGGCGTCACGATCACGCTCGGGCTTCATGCAGGCACCTTCTTCTGGGACGTCGAGCCGCGCATCATGTTCTATTGGCGGCTCGTCGTGATGGTGGCGATCGTCGCCGGGCTCGGCTTCTGGACACGGCGCGCGGCAACCCACGAGAAGGGCGCGGTCTTCAGCGAAGGCCTGCTCTGGTATGTCGCCATCCACACCGTGGTGTGGGCGCTGGCGACCGCAGGCATCTGGCCGGCGCGGGAGAGCGCCAGTTACGTCCCGCTCTACCTAATTGGCACCGGCTTGCTCGCGCCGTTCGCGGTCGCGGCGGTGTTCGCCATGGGCCAGTCGATGATGGGCGACTGCGCCGATCAGGATGAGCTGCTCAGCGGGAGACGCCGTGAGGGCGTGTTCTTCGGCGCCTCTTCGTTCGCACAAAAACTCACCTATGGCGGCGGCGCGCAGATCGCGGGCGTGATCGTCGATCTCGTCGGGCTCGCTGGCATTCACGACATCGCCGGCGTCACCCCTGAGATGCGTCTGCGGCTAGGCCTCGCGATGACACTCTCGGTGCTCGTGCTGATCGGCCTCTCGTGGTTCGCCTTCCGACAGTACGACCTAACACGCGCGCGTGTCGCCGAGATTCACGCGCAGCTCGAAGCGCGCCGGAACGCTTAGGGTGAGCGATCAGCAGACGGGTCTGCGCACGCGCCTCGCGTACGGCGTCGGGGGCATCGCGACCTCCGTGAAGGACGCAGCGGTCGTCCACTTCGTCTCGTTCTTCTTCACGCAGGTCGCGGGCCTGCCCGCCTTCATGTTCGGCTGGGCTGCCGGAATCGCGCAGATCGTCGATGCAGTGCTCGATCCCATCATCGGCACCGTGTCCGACAACCACCGCTCCCGCCTCGGACGCCGCCATCCGTTCATGCTGGCCGCGATCATCCCTTACGCATTCGGCTTCGTGCTGTTCTTCTCGCCGCCCGCAGGCCTCGGGAATTGGGGATTGTTCGCGTGGGCCGCCGGCTTCTCGATCCTGCTGCGCGTCTTGCTCTCGGTCTTCGCGATCCCACACGCCGCGCTCGGCGCGGAACTCTCCACCGATTATGTCGAGCGCACCACCATCGCGGGTTACCGCACGATGCTCGCGTGGCTCGGCGGAATCCTGCTGCCGGCCGGCGCCTACATCTTCGTGTTTCAATCGGCGGGCGACGGCGACCCGCGCCTCGTCGCTGCGAACTACCAAACTTACGCATGGATCTCGGCCGCATTGATCCTCGTCAGCTGCGGCGTCTCCGCACTCGGCACGCGCAGCGAGATTCCGCGGCTCCCCGTGCCGCGCGAAGTGCGCAAGCTTTCGCTAGCGGACCCTTTTCGCGACGTCGCCGAGGCGCTGAAGAACCGGAACTTTCGCCGCGTGTTCATCGCGCTCGTGGGAGTCGGCGCGGTCACGGGCGTCTCGACCATGCTCGGCACCTACACGAGCGTCTACTTCTGGCAGTTCTCACCGGACGAAACCGGCTTGCTCACCTTCGCCGCCGTCGTGCCGACGCTGTTCGCCTTCGCGGTGATGAAGCCGCTCAGCGCGCGCTTCGAGAAGAAGCCGCTCTACCTCGCGACGCTCTCGCTGTTCATCCTGAGTGCGCTCTGGTTCACGAGCGGGCGCCTGCTCGGCTTCTTGCCAGCGAACGGAACGCGCGCCCTGATCGTGCTCGCAATCGTGAACCAGTTCGCAGTCGTCGCGGCGCTCGTACTGAACGGAACCGTGTGGGCTTCGATGATCGCCGACATCGCCGACGAGCACGAAGTCGAGACCGGCGAGCGCAAGGACGGCGTGTTCTTCGCGGCGCAGGCGTTCGGGCTCAAGATCCCGACCGGCCTCGGCCAGATGGCCGGCGGCTTCCTGATTGGATGGATCGGCATCGAGAAGGGCATGCAGCCGGGCGCCGTTCCCGAGGAGGTGCTGTTCCGGCTCGGCCTCACCGCGGGCCCGCTGGTTGCGCTCTCCCTAATCGCACCGCTCGTGGTGATGTCCGGCTTCGATCTCTCGCGCGCTCGCCAGCGCGTGCTGCGCGAGACCCTCGACGCGCGCGCGAAGCATTAGGCCGAGGGCGAGCGCCACTCCGCGCAACCGTTCAGCGCGATCGCGTGCGCGGGTTCATCGGGCAGCGCGGGCAGCGCGATCTTCAGACCGCGCTCGCTGCTCTCGATCGCGAGCCGGGCGCCGCCGACGAGTTGCGCGTCGTCCGCGCGCAGACCGAGCACCTCGATCGTCGTGGGCGTCTCGGGTCTCGCGAGCAGCCACGCGTACACCATCTCGCCGCGCGCGGTGAAGCGGAGTTCGTGGCCCTCGGCGGTCGCGCCCGCCGCACGCTTCCACGGCTTCGTGCCGTAAAGCGCGCGGCCATAACGCTTCGTGAAGCTGCCGAGCCAGCGCAGCCGCTCGCGCTGCGGCTCGGGAATCTGCGCGTCCTCGCCGCGCGGGCCGACGTTCAGCAACAAGTTTCCGTTCTTGCTGGCGATGTCGACGAGCGACGTGATCAGCGCCTCGCGTGAGAGAAAATCTTCGGGCTGGGAGGCGCGGTTGAAGCCGAAGCTCTTGTCCATGCCGCGCACGCACTCCCACTTCTCAGGGCGCACGTCGGGGAAGCTCGTGTACTCGGGTGTGCGCGTATCGCAGTGCAGCGATGGCGGCGGCTGCAGCCCACCGCCGTGCTTCAGGACCGCGGCCTTCACGCGCGCGTTGAACTTGTTGCGCACGAACGGGATGCGCATCAGCCGGCCCATCGGGAACACCGGCGTCCAGCGGTCGTTCACCATGCCGTCGGGAATCTCGTTGTAGTAGTCGGCGAACAGCCGGAACAGCGAACGCTTGTCGCCCGCCCACGAGATGTCGTTCCATAACACGTCGGGGCGCACGCGTGCGATCAGCTCGCGGAACTGCGCGTCGGCGTAGCGCGAGTACCCGCCGCCGGGCGCGGCGGCGATCAGATCGCCGATGTTCGCGATCGGGCGCGCGTCGAACGTCCAGTCGAGGCCGCCGGAGTAATAGACGCCGAAGCGGATGCCGCGCGCGCGCACGGCTTTGGCGAGCTCAGAGGCGACGTCGCGCTCGCTCTGCCAGTTCGCGCGGCGCGGGTTTCGCACTTGACTCGGCCACAGGCAGAAGCCGTCGTGGTGCTTCGTGACGAGCACGACGTAACGCGCGCCCGCGGCGGCGAATTCCTCGGCCCACGCCTCGGGATCGAAGCGCTGCTCGAGCGTGCGCTTGAACTCCTCGGTGAACGCGGCCATCGGCTTCCCGTCGAAATGCTCGCGGTGGTACTTCGAGACGCTCGAGTCCGGGAAGCGCAGCGAGTTCTCGTACCACTCGGTGTACGGCACCTCGACCTGCATGTCGTCGTAGCGCTCCATCAACAACTCGGTGATCTCTTTTTCGCGCGGCGCAAACCCAATCACCGAGGCCGGCGTCCAGTGCACGAAGATCCCGAGCTTCGCTTCGTCGTACCAAGGCGGCGCGAGGTGGCGCTTCAGGCTCGCGAGCGTGGGCGCATAGTGCGTGGCGCTCATTCGGGTAGCAGTCGCGCGAACAGCGCGAGCGTGTTCTCGCCGAGCGCGAGCCGCACTTCGTCGGGCGTGAAGCCCTCCGCAAAGAGCGCTTCCACGAGCACGGCCGTCTCGCTGCTGTCGAAGGCCGTCGTGACGGCGCCGTCGAAATCGCTGCCGAGCGCGACGTGCTCGATGCCGACGAGGTCGCGCACGTGTTTCATCGCGCGTGCGACGGCGCGCGGCGCGGTGTCGCAGACCGCGCCCTCGAACGCGCCGATGCCGATGATTCCGCCGTTCGCTGCGATTGCGCGGATCTCGTCGTCGGAGAGGTTGCGCGGGCCTGCACAGGTGGCCTTCACGCCGGTGTGCGAGACGACGACGGGTCGCGTCGCCTGGGCGAGCACGTCGCGAATCGTCGCGGGCGAGGCGTGCGCGAGGTCGGCGATTAGGCTCAGTTCCTCCATGCGCGCGAGCGCGGCGCGCCCGACTTCGGTGAGGCCGTGCTTCTCCTCACCCGCGGACGAACCCGCGAACGGGTTATCAAAGAAGTGCGCGAAGCCGATCATGCGAAAGCCCGCGGCGTGAAGTTCGTCCAGCGCTTCGACGCGGCCATCGAGCGCGTGCATGCCCTCGAGCCCGAGGAAGCCGGCCGTGCGCTGCGCGTCCTCCGCGTGCGCGGCCAGGTGCTTCGCGAGATCGCCGCGCGTCGCGATCAGCGCGAGCTGCCCGTGCGATCCTGCCGCCGCGTCCCGTAACACCTCCGCCTGGTGCAGCGCGCGCGCGAGGCGGCTCGTGTAGGTGCGCGGCGCCCAGCCACTCGCGATCGCGAGCGGCGTGTTCATGTCGAAAGTCTCCGCCGAGTTGCGCTCGAAGTTGAGCCCGTAGGGAGACTGCGTGGGCACTCCGAACACCTGCAGCACGACCCGGCCCTCGATCAGCCGCGGCACGTCGACCTGCCCCGTCGTTCCGCGTTCGAGCAGATCGCGCGGCCACAGCAACGGATCGGCGTGCAGGTCTGCGATGCGCAGCTCCGCGTGCAGCGCGTGCGCGCCGGAGGAAATCGCGAACGGGTCAGCGGGCCGCGCGACCGCGTTCATGCTGCGATCCGCGATTCGCGGCAGCGCGCAGAACCCGGCGACCCCCAACAACACGAGCCCGATGCCGAGCGTGCGAAGAATCTTCATGGCCGCGACGATGCCTCCGGGATGAAACGCGCGAGTTCCGCGGCGAGCAGCCGCAGCTCCGCGCGAAGGCGCTGCGGGATCTGCGCGCCGAGCGCGGCGATCACTTCCTCGTAATACCAGCGGATCTGCCGCGGCGTGCCGGAGAAGCGGTTCAGGGTTTTCGTGCCGTGGGCTGCGATGTCGTCGACGATCGCGCGCAGGTTGTCGAGCTTGTCGCAGGCGGAGACGAGGCGAACGCGCCGCGGCACGCGCGCGAGGTGCGTGACGTACGCCTGCTTGCGCTTCAACCACGGCGATTTCTTGCTCGCAGTGTCGCCTTCGAGCACATCGCTGAGCGCGCGCACCATGCGCGCGACATCAGCGCCGAAGCGCGCGCGCAGCTCGGCCTCCGTGACGTCGCAGTCCTCGATCGTGTCGTGCAGTAGGCCCGCGGCGGCTTGCCGCGCGTCGCCGCCATTTTCGAGCACGAGCCCGCACACGCGAATCACATGGCTCACGTACGGGATCTGCGTGCCTTTGCGCATCTGCGTGCCGTGCGCCTCGAGCGCGAAGGCCATCGCGTCAGCGATCAAAGCGCGGTCGGCAGGCTTCACGGCGCCTCCATCGGGGACGTTCCGTAAGAAAGTTAAGTTGTTGCCTGTCTGATTACTTAACTTTCTTACGGAACGTCCCCGTTTTCAGCTGCGGTCACAGGCCAATTACGTTCTCCGCGGTGCCGAGCAGCACGGTGGCCGCGTCGGCCGCGACCTTCTCGCCGATGAAGACGTGCTGCGAGCCGGTGTGGATGTCGCGGAAGCAGCGCTCGAGCGCGCTGCCGGTGCGGATCGCGACGGTGCCTGCGCGCAGGTGCGCGAAATCGCAGGCCTCGCGCGCGGCGTCGGTCGCGAGCACGGTGGCGGCGCGCACGAGCGCGCGCTGCTCCTGGGTTTCCGCGATGCCGCGCGTGGAGGCGTCCTGCACCGCGCCGAACGAGTCGAGCACCAGCAGTCGCGCGGCGCGCAGCTTCGCCTCCGCGTCGATGAAGCCGCGCTGGAACGTGAGCCGGCCCGCGAGCGTGGTGGCATCGCCCATGCGCTGGCGCGTCGTCGCCATCGCGCGCGCCTCGTCGAGTGCGCGGCGGCCGAGGCCGAGCGCCCAGGCTGCGTGGCCCGCGGCGGTCATCATCATCATGTTGAGGCGAAAGACGGCCTGATAAGCCGGGCCGCCGCGGCGCGGCTCGCGGTCGAAGAGGCCGAAGTGGAAGCCATCAGGGACTAGGGCGCCGCGCACTTCGTAGTCGTAGGAGCCGGTGCCGCGCAGGCCGAGCGTGTGCCAGTTGTCGCAGAACTCGATCTGCTCGCGCGGCACGAAGCCGACGCGCATGTCGGGCAGCCCGTTTGCGAGCATGCGCGGCGCGCCGTTCTCCGTCGGGATGAAGCCCGCCGAGACGTAGCGCGAGTGCCCGCTGCCGCTGCCGAAGCTGAAGGAACCGGTGACGCGCCAGGCGTCGCTCTCGCGCACGCCGAGGCCGCGCGGCGCGAACTGCCCGCCAACGGTCGCCGCGGCGTCGCCGCCAAATATCTTGGCGACCGCCTCGTCACTCAGGAACGCGGCAGCTGCGGCGGAGCCCGAGCCGTTGGCCATTAGGGTCCAGCCCGCGGAGCCGTCCGCGCGCGTCACCTCCTCCCACACCTCGATCGCGGTGCGGAAGTCCGCGTCCTCGCCGCCGAGCTCTCGCGGCAGCCCGAAGCGGAACAGGCCCGCGTCCGCGAGCGCGCGCACCGTTTCGGGCGGCAGCGTGCGCAATTCCTCCGCGCGGGCGGCGTTGGCCTCGATCAGCGGGGCGAGCGCGCGGGCGCGTTCCAGCGGCGACGACATCGAGGGCTCCTGCGTGGGTGCGAAGGCGAGCGCGCGACTCTATCGGAGGCGCATAGCGTTCGAAGCTGTCCACAGGCGTGCGGCCGCGTTCGATTGTGTCGCGTTCGTCGAGGAACGTCCCCGTTCGAGGCTGGTCAGTAGGTGCGCAGCGCCTCGGCGGGGGAGATGCGGGCGGCGCGCAGGGCGGGCACTACGCCGGCGACGATCGCGACGCCCACGAGCGAGCCGGTGATCGCGATCGTGGTCAGCGGGTCGGGCCAGCCGGTGAGGTAAATGCCGCCGCGCGCGAACGCGCCCTTCGTGGCTCGCAAGAGCGCGATGCCGCCCGCAGTGCCGACCAGGCCCGCCGCGCCGGACACGATCACGGCTTCGAGCAGGAATTGCAGGAACACGTCGCGGCTGCGCGCGCCGAGTGCTTTGCGCAGACCGATCTCCCAGGTTCGCTCGCCGACGACCACGAGCATCATGTTCATCACGCCCATCGCGCCGACGAACAGTGTGACCAGACCCGCGATCACGAAGAAGAGCTGCAGCGCGGTGAACATGCCGAACAGCGTCTTCAGCGTTTCCCAATAATTCATCGCCCACATCGACGTATCGGTGCCGGGGTCGAAGTGTTCGTGGAGGCTCACGAGCCCGCGCACGGCGTCGATCGCGGCCTGGCTCTGCTCGCGCGTGGTCGCGGTCAACACCAACTCGTGGACGTTGTCGTTCTGCTGGAATAAACGCTGCGCCGTGGTGTACGGAATGATTACGAGCTGGTCGTCGGGATTGCCCACGTTCGAAAGTTGCGTGCCCTTCTCGTCCGAGACGCCGATCACGCGGAAGCGCATTCCGTTCAACGCGAGCGTCTCGCCGAGCGCGGGTGCGTCTCCAAACAGGCGCCGTCTCGCTTCGGGGCCGAGCACCGCCACGCGGCGCGCGGCGGCGATGTCGCCCCGATTGAGGAAGCGGCCCTCCGCGAGCCCGATGTTGCGGATGAGCGCGCCGTCCTCGTCCCAGCCCACCACTTGCAGCAGCTTGGTCCGCCGCCCGTGACGCACGACGGTGTTGAACAGCTCGATGCTGGGCGACGCGTGCTCGACGACCGCGAGCGCTTCGATGCGCTCCACGTGCTGCGGCTCGAGATCCAGCTCGCGCGACATGCGCTCGCCGACGCGAGCGTGCGGCACCACGCCGCGCCCCATCATCACCAGCTTCGGGCCGATCTCCTCGAGCTCGTGGCGGAAGTGCTGATTCATCGTGCCGATTTGCGCCGAGAGGAACGTCAGCATCAGCGCGCCCCACATGACCCCGAGCGACGTGAGCAGGAAGCGCAGCTTGTGCGCGCCGATGCTGCGCAGCACCTCGCTCAGTAACTCCCGCATCAGTCGGCTCGCAGCGTGAGCGCGGGATCGATCTTCATCGCGCGCCAGGCCGGCACGATACCCGCGAACAGCGCGACCGCAGTCATCACGGAGAGCGCGCTGACCACCACGTCGATCGAAAGTTCGGGGATCGGGAAGAGATCGCGTAGGTCGACGCCGATGTTGTTGCGGAACGCGTCGCTTCCGAGGAAGAGCGCGCCGCTCACGCCGATCGCGACACCGAGCGCGCCGCCGAGCACCACCAGCAGCACGGACTCGAGGAACAGCTGCACCAGCACGTCGCGCGGGCGCGCGCCTACCGCCAGCCGCACGCCAATCTCGCGGCGCCGCTCGCGCACCGCGTCGAGCATTAGGGCCAGCACGCCGATCCCGCCGATCGCGAGCGTGGTGCCGCCGATCAGCAGGTAGAGCACGTTCTGCTGATCGAGCGGAATGCTCTTCAGCACGTCCTCGGGGCTGAACATCAGCACCGCCTCGTCGTCGTCCTTCGGCACGCGCAGGCGCTCGGCGAGAATCCCGCGCACCTCGGCTTTGGTCTCCTCGAGGCGACGCTTGTCCTTCATGCGCACGAGGATCACGTCGATCATGTCGTCCGCGACGAACGGGTTGTGCCAGAGCACCTGATGAGTCGCGAGCGGCACCCAGACTTGCTCGTCGATCAGCGGGCCGTCGCGCGCGAGCTGCGTGCCCACGCGAGCGAAGCGGCCGATCACCAGGAAGGGCGTGCCGCCAAGTCTTATCCACCTGCCGACTTGCGCGCCCAGCCGCTTCTGCGCGGTCTCGCCGATCACCACGACGCGCCTGCGTAGCGTGCCATCCGAGTGCGAGACCGCACGACCCTCGGCGATCCGCACACCGCGGATCTCAAAGTTCTCAGGCTCGACGCCGCGAACGTTGAGGCTCGCTGAGCGCGCGCCGAAGCTCGCCATGCGGAAGTTCTGCGTCTCAGGCGCCACGAGCTCGACGAGGTGCGCCCTGCGCCGGAGCGCCGCGACGTCTTCGGCGATGAACCAGAGAAAACGGCGATCCGCGGCGGGCGAGTAGTCCTCCTTCAGATGGGCGGCCACCACGAAGATCATGTTCTTGCCGGCGCGCGCGAAGGCGGCCTCCATCATCGTTTGCAGGCCGCGCCCCCAGCTCACCAGGAAGATCACCGCGGCGGTGCCCCAGACGAGGCCGAACAGCGTGAGCGCCGAGCGCATCGGCTGCGCGCGGAGCAGGCGCAGCGCCTCGCGCAGCGATTCGGAGAGCGCGATCGGGGCGCGCGGCGCGCGCGGGCGACGCGCCCCACCGGCCGCTGCGCGGCGAGCGCTCATTGCGCCACCTGCGGGACGTCTTGCTCGATCGCGCCGTCGCGAATCTCGACGCGCCGCCGCGTGCGCGCCGCGATCAGCGGATCGTGCGTGACGATCACCACCGTGGCGCCGGCCGCGTTCATCTCGAATAACAAATCGAGGATCGCGCGGCCGCTGCTCGTGTCGAGGTTCCCGGTCGGCTCGTCGGCCAGCACCAGCGGCGGCGTGTTCACGAGCGCGCGCGCAATCGCGGCGCGCTGGCGCTCGCCGCCCGAAACCTGGTTCGGGCGGTGTTCCGCGCGGTGATCGAGGCCAACCTTGGTGAGCGCGGCAAGTGCACGGACGTTGCGCTCGCGGCGCGGAACACCCTGATAAAGCAGCGGCAACCCCACGTTCTCCGTGAGCGAGAGGCGCGGCAGCAAGTTGAACGCCTGGAACACGAAGCCGATCTCGCGGCCGCGCACGCGCGCGAGCGCGTCGCTCGAGAGCGCGTCGACGGCTTCGCCGTTCAGGTGGTACGACCCCGCGCTGGGGCGCGAGAGGCAACCGAGGAGTTCCATCAGCGTCGTCTTGCCCGAGCCCGACGGCCCGACGATCGCGACGAGTTCGCCGCGCGCGATCTCGAGGTCGATCCCGCGCAGCGCGTGTACATCGGCCTCGCCGGTGGCGTAATGCTTGTGCACGCCGCGCAGCTCGATCAGTGCGTTCTCGGCGGCCGCGGTCCGTGCAGCCGCGGCGTTCATTGCAGCTTCACCACGTCGCCCGCGGTCAGCCCCTCTACGATCTGGACGCTCGCGCCGTCGATGATTCCGGTCTTCACGATGCGCTCATCGAGCGCCTCTCCGTTCGGCACCTCCACGAACACGTCCTTGCCCCGATAGTGCAGCGCCGTCTCCGGCACGACCAACGCGCTCTCGACCGTCTCCGCCACGATCTCCGCATCGCCGCTCATGCGCGGCCGTAACAAGGCGGCGTCCGCGTCCGTGACGGCCACTTTCACCTCGAAGTACGTCACGTTCTGGTTGCGCTGCCCGACCGGCGCGATCTCGATCACCTCGCCCGCGAACACGCGGTCGCCATAAGCCTCGGTCCGGATGCGTGCCTTCTGCCCGATCGCGACGCGCGCCACCTCGTTCTCGTCGACGAGGCCTTCGAGGTGAATCCCCGTGGTCGCGGCGAGCGAGAGCAGCAGCGTGCCGCCCGTAACAGCCGTCACGGGAGAAACGGCCTGGCCCTCCTCCACCGGGATGTCGAGCACGCGCCCCGCGAGCGGCGACGTGACCCGCGCGTACGAGAGCTGCGTGCGCAGCGTGCGCAGCTTCGCCTCGGCGCGCGCGACGCCTGCGATCGCGTTCTCGCTGCGCGCCCGCGCCTCGTCGAGCTTCTGCGAGGAGACGGCGCCGCTCTTCTCGAGTTCGAGCGCGCGCTGGAGATCGATCTCCCCGTAGTGTCTCTCGACCTTTGTCGCGGTGAGCTCCGCCGCCGCCTCCTGCGCCTGCGCCTCCAACAACTCGCGCTCGATCTCGACCAGCACCTGGCCCGCGGCGACTCGCTCGCCTTCCTTCACCAAGATGCGGTCGACGATGCCGGGAATGCGCGGCCGCACCTCGACCTCCTTGGCGGGCTCGATCGTGCCGGTAGCGACCACGATGCGCTCGATGCGCGCGGTCTCTGCCTTGGCGGTGGGCATGGGCGGCGGCGGCTCACCGCCGCACGCAACGGAGACGGAGGCCAATGCGAGCGCGAAGAGCGCAGCACAGGAGCTGGGGCGACGAGGCACGAGTTTCTCCGGGCGCGGGCGGCACAGTAACGCATGGGCATCGAGCCAGGTTCCCGTGGTCGGCGCTTAGGTGAGCGCAGCGCGGGCCTACTCGCGCAGGCCTGCCTTACGCAGGTTCTCGATCAGCCACTCACGTCCAGACGGAAGCCGAGGGACCGTCGCGATCGAAAAATCGGGCTGCAGGCGCAGCAACTCGGCGAGCGCCGCCCGTGCCTTGTTCATCTCACCGAGCTGCGCATGGATCGCGGCCAGCTGCATGGGTGCCCCAAAGAACTCGGGGTTCGCCTGGAATGCCTCTCGGTGCTTCGCGATCGCCTCGTCGAAGCGGCCGAGTCGGCGGTAGCCGATCGCGAGCTGGAAGAAAGGCATGTAGCGGAGCGCTGGATCGAGGCGGGTCAGGCTCCGCAGGATCGGAATTGCCTCATCCGATCGATCGAAGAAGTTCAGCTGCGTGGCGAGCGAGAGCTGGAGATCTGCGCGACCCGGCGCCAACTCGGCGGCGCGGCGCGCAGCCGAGAGACATGCCTCGCGTTCGCCGCGCATCCCGTGGAGCTCGCCGAGCGTCATGTTTGCGACTGGCTCGTCGGGATCCAACTGGAGCGCACGGCGCACGTGCGTGAATCCCAGCTCCAAGAAGTCCTCGCCCGCAACACCAAGGAGATGGTGCCGGGCCTCGCTGCGAGCCAGCTGGGTCCATCCGAGAGCGAACTCCGGATCGAGTTCGACGCAGTGGCTGAGCAAGTCGCGGCTCGTCGCGACGCTCTCGGGTGTGTTCCTGTCGAGGTGCGAGCGCCCCTGCACGAGCAACGCCCAGACGTCGGACCGCACCTGCTGGTCGCGCGGCGTGTGCTCGATCCCGACGCCGAGCGCGCGGCGCAGCTCGGTCACGACGCCGCCGACGACTTCGTCTTGCAGCGCGAACACGTCGCCGAGTTCGCGGTCGTAGCGCGTGGACCAAACTTCCTGGCCATTGCTCGCGTCGCTGAGCCGGGCCGTGATGCGCACGCGCGAGCCGCTGCGCCGCACGCTGCCTTCGACGACGTGGCGCACCCCGAGCTCGCGCCCGACTGCGCGCGCGTCGACGCTGCGCCCGCGATAGCTGAACGAGGTGCCGCGCCCGATCACGAACAGGCCGCCGACGCGCGCCAGCTCGGTGATTAGGTCTTCGCTCATGCCGTCGGCGAAGAACTCCTGCTCGGGATCGCCACTCACGTTCGCGAACGGCAACACCACGAGCGATGGGCGATCCGGCGGCGGCTCGAAGGGCGCCGCGGGCTTCGCGACTGCGGCGCCAGCGCCGCCGAGCTTGAACGCGCGCACCGGCCGCGGGAAGTTCTTCAGCTTCTGCTCGCCGATGTCCTCGAACGCGAGATCGAGCCGGCTCGCGACGTTCTCGTAGATCGCTGCCGAGAGGCAGATGCCGCCCGGATCCGCGAGCGTCTGCAGCCGCGCCGCGACGTTCACGCCGTCGCCGTAGATGCGCTCGCCCTCGGCAGCGATGTCGCCGAGATGAAGGCCGATGCGCAGGCGCATGCGCCGCTCGGGCGCGAGCGCCGCGTCGCGGTCCTCGAGGATCCGCTGAATCTCGACGCAGCCGCGCATCGCGTCCTGCGCCGCGACGAACTCCGCGAGCACGTTGTCGCCGGGCGAGTCCACCACGCGGCCGCCGTGCCGCGCGACGCTCGCTGCCATGCGCTCGCGCATGTCGGCGAGGGCGCGGATCGTGGCGATCTCGTCGGCCGCGAGCAGCCGCGTGTAGCCCGCGACGTCGGCGGAGGCGATCGCGGCGAGACGATGCGTGAGCTGAGGTTCCGGCACGGCGGCGCAGTCTAGGCTGCTGCTCGGATTTCACGCGATCGCCAGCGCGCCGCGGTCTCCGCAATCTCAGCGCATCGCGAACAACCCCAACACCTCGCGCCCGCCCGTTTGCGTGCGCTCGCTCCGCACGTTCGCGAAGCCCGCGTGCGCGAGCGGCGCGTAGAGCGCCTCCACCTGCGCCTCGCTGAAGCGCGCGCAGCCGGATCCCCAGCAGCAGCGTGTCGCCGGGCCTGAGAACTCGGTGCGCTTCGGCGAGTGCCCGGGGTAGATCCAGAACTGCACGCAGTTGGCGGCGAGCAGCTTGTCGAAGTGCGCGTCGGGGAACGGCAACGCTTCTGCGGAGCCGAGCGCGAGGCGCATGCGACCCGACTGCACCTCCGCGCGATTGCGGCGCGTCGCCATCCGTAACATCTCGTGGGAGGAGTCGATGCCCGCGACGACGCCCGAAGGCGCTCGTTCCGCGATCCACTCGAGCGTGCGGCCGTGACCGAAGCCGATCTCGAGCACGCGGTCCGCAGGCGCGAGCGCGAGCCACTCGACGCAGGCCGCGTTC
>JANNRF010000302.1:0-21115 GCA_031401135.1 Deltaproteobacteria bacterium | reverse complement strand
CCGGTTCTTCCCGTTCTCGCTAGAGGCGGAAGAGGCGATGCGCGGCTACGTGAAGCTCAACGTGGCGGCAGCTGCGAGCGGCGCCGTGCTCCCGTTCGTGACGATCGAGCGCGCGACGAATCGCGTGGTCGGCGCGACGTCATTCCTCGCAATCGAGCCGGCGCACAGGCGCCTCGAGATCGGTGCGACCTGGATCACGCCCTCGCACCAGCGCAGTCCGGTCAACACAGAGGCGAAGGTTCTTCAACTCACGCACTGCTTCGAGGTGTTGGGTTGCAACCGCGTCGAGTTCAAGACCGACGAGCGGAACGAGAAATCGCGCGCGGCGCTCGCGCGTATCGGGGCGAAGGAAGAGGGCAGGTTTCGCGCACACATGGTGATGCCCGATGGGCAGCTCCGAACTTCGGTGTGGTTCAGCGTGATCGCGAGCGAGTGGCCCGAGCTGAAGCGGCGGCTCGCGCAGAAGCTCGCGCGGGCCTAACAGCAGCGCGCTCCGCGGGCGCGAGCAGCGCGAATGCGAAGCCGCGCGCGCTGAGTGCCGCGAGTGCGCGCCAGAGCGGATGCAGCGCGCTCGGCAGCGCGCGCGGGGTGCGCGTGCTCGCACGTGGGCGCAGCACGAACGCGCGCATCGGCTTCGCGCGCGCCGCGAGCCACACGCGCACGTCGCCGTTCGCGGCGAGATTGCGCACCCACAGCGAGCGTTCGCCGCGCACGGTTCCGATCATTAGGTACGCGCCGAAGCGCAGCGCGGCGAGCGGCACGCGACGCAGCTTGCCGCTCTTCGCGCCGATCATCTCGACGACTACGAGCCCTGCCGGCGAGAGCAGCGGCGCGCCGAGGCCCGCGCGAATCGCGGGCTCGAGCGCCGCGTTCACGAAGCGGTAGAGCGCGGCTTCGGCGCTCAAGACGCGCTGCTCATCGCGATCTGCTCACGGTGCCGGCGCCAGCTGCCGTGCGATCGTCGCGCTGTCCCAGTACACGCGTTCGCAGACGAGCTTGTCGCTGCCGGGCGCGAACTCGAACAGCACGGCCATCCGGCAGCGAAACGGTTTGCCGCTCGGCTTCGGGCCGCCGGTTTGCGTGCCGAGCAGCCAAAACTCGACGGCGATCGCGTCGTCGCCCGCGTGGCGCAGCGAGAGGATCTCGTTGCGCTGATCGGGCACGACCGCGCGGCCCGCGCGGAAGTACTCGCGCACGGCGGCCTCGCCATCGTGCACCACGCCCGTCGCGATCAGCTCGTAGCGCGGGTGCGCAAAGGTCGCGATCACCGCGTCCCAATCGTGCACGATCTCGCGCTCCATGTGTGTGCGCACGGTCGCCTCGCGGCGCGCGCACAGACCGGCTTCGCTTTCGCTCGTCATCGCGTGGTTCTCATGCGCATCACTCGATCTCGCCCTGTTCGATCTCGCTCGAATCCGCGGGCAGCGTGAAGAGCATGCCGTCGTCCGCCATCAGCCAGCCATTAGGGCGAACGGCGTCGACGCCGCGCACGAAGACGCGCGCGAGCAGCGCGTTCGGTGGCGACGGCGTCAGGTGGCTCATGACCAGCAGTTTCACGTTTGCCTCGTTCGCGATCTCCGCCGCCTGTACAGGCGTCGTGTGATAACTGGGGATGTCACCCATGAGCTTCGCCGCGCGCGGCCGGTTCACCCCCGCCGCCTCGCCGAGCACGCTCACGAGGTGGTTCGCCTGCGCCTCGTGCACGAGCACGTCCGCGCCCTGCGCGACGCTGATTAGGTTCGCGCTCTTCACCGTATCGCCGCTCACCACTACCGAGCGCCCGCGCCAATCGAAGCGGTAGCCGACGGCCGGCGCGATCGGCGGGTGTTCGACTAGGAAGGCCGTAATACGCAGGCCGCCCTGGTCGTGCACGACGGCGCGAGCGACGCCTTCGGCGAAGGCCACCGGCGCGGCCTCGATCCCCCCGAGCGCGGGCGGGTTGAAATCCGCGCCGTGGTGCGCCGCGCGGTAGACGACGTCGAGCGCGTACGCCTCGTTGAAGCCTGCGACCACGCGCTGCACACCTTCGGGGCCTATTACGGTGAGCGGCGCCGCGCGCCCCGCCACCCACGTCTGCATGTTCCACTCGCCGAGCTCGCCGATGTGATCGCTGTGGAAGTGCGTGAGCAGCACCGCGCCGATGCGCTCGCCCGGGATGCGCCAACCGCCCACGTGGTTCCACGAACCGGGGCCGACGTCGACGACCCACATCTTCCCCGCCGCGAAAATCGCAGTGCACGGCCGCGCGCGTCGGGTGCGGCAGCGGCGATCCGCTGCCGCAGATCAGCACGCGCATCGCGTCGTCGGCGTAGATCTCGGAGCGCGGTACGGCGAGGCGCGCGACGACGCGTTTCAGCAGCGCGTCTTGCGCGCCTTCGCAGCCGAGCAGCGTGAGCGTGGCGAAAGCGGCGACGAGAGCGAGCGCGAATCGAGGCCTCGCCATTGCGAACTCCTGGCGTGAGCGGCCTATCTTCGCCGCCCCACAAAGAGGTCGTCAATGAAGCTCTACACCTACCCCGGCGCGCCGAACCCGCGCCGCGTCCACATCTACCTCGCCGAGAAGGGCATTTCGGTGCCGTTCGAGAAGGTGGACATCATGACGCGCGCGAATCGCACGCCGGAGTTCATGGCGAACGTGAACCCGCTCGGCGGCATTCCCGTGCTCGCGCTCGACGACGGCACCCACATCGCCGAATCCGTCGCGATCTGCCGCTACTTCGAAGCGCTCCACCCAGAGCCGAGCATGTTTGGGCGAACGCCTGCGGAGATCGGGCGCATTGACATGTGGAACCGCCGCGTCGAGATGACCTTCATGCAGCCCGTCGGCCTCGCGTGGGTGCACGGCTCGCCGCTCACCAAGGCGGTGGTGAAGAACCAGATCGCGGAGATGGCGGAGCAGGCGCGCGGGCTCGTGCGCAACGCGTTCGCGTTCCTCGACGCGCAACTCGCGAGCCGCGCCTTCATCGCGGGCGACGCCTACTCGATGGCCGACATCCTCGCGCTCACCACCTTCGATTTCGCGGGGCAGCTGAATCAGCTGCATCCCGAGGCGGGGCAGAAGAACTTGTTGCGCTGGCACCAGGAGGTGTCAGCGCGGCCGAGTGCGAAGGCTTAGGGCGCGCCGGTGGGGGCGGCCTGGTGCTGGAACTGCGAGTCGCTGCGGATGGGTTCGCCTTCGACAGTTTCGACGATGAGCTGACAGATCGCCGACCCCGGGCGCAGCACCAGCGGGACCTCGCCGAGGTTGATGATCTCGAGCGCGATCGAGCCCGTGAAGCCCGCGTGAATCGTCGGTGCTGTGAAGTGAACGAGAAGCCCCGCCCGCGCGAATGAGCTGCGCCCCTCGATGCGCGCAGCGAGCCCGTTCTTGGAAAGCGGGAGGTCGACGACCTCGATCGTTCGCCCGAGGACGAGGCGCCCGGGGCTGAGCAGCCAACCTTCGTCCGGAATTTCCCGGCGCTCGTAGAGCGCATCGAGCGTCGGTGTGACGGCGCCGCGGATGTCGAGGCTGACCTGGAGCCCCTTGCGCGGGATGAAGAGGGTTCGCCCGATGTGGAGATCCACCGAACACGACCCGAACGGTGAGCCGATGACCTCCGGTGCCGGAGTCGGCCGAGGATCGATCCGAAGGCGACCTGCGTCCATTGCCTCGACGAGTGCACGATTGCTGAGCACGGTCATCGGTCACCTCGAGGTCGAGCCGGGCACTTCGTCCTGAGCGGCGAGCAACATCGACGGGACGCCGATGTTCATGCCGAACTCCACGCTCTGGACCGGCAGGGTGCAAGTGGCCTCCTCTCCGTCCTCCCGCGCATAGACCCGCACATGACCGATCACCGGCCGCCCGCGCTCGGGCATCTCGCTCACGCGAACCAAGCTCTTGTCCACGAAGATCGCCGTGAGCTCGCCCTTCCCCGGAACTTCGATCCCCACCATGAACTCTGAATCGAACATCCCCGGCCGCACCGTGCACTGAAGCCATCGCACCGCCATCGCGTTTCCCCCTCGTGTGCTGCGCAAAGTAAGCTGCGCGTGTGACAGATCCGGTCGCAGCGCGCGCGATCGTACTCCACGAAGCGCGCCGCGATCCGCAGCAAAGAACGCCAAACGAGGTCAAAGCATGACGAGACGAACGCAAGCGGACGCAGCGCTACGCGAGCGCGCGGCGGCGGTGATCCCTGGCGGCATGTACGGCCACGAATCGACGGCGCTGTTGCCCGCCGAGTTCCCGCAGTTCTTCGCGCGCGCGAAAGGCGCGCGGCTGTGGGACGCCGACGGCAACGAATACCTCGACTTGATGTGCGCCTACGGCCCGAACTTGTTGGGCTACGCGGACGCCGAGATCGACGCCGCAGCGATCGCGCAGCTCGCTCATGGCGACGCGATGACTGGCCCGTCGCCCCTAATTGTCGAACTCGCCGAGCAGCTCGTGGAGATGGTCGCGCACGCGCAGTGGGCGATCTTCTGCAAGAACGGCACCGACGCGACCTCGATGGCCGTCGCCACCGCGCGCGCACACACGAGAAAGCGCAAGATCCTCGTCGCGGAAGGCGCTTATCACGGCGCCGCGGCGTGGTGCACGCCGAACCCGATCGGCACGCTGCCCGAAGATCGCGCGCACCTAATCGCTTTCGCGTACAACGATCTCGCGAGCCTCGAACGCGCCGCGCGCGATGCGGGCGAAGATCTCGCGGGCGTGCTCGTCTCGCCGTTCAAGCACGACGGCTTCGTCGACCAGGAGCTGCCCACGCGCGAGTTCGCGCACGCAGCGCGCGCCGTGTGCGACCGCGCCAAGGCATTATTGATCATGGACGAAGTGCGCGGCGGCTTCAGGCTCTCGCGCACCGGCTCGTGGACCCACCTCGGCGTCGAGCCCGACCTGAGCGCCTGGGGCAAGTGCCTCGCGAACGGGCACCCGCTCAGCGCGCTGCTCGGCAGCGAAACCGCGCGCACCGCCGCGTCGCGGCTCTATGTGACGGGCTCGTTCTGGTTCGCCGCTGCGCCGATGGCCGCTGCGCTCGTCACGCTGCGCCGCATCCGCGAGACGGACTACCTGGAGCGCATCCAGCGATTAGGCGCGCAGCTGCGCGAAGGCCTCGCCAAAGCCGCAGCCGCCCACGGCTACACGCTGCGCCAAACCGGCCCGCCGCAAATGCCGCAGATCCTGTTTGCGGAAGATCCCGACTTCCGCCGCGGCTTCGCGTTCGCGGGGGAGATGATCGAGCGCGGCGTGTACCTGCACCCGTGGCACAACGGCTTCGTGTGCGCGGCGCTGAGCGAGAGCGATGTGGAGCAATCGCTCGCGGCGGCAGCGGAGGCATTCGCGGCGGTGAGGCGGAGAGAGGGGACGCTGGTTCCGCATACGAGAGTGGCGGCGATGGTGGGGCACTGATTATGCCGTGGTCGGCCGGACTCTCCGCGATCGCATGGGTGCCAATCTCCCTTGCGATCGGCTGCGCAGCGCATGGCGGAGGAACATGGCCGCTGCCACGCCCGAAGGTCTCGGCGCCTGCACTACCAGTGGTTTGGCTCGTGGAGATGTTGGGAGCTTCCCGGGACCACCTGCTGATTGAGATCGTCGAGGAGCCGGTCCGCTCCTGCACTGGGCGCAGTGTCCCTCCGTTTCTCGTCAGGCTTCTCGCTCACAGTGGACCCGAACCAGTAGACGGCCAGATCGCAGCGTGGTTTCTCGATGAGGGTGTCATTCTCGAACTAGACACGAACATTTGCGATGCCCAGACCGAGCTGCGAGGGGAGTTCTCGCACGCCGGGGCAGCCGGCCGAATCTTTTCCGGCGGGTCGCTGATTCAGAGCGTCGAGCTTGGAACTTGGAAGGCGACTCAGGTCTATGTCGACGCGTTGGGCGTGGCTCCCAACAAGCGTTGATTCGCCGCGCCGCCGCTCACTTCCCCTCGAACTTCGCCTTCTCTTTCCCCGCCATCGCCTTGTATCCCAGCTGCATGTCGTCGCTCACGAAGTTCACCGCGCTGGCCGCGGCCTCGAACCTCAGCGCCTCCGTCATCCCGCGCTCCGCCCAGTTGTTGATGGTGCGCTTGATCGTCTGCACCGCGAGCGGCGCGTTCTCGGCGATTTCCTCGGCGAGCGCGCGCACGTGCGCGAGCAGCCGATCGCGGGGCACCACTTCCTGGACGATGCCGATGCGCAGCGCGGTCTGCGCGTCGATGCGGCGACCCGTGAACGCGAGCAGGCGCGTCCAGCCGGCACCCAGCTCCGTAACAAGTCGCATGTCGCCGCCGGCGTCGATGCCCACTCCCACGCGCGGCTCGGGCAGCGCGAACTGCGCGTCGTCGGCGGCGATGCGGATGTCGCCCATCATGGTGAGCTCGAGGCCGGCGCCGAGGCAGTAGCCGTGCACGGCCATCAGCACCGGCTGCGGCAGGTTCGCGAGCACGTTGAAGCGCTCGTGCACCCAGCGGAACTTCTCGTAGTAGTTACGGACCTTCTCCGCGGGCGAGCGGCCCGTGATGCGGTCTTCGGGCATGCCGAGATCGACGCCGGCGCAGAACGCGCGGCCTTCGGCGCGCACGATCACGCAGCGCACGTCGTTGTCGAAGCGCAGCTCGTCGGCGCGCGCCGCGATCTGGCGCGCGCTCTCCCAGCTCCACGCGTTCAACTTGTCAGGGCGATTCAGCACGATCGTCGCGATCGGGCCGTCTTTCTCGAGCTGGATGAATTGATCAGACACGCCTCGCCCTCCGCTCGGTGTTCATTTCAGCTCGAAGGGGCCTTTGCCCATCTGTGTGCGGATCGGCACGAAATCTGGCTGGCGCATCGCGCGGCGCTGCCAGTTGGCGCCATCGACCACCAGCGTGTGGCCGCTGATGTAGCTCGCGAAGGGAGAGCCCAAGAACGTTGCGGCCCAGCCGAGTTCGCGCAGTCGCCCAGTTCTCAGGGCCGGGCAGCTCGCCTCTTCGCTCGCGCGGTTGCCGCGGCCCGGCGTGCTCTTGATGTCGGCGGTTTCGTCCTCGTGCGGGAACAGGCCCGGCACGAGGCCGTTGACGCGGATTCCGTACGGCCCCCATTCGACGGCGAGCGTCTCGGTCATGTTCTTCACGCCGGCCTTCGCGGCGGCGGAGTGCGCGAAGCCGGGGCCGCCGGTCCAGGCGTAGGAGGCGCCGACATTGATGATTGCGCCGCTCGTGCCCGCGGCGATGTGGCGCCGCCCGAACTCGCGCGAGCAGAAGAAGGTGCCGTTCAGCACGATGTCGACGACCGTGCGCCAGCCATTAGGGGAGAGATCCTCGGCGGGCACCGGGAAGTTGCCCGCCGCGTTGTTCACGAGCACGGTGGGGTGCGAGAACGCGAGCGCAACGCGATCGAACGCGGTGGCAACTTGGTCGGGGTGGCGGATGTCGCACGCGATGCCGATCGCGCGCGCACCGGCTGCCTCGATCGCGGCGACGCCCGAAGCGCGGTGTTCCTCGCCGCGCGAGAACACGGCGACGTTCGCGCCGAGGCGCGCGAACTCGACCGCGATGGCTTTGCCAAGCCCCGTGCCGCCGCCGGTCACGACGACGGTTTGGCCGACATAACACCCAGCGGGAAGTGCGTGCGCGCCGAGCGGCGGCGGTTCGGGCAGACCCATTCTGTGCTCCGGTGTGAGGAGGCGCAGTATTTCGCAGGCGCAGTGCCGCGCGCAGCCCCGCTCGCCACACGCTCGATGTGGCGCTCGCCTCGGTAGACTGCGCGCCTTCGCGAGGAGAGCGCCGTGGCGGACGCAGCAATCACGCTCGAAACCGGCACGCCCGATGTGCTCTGCCGCATCGAAGCGCGCGTCGGCGTCGTCACGCTGAATCGCCCCGCTGCGAAGAACGCGCTCACGCTGGAGATGAAGCGCGCGCTGCATCGCCTAATCCCTGAACTGGGCGCGAACGCCGGAGTTGGTTGCGTGCTCCTCAGCGGCGCCGGCGGCGCGTTCTGCGCGGGCGGCGACACGAAGCGGATGGCGAGCGAGGGGCGCCCGCCGTCGCCCGAGGACCGCAAGCGCCAGCTTCGCTGGGAGCACGAGATTCCGCGCTCGCTACATCGGCTCGAGAAACCCACGCTCGCCGCGTTGTCGGGCCCCGCCGCCGGCGCAGGCTTCGCGCTCGCGCTCGCCTGCGATCTGCGCGTGATGGCGGAGAGCGCCTTCGCGACCACCGCCTATGCGCGCCTCGGGCTCTCGGGTGATTACGGCGCGAGTTGGTTCCTGACGCGCCTGGTCGGAACCGCGCGCGCGCGCGAGCTGATGTTCCTCGGCGAGCGGCTCTCGGCGCAAGACTGCGAGCGCTTAGGGCTCGCGAACCGTGTGCTGCCCGATGCGGGCTTCGCCGAAGCCGCATTCGCGTACGCGCGCCGCATCGCGGCTGGCCCGCCAATCGCGCTGCGCTTCATGAAGGACAATCTGAACCTCGCCGTAACAGATTCACTCGAGTCCGTGCTCGAGATCGAGGCTGAGCGCATGGTGGAGGGCGCCGGCACCGAGGACTACGAGGAAGCCGTGAAGGCGTTCGCGGAGAAGCGCGCGCCGGTGTTCAAGGGGCGCTGAGCCTCATTCCGGCGCCAACGGCGCCTCCCACTTTCCGGCGCACTCGGCAGCGAGCGGCCCGATATTCGAGAACCACGGCGCGAGCATCTTCGTGAGTTCGGGTCGCACCTGCTCGAGGAGCTCCGCACCGCGAAGGCGCAGATCGGGCTGCACGTACTTCCGCACGAAGCCCGTGAAATCGATGACGTCGATCGCCAGTACCTCGCCCGTTTCCGAGAGAAGAATTACGAGATCCCGAAGCGGAACGGCGATGGCTTCTCCGATGTCGGCAACGAAACTGGCCCGTAGCACATCGCTTCGAGCGTTATAGATCAGCTGCGCGTCCATAGGATCCTCACGTTTCCGTGCGGTGGGATAGATCTCGGGTACGCCGTCGCAACCTCCCAGTCCGGATTGCGGCGCGCGTGCCGCTTCACTGCCACCAATCGGAAGCGACTGCGACCCGTTCTCACGAAGTAATTGAGCGAGCCGTGATCGAGATTCTCGACGATCACATCCGGCCTCTCGATGACTTCACGAATCACCTCCGGCGTCATGCCCGGGTGGCGCCCGGAGACGTGTAACTCGTACGTCTCCCTCGCGAGTCCAACGGCTCTGCCTTGGGGGTCGAACGTTCGAAACAGTAGGTCTGAGGCTCCACCTGCGTCCACGATCATTGCTCCGGCCAGAAGCGTGGCCCGCAGCGGCCCGCGCTGCGCCGGCAAAGAACGGCGAGGAACGTGAGAGAGCGGCGAATGAAGCGCGCCCGGACGTTGCCGGGATAATCTCGCCGCCTCGCAGGAGCCCCCATGCCCGACGGCGCAGACGCGGTTCGCCTCAGTTTCGACGGCCCGATCGCGATCATCTCGTACGATCGCCCTGATAAACACAACGCCGCGAACGACGCGATGGATCAGCGGCTGTTCGCGATTCTCGCGGAGTTGCACACCAGGCCCGGCCTGCGCGCAGTCATCTGGCGCGGCGAGGGCGCCTCGTTCTCATCAGGTCGCGATACGACGCAGCTCGGCGTGCGCAGCGAAGACATCAGCGATTTCGCGTTCATCGAGCGCGGGCACAAAGGCACGCAGGGGTTTTTCACGCTGCCCGTGCCGAGCATCGCGGCGCTCAAGGGCTGGGTGATCGGCGGCAGCTTCGAGCGCGCGCTGCTCTGCGACATCCGCATCGCGGGCGAGAGCGCGCGCATGCGGCTGCCCGAGATCGCGCACGGCGTCGTGCCCGATTCAGGCGGGACGGCGCGGCTCTTTCAGATGGCCGGGCACGGGCTCGCGGCGGATCTCGCCCTAACAGGGCGCATCATGGATGCGCAGGAAGCGCTGCGACACGGCGTGGTCTCGCGCGTCGTGCCCGACGCGGAGCTCGATGCCGTCGCGCTCGAGATTGCGCGCGCGATCGCGCGCGCGCCGGAGTTCACGGTGGCGATGTTCCTGCGCACGTTGCGACGCATCGCGAACCCGCTGGCGCGCGAGACGATGCAGGAAGAGTCCGTGGCGCAGGCCCTGGTGTTCGCGTCGCAGGATTACGCGGAGTTCAAAGCGGCGCGTATGGAGAAGCGCGAGCCGAAGTACCGCGGACGTTGATTCCCGCACAGCGCCGCCGAGGCACGCCGAAGTGCGCGCAGGCCGCTCGAACGGGAACGCAGGAGCGCGGGCCTGCCCGGCACTGAGGCAGACCGCGCCAGCACGTGGGGCAAGCCTCCCGCTGGCAGGGGCTGATCCGCCCTAACACGCGGCGCCGCGCTGGCACGGCGCTTGAAGCAGTTTGCCCCGTGGAGACGAAAGTGAGAGCGCGCGAGTTCCTGTTCGCGGCGGCGCTGCTGCTGTGCTCGGGGCACGTCGTCGCGCAAACGCAGCCCGCCGCGCCCGCAGCACCGCCCCCGCCGCCGGATGGGATCCACGCAGTGCCGTCTGTCTACTGGAAAGACGGGCCGCATCGCCTGGGTCTCGGCTTCTCCGCGCGCGTGCGCAGCGAGGCTTGGGACGCTTTCTCCGCCACGAATCCCGACACCGACTGGTTTACGGGCACACGGCTGCGGATCTCCTTGCGCTACGCGTACGCCCAGAAGTTCGCGCTCTACGTCGAGGGGCAAGACACAACGGTGCACGGTCTCGATGCCGATCTCTCGGCGCCCGCCCGTAATTACTTCACGACTGGCGGCCTCGATTCGAGCACGCGCGGAACCAGCTTGCGTCAGGCGTGGATCGAGCTGCGCCCCACGGAAGCGCTCGCGCTGCGCGCCGGCCGCCAGGACATCAAGCTCGGCGGCGAAGTGACTTACGCGGAGCCGAACTGGAAGTACCTGAAGGCTTCGCGTCTCGGCGAGCGGCTCGTCGGCACGGTCGGCTGGACGCACGGCGAGCGCTCGAACGACGGCGGCACCCTCTCGTTCGATGCGGGCGGGCACTTCGTCTACGCCTTTGCGGCGCGCCCAACAACTGGCGTGTTCGACGTCGACTCCGCCTACCACCCACAGCGCGATCTCGGCTACGGCGGCGCCGCCTGGACCGTGAAGCGCGGTGAGTGGCTCCCGAACACGGAGTTCGGGCTGTTCGCGATCACGTATCACGACGATCGCGCGCCCGCGAACGGCGGGCTCGCGGCTGGCGTCGACGTCACCACGTTCGGCGCTTCGTGGCTCGGGGTCTACCCGCTCGGCGCCGGCCGGCTCGACGCGCTCGCTTGGGGCGCGGGCCAAAGCGGTGATTACGACGGCCGCGATCACAGCGCCTATGCGGGCATCTTCGAGGCGGGCTACCAGCTGCCCGAGTTCTTCGCGAAGCCATGGCTGCGCGTTGGCGTCAACTTCGCCTCGGGCGACGGCGACGCGGCCGACGGCGAGCACCACACCTTTTTCAACCTGCTCCCGACAAACCATTTGTATTACGGCTTCGCCGATCAGCTCGCCTTCCAGAACCTGAAGAATTTGTTCGTGCAGCTCAGGCTCTCGCCGCACGAGAAGCTCCAGCTCAACGCCTTCGTGCACTACTTCTCGCTGATGGACGCAGCCGACGCGCGTTACACCGGCACGGGCGCGTTCAGCCGCAAGTCGTTCGGTTATGTGGCCACGCCCTCTGGAGGCGCGCGCTCGGTGGGCGTCGAGTACGACCTCGTGACCACCCTCGCGCTGCACAAGAGCGTGACGCTCGAGCTGGGAATCGCGCACTTGGAGGCGGGCCGCGTGCTGCCCGGCGATGTCGAGTTCGGGTACCTGAGCGTTGAGTTCAAATACTGAGCGGGAGGTCGGCGCGCCGTCGGGCTCGACGCCGTGCCGCGCGCAAGACAAGCTGCGCTCTAGTTGTTTAACCGAGGCCCGCGTGCGCGTTGCGTCACTCTCGAACGCTCAGGCCGAAACGCTCGACACGCTCGTCGCGGAGATTGCGCAACTCGATGGCGTAGTGGCGATCGTGCTTGGCGGCTCGCACGCGCGCGGCTACGCGCACGCCGGGTCCGACGTCGATCTCGGCGTGCTCTACGACGAGGGCGCGCCGTTCGCGCTGGCTGCGCTGCGTGCGATCTGTGCGCGCCTCGACGATTCCCACTTGCCGGTGGTCGCCGGCTTTGGCGAGTGGGGCGCGTGGGTGAACGGCGGCGCTTGGCTCACGATTCGCGGCGCGCGCTTCGATGTGTTGTATCGCAGCACCCAACAACTGGAGCACGCAATCGCCGACGCGCAAGCCGGGCGCTGGCAGCTCGACTTTGGACAACAAGCGCCGTTTGGGTTCTTCAGCGCGACGCTCTGCGGCGAGATCGCCTGCTGCGTGCCGCTGCATGATCCGCGCGGCATCGTTGCGGCGCTGAAGGCGCGCGTTCCGAGTTACCCGGACGCGCTGCGTGCGGCGGTCGTGCGCGATGGGCTCTGGCAGGTCGAGTTCGGTCTGCGCGCTTTCGCGCCGAAGTTCGCCGCGAAGGGAGACGTGGTTGGAACGACGGGCTGCATGACGCGCTTCGCCGCGTACCTGATGCTCGCGCTGTTCGCGTTGAACCGCGCTTGGTGGGTGAACGACAAGACCGCACTCGCGGAGATCGCGGGCTTCGCGCTTGCGCCACGGGATTTCGGCGCGCGTCTCAGCGCGGTGCTCGCGGCGCCTGGCGCGACCCCCGATCGGCTCGCAGCCTCGCTGACTGCGATCGAAGGGCTATTCGCGGAAACCGCGGTGCTCGCGGGAGCGATCTACGCAGCGAAGCACGCTCCGCCCAGATCTCTCAGGGATGCAGCGCCGTCGCCACCGCGGAGGTGAGATGCACCTGTAGCGCGCCATCGGCGCCGATCAGCGGTTCGAAGCCGGTCGCGGCGCCACCCGCGGCCTCTCTTCGCAACTCCTCCCTAACGCCTGCCAGCACTTCCGGCCGCGCCGTCGCGCTCTGATGCTCGAACACCTCGAACGCGAGCGGCGCAGAGCGGCTGCGCAGTGTGCTCGCGAGCGCGCCGATGCAACCCGAGAGCAGCGCCGCGAGTTCGTCTTCGAGCAGGCAGCTCGCATGAGACGGATCGATCAGGCGGTGCAGCGTGTCGAACTTCGCGCGCACGCCAGCGCTCGGCGCGATCATGTCGAGCAGCACCACGCGCCCGCCGGGCCGGCAAACGCGGGCCATCTCGGCGACCTGCGCGGCAGGCTCGGCGAAGTGATGCACGGCGGCGCGGCAGAACACCAGATCGAACGAGGCGTCCGCGAACGGCAGCCGCGCTGCGTTCGCTTCCTGCAGTAACACGTTGCGCACGCCGCGCTCGGCGAGCCGCTTCGCGCCGGCGGCGAGCAGGGCAGGCGTTAGGTCTACGCCGACCGCTTGCCGCACGCGCGCAGCGACCGCCTCCGAGCCATGCGCTGCGCCGCACGCCACATCGAGCGCGATCAGTTCGCGCGTGAGCGGTTGCAGCGCGGCAACGGTGCTCGCGCCGAGCGCGGCGTAATAGGCGTCGGCGCGCGAGAAGCTCGGCTCCTGGCGCGTGAACTCGCGCCGCACCACGTCGTCGTGAGATTCGCTCATCGAAGTCTCCTGGCTGCGCGCGTCACAACGCGCGCTGGAAGTGGAACGACGAGATCTCCATGCGCTCGCGCAAGTAGAAGCGGTGCGCGTCTTTGCGCTGTGTGCCCGAATCGAGGTGCAGCTGCTCGCAGCCGTTCGCCTTGGCGTGCGCCGCGAGCCAGTCGAGCAGCGTCTTGCCGTGGCCGCGCGAGCGCGACTGGGCGGAGGTGACGAGATCGTCGACGTAGAGCGCGCGGCCCCAAGCGAGGAAGCTGGCGATGCGAAAGCCCGCAGCGGCGACCGCCACGCCGCGCTCGGCGATGAACGCGAGGCGATACGCGGCTTGTTGTTGGAGGCGCACGCGCGCGACGAACTCCTCGCGCACGAGGTGGCTGCGCAGTTCGTGCACCACGTCGAAGCAAGTGGCGATCTCGGCGTCGGTCTCGGCGATGCGAACGGTGCTCATGGCCGCTTATGCTGTCGCACGCCGAGGAGCCGCGCATGTCTGCTGCATTAGAACCGCTCGAACGCGCAACGGCTCTGGCGCCGCGCTGGTATACGAGCCCCGAGCATTATGCGCGCGAAGTCGAGCAGGTCTTCCGCCGTTCCTGGATCTGCTTTGGCCGCGAAGACTGGCTGCCGAACGGCGGCGACTACTTCGCGTTCGAGCGCTTCGGCGAGCCGCTCGTCGCGTTGCGCGACGAACGCGGCGCGGTATGCGTGCTCTCGAACGTGTGCCGCCACCGCTGGCATCGCGTCGCGGAGGGGCGCGGCAACGCGCGTTCGCTGCAGTGCAAATACCACTTATGGACTTACGGCCTCGACGGGCGCCTAATTGGGGCCCCGAAGATGGATCGAGCGGCGGGCTTCGATCGCGCGAGCTGCCGGTTGCCCGAGCTGCGCGTCGAGCGCTGGCACGGCTGGCTCTACCTGAACTTCGACCCAGTGGCGCCGCCGCTCGCAGCGCAGCTCTCGGGGCTCGAGCGTCACGTCGCGCCCTACGCGCCCGAGCGCATGCGCTCGCTCGCGCCCCTCGAATACGACTCGCCCTGGAACTGGAAAGTGATGATCGAGAATTTCATGGAGAGTTATCACGTCACCAGCATTCACCCGAACACGCTCGAGCCGATCTTCCCCGGCGCCCTGACCTGGGGCGAGGACAACGACGGCCCGTGGGCGGTGCTGCACAACCCAACGCGTAGCGGCGGGCCCGGGGCGGCGTTCTTCTCCGTAACACCTGGTCTCAGCGAAGCGCAGCGTTCGGACTTCCTCGTGTGCTGCGCGTTCCCACTGCATCTGTTCGCGACGAATCCGGATTCGTGCGTGTGGTACGAGATCCTCCCGCGCGCGGCCGAGCACTTCACGCTGCGCGTGCATGCATGTGTGCCGCCAGACGCGAGCGAGCAGCAAGCCGAGGGTTTTCGCGCAGTCGTCGACGCGATTCACCAAGAAGACATCCGTGCCTGCACGAGCGTGCAGGAGGGACTGCGCAGCACACTCGCGGCGCAAGGTCGCCTCTCGCACCTCGAAAAGTGCAACTGGCAATTCCACCGTTGGCTAACGGAGCGGGTCGGCGAGTGACTACTGACGCCTCGAATCCATGAAGAGGAGTTCGCGATGAACCGCACGGCCTCGTTTCTGGTGATGCACGGCCTAATCGTCGTGCTGCTCGGGTTGCTCGTCGGCTTCGCCTACGCGAGCGCGATCACGGGCGGCGCTGGCGTCGAAGCCGAGCGCGCTTGGCGCACTGCGCACCTCGAGGGCCTCTTGAACGGGATGCTGGTGGTGCTGCTCGGTGTCGCGTCGCCGCACCTTCGGTTCGCAGGCGCACAAGAGCGCTGGTTCCGCATCGGCGCGCTCGCAACCGGCTACGGCAACGTCGCCGCGGCGTCCCTCGCAGCCGTAGCCGGCGTGCGCGGCCTCGCGCCTGGCGGCCCGCTCGCGAACTGGACGGTGTATGCGCTCTTCATGCTCGCGGTCGCTGGCGTGTTAGGGGCGCTCGTGCTCGCATTGCTCGCTGCGCGCCGGGCAGCTCGCTGAGTTCAGCTTCGCGGTGTGAGCTCGCGAAGCAGCCAGATCTCCGCGTGCCCGCGCGGGTAGTCGCTGAGGCGGTGCAGTTCGCGGAAGCCGAGTTTCGCGTAGAAGCGCGGCGCCTGGAAGCTGTGCGTCGCCAGTAACAACTGCGTGCAGCCGCGCGCTTCGGCTTCGGCAATGGCGTGCTGCAACAGCTCGCGCCCGAGACCAGCGCGGCGCAGCGGCTCGTCCACCCAGACTTGTTTGAGCTCGCAGGTTCCGCCCCAGGTGTGGCCGACCGCTCCAGCGATGACGCGTCCCGCGTCGTCACGCACGATCAGCGCGAGCCCGCGGCCATCGGCGATTCCAGTCGTTTGTACGTTGAACTCATAGATCCGGTCTTCCAGGTAATCGACGAGCGCGGCCGTCGATTCCTCTGAGCGGATCTCGGGCAGCGTCATCGAGTCCTCCTCGCGTTTGGCAGCTCCAACGCTCTTGCGCTCACGCTATCACTGGCGACGTGACTGTTGAATCGAGCCCGCTCGAACTGCGAATGATCCGCGCGGGCGAGGCTGTTGAAGTCGCGGCGCTCTGGTCGCGCAGCAAGAAGCGCGCGTACCCGTGGCTCGCGATCGAGCAGGCACACACGCGCGAGGAGGAACTCGCGTACTTCCGTGACTCCGTGTGCGCGCGCTGCGAGGTGTGGCTGGCGCTGCGCGGCGAGCGCGTCGTCGGCCTGCTCGCGCTCGAAGCGAGTCACATCGATCAGCTCTACGTCGAGCCGAGCGAGCAACACAGCCGCGTCGGCTCGCGCCTGCTCGATCACGCGAAGTCATTACGACCCGCGGGCCTCTCGCTCTTCACCTTTCAGCGCAACGCGCCCGCTCGTGCGTTCTACGAGGCGCGCGGCTTTCGCGCGGTTCGCTTCGGCGTGAGCCCGGCGCCCGAGAGCGAGCCCGACGTTCGCTACGAGTGGCCCTGAGCACTGCGCGCGGGTTCGCGGCAGCAATCTCCGCCCCGCACTGCGCGGCAGCCCGCCACTGCGAGCGCCGAGCCCGCAAACGGTGCGAGCAGGTAGATCCACAAGCTCGTAAGCGCGCCGCTAACAAGTGCGGGTGCGAGCGAGCGCGCGGGGTTCATCGATGCGCCGCAGATCGGACCCGCGAACAGCGCGCAGAGGCCCACCGTCGCGCCGATCGCGGCGCCTGCGAACGCATTCTCGCGCGGGCCGGAGGTGACGCCGAGGATCACGAACATCAGCGCGAACGTAATCACTACTTCGAGCGCGAAGCTCTGCGCCTCGCTGCCCGCGGGCCGCGTTGCGCCGAGGGTTGCGTGCGCGGCGAAGAGTGCGCGCAGCAAGAGGCTCGCCGCGAGCGCGCCGCCGAGCTGGCTCGCGACGTAGGGCGCGACCTCGCGGCCGGGCAGGCGGCGCGCGAGCCAGAAGCCGAACGTCACCGCCGGGTTGAAGTGCGCACCCGAGACGTCGCCGACCGCATAGATCATCGCGGCCACCACCAGCCCGAACGTCGCAGCGACACCCAAATGTGTCAGCGCCCCGCTCGTGACGTCATTCACCACGATCGCGCCAGTGCCCGCGAACACCATCGCGAACGTCCCGATCGCCTCCGCCGCGTACCTGCGCATGATCGCCACTTGCGGTGGTTACTTCTCGCGCGGTGCGGGGCGGTGCTTGGCGTACTGCTCGCACACCCATTGGATGGCGGCGTGCTTCTCGTAGCGCGCGTAGAGCTCCGCCATGCGCGGCGGAACTTGCGCGGGGCGCGCCATGTCGGGGTGCGCGAGTTTCGCGAGCGGCGCGAACAGCGCGGCGACTGTTAGGTCCGCCACGCTGAACATCTCGCCGACGATCTGCCCGCTCGGGCCGATCAGCCGCAAGACCTCCTCGAGCGCCTGCTGGGTGCGCGCCTCCGCGCGCGCGATGTTCTCGGGGTTGACGCCGTTGGCCTGCGCGATCAGCGGCTTCACGAGCGGCAGCGTCGCGCGGTACAGCGCGCGCTTCAGCGCGGGCTGTCCCTTCGTGAAGACTTCGCACATGTAGCCGAGCTCGTGCACGAGCCCTCCGAACACGACGGTGCGCACAGCAGGGCCCACCTCGTCGTCGAAGCGCCGCTGCACTTCGAGCGCGCGCTCGCGCGCGGCCGCGTCTTCCGGATACAGCGGGCGCTGCGGGTGAGCGCGCTCGAGTTCGTCGATGATGCGCGCCGAGCCCGCGATCGCGCGGCCCTTCATCACCAGCACGGGCGTCTGCGCTTGCCCTGATAAGCGCTTGATCGCCAGCATGTGCGGGCCGGGCAGGTACGGAATGCGCGTGTGCGGCAGCGCCTTCCAATCGAGCGCCCAGCGCGCTTTCTCGTTGTAATGGGAAGCCGGGAACATGTGCAGCACGAGATCGCTGGAGCTCATGGGTTCTCCTCGTTGACGGGCTCTACGCCGGGTTCGCTGTGATTGAAGCGCCCGTTGCGCAGGAACGCGATCACTTGCGCGTGCACCGCCGGGTCGCGGCGGATCGACGAGTGGGTGTTGTTGACGGTGATGAAATCAGTCATGCCCGGCAGCTGCGCGCTCTCGACGGAAACGGCGCCGTCACTCTCGCCGTTCTCGAGCACCGCGTCGAGCGGGTTCAGGCTGCGCGTTCCTGCGATCACGCCCACCGGGTAACTCGGCGGCGGCAGCCGCAGCGCGAAGCTGGCCGGATCGGTGCCGAGCGCGGCGATCGCCGGCGGCACGAGCCTGGCGCTGGTGAGCTTCGCCTCGCGCGCGAGATCGCCGTACTCGCTGCCATTGTTAGGCGGCGCGAGCATCACGACGCGGCCGAGGCTCGCGCGCGGGTGCTCTGCGAGTACTGCGCGCGTGAGCAGACCGCCGAGCGAATGCGTGACGAAGTGCAGCCTTTCGGCGCGCGCGCAGCACGCCTCGATCTGCACGGCGAGCAGCGCCACCAGCTCGTCGGGCTCCTTTGCGAGGGATGGATACCTGAGGTTGTGTACGCGATAGCCCGCGCGCGTCAGCGCGTCTTCGAGCGGGCGCATCGCGCGGTCGGTGCGGCCGAGCCCGTGCAGCAGCACCACGTCCTCCACGCCGCGCTCGTCAGCGCTCGCCGGGGCGGGGCGATCCCTGATAAGTGCAACCAGCCCCGCCAGCGCTGCGAACAGCACGAACGCGCCGGCCGCGCTGCGCTTCACGGGCGGTGGCCGCAGCTGGGGCAGCTCTCGGCCTCTGGCGTTACGGCTTGCCCGCACGCGGGGCACGCTGGCTGCATCTCCGGGAACTCGAGCCCGCATGAGGCGCACGCGGCTGCGCTCAGCGCGAGCGGTTCGTCGCAACCGGGGCACTTCTCGAGCGCGCCCGTCGCCCGCGCGAGCGCGGCGTCGGGCACCGTTTCCGCGATCCATGCTTCGTGCACCGCGGCCGCTTCCGCGTAATCACTGCGCTGCACGTAAACTGCAAGGCGCACGTCGCGCCCGAACTGCCCTCGCCTCGAAGCTTGCTGCGAGCCAGTAATGCCGACACCCGGCGGGTCCGTGTCGATCGCGCACAGCAGGCTCGCCTCCGCCAAGCGCTCCGCGATCTGGCGCAACTCCGCGACCTCGCCGCCGCGCAATAACACCGGGTCGAGCATCTCACGGGCTTCGGTTGGCTCCGCTTCGCGCGTCAGCTCGCGAAGGCCAATGGCGGTGAACCCGGCTGCGTCGCCGTGCCGCAGCGAGACGCGGCAATCAGGGCACTCGCTCACGTGCGGAAGGAACTCGGCATTGCAGCGCGGACAGGTCTTGAACACGGAAGCCCCTTCGAGCGAATGCGGCTCAGCCTAACGAGCACCTCGCGTGGCCGCGCGGCCCGTGCTGCGCCGTCACGGCGCGGGCTTGCGCTCATGAGACGACCAATGAATCGCGCGAATGCGCCAGCCCGCAGCGTCGCGCGCGAGCACGATCAACTCCGCGCCCTCGGAATCGTTCGTGCGGCCCTGGTACGTGCCCGCATTACGCGTCTTCGCGCTCAGCCACGCGAAGTCGCCTTCCTGCGTGACGCGCACCTCGCTTCGCAGCTGCTTCACCTCGCGCGCGAACGCGATGTCCGCCGCGAGGTGGTGGCTCAGATACTCCGCGCGCGTCTCCACGAAGCCGCTCTCGAGCACGATCGCATCGGGCGCGAGCAGCGCTTCGGCGCGGGCCGCATCGCCGGCAGCGAGTGCAGCGTGAAAGGCATCGACGGCGGCGGCCGGATCGCTCGGTGATTCGCCCAAAGCGGCAGCGCTCGAGAGCAGCAGGGCTGAAAAAATTAGGGTGCGCATGTGCGGAGAACTCTACCCCCGTCGCGCGGCACAGGCTGGGCGGAGGCCGCGGCGCTCACGTGAAACGCACCGCCGCGAAGATGCCGAGCATCGCGCAAGCGAGCGCCAGTTTCGCGACGGCGCCGAGCGCGAGGCCGAGCGTCGCGCCGAAGCCTGCGCGCTGGGCGCTCGCCCAATCGCGGCGCAGCGAGAGCTCCGCGAGCACGGCGCCCACGAACGGGCCGAGGATGATCCCGAGCGGGCCGAAGAAGATGCCCGCGAGCCCGCCGAGCGCGGCGCCAATTACGGCGCGTGGCGAGGCCCCGAACTTTTTCGCGCCGAGCGCGCTGGCGGCGAAGTCGACCGCGTAGGTGAGTGCGGCGAGGACCAAGAGCAGCGCGAGCCAGCCCCAGCCGACGTACGCGAAGTCCTCTGCCCACGCCGCAGCAACCAAGCCCGCGAACAAGAGCGGCGCGCCGGGCAAGGCGGGTAATAACAAGCCCGCGAGACCGAGCGCGACGAGCAGTGCCGCCAGTACCCAGAGCGCGAGTTCGGCGCTCAGAGCTTCTGCTCGAGGAACAGCGTGCGCGTGGCCGAGCCCAACGCCGAGTCCGCTGCCGAGTCCGCTGCCGAGCTGGCTGCCGAGCTGGCTGCCGAGTAATCGGCGAAGCCGACGTGCTCGTACACGCGCCGTGCGCGCATGTTGTCCTCGCGCACCTCGAGCGTCACTTTGCAGCAGCCGAGCGCGCGAGCCTGCGCTGCGACGGCGGCCAGCAGCGCCTGGCCGAGGCCCGTGCCGCGCGCCTCGGGCAATACGGCGAGATCGTGCAGGTTGAGCAGCGGGCGCGCGTGGAAGGTCGAGTAGCCGACGAAGCACACCGCGATGCCCATGGCGGCGCCGCCGCGCCGCGCGATCAGCACGACCGCTGTGCCGCGCGCGATGCGTTCGCGCAGATCGGGCACGAGGCGCGCGCGCACTTCCGCACGCAGCAGCGCGCTGCCGCCCATTGGATCGCGCGCGTAGGCATCGATTAGGGCGAGGCAAGCCGCGGCGTCGAACTCGCGCGTGAGATCGGTTGCACAGATCTCGGTGTTCACTCGTGCGCCTCCATGCTCGCGTGCTTCGCGAGCCCGAGCGCCGCGAACCAGCGCGCATCGCTCTCGCGCGGGAGACGCGCGGGCCACGCGCTCGGTTCGCCGCCCGCGCCCGCCGGGAGCGCAGCGCTCGCAGCGACGCGCTCGCGCGCAACGTCGAGCGCGAGCAGCCGCGTGCTCGGCCCCGCCGCCGCGATCAGCGC
>JANNRF010000301.1:0-7937 GCA_031401135.1 Deltaproteobacteria bacterium | reverse complement strand
TGCGAAAGACCAAGCGCGAGGCGCCGAGCGGCTTCCACCTGCTGCGCTCGATCCCCGGCATCGGCCCGGTGCTCGGGATGACCATCGTGTACGAGCTGCACGACATCGCGCGCTTCGAGCGCGTGCAGCAGTTCGCGAGCTACGCGCGGCTGGTGAAGTGCGCGAAGGAGTCGGCCGGCAAACGCAAGGGAACCAGCGGCGCGAAGATGGGCAACGTGCACCTGAAGTGGGCCTTCAGCGAGGCGGCGGTGCTGTTCGTGCGCCACTCGGTGGAGGCGAAGGCGCTGCTCGCGCGGCTCACCAAGCGCCACGGCAAGGGCAAGGCGCTCTCGATCCTCGCGCACAAGATCGGGCGCGCGGCCTATTACGTGTTGCTGCGCGAGAAACCCTTCGACGCGAAGAAGTTCTTCGCCACGGCGAACGCGTGATGCGAGCGAGGGCGGCGAGCCTGATGCCTAACGGGAGCCAGCAAGGACCGAGCTCGACTGGGATCGCGGCGAACCCTTGCGCCACCGAGCGCGAGCGCACGATCGGGAGCCCCACGTCCGGCAGCCCGCTTGCCTTGAATGGACGCCGCCCTCGCTCCATCGCCAACCACATCTCTCGCCTCGACGGCGCTGCCCCTCCCCCGAGCCTGCGAACAACGGAGCTACGAGCTCGACGTCATGAAGAGGACGGCATGAGGGAACGGATGAGCTTCTAGGCCGAGGAGCAACACTCCCCGCTGCGGCGCCACGAGCGCACGGCGTGAGCCTCGATACGTGTTGGGTGCAGCGTTTCGAACGCCGCGCCAGAAACCGAAGCGAAGTCAGACCCCGAGGAGAGACCATCACCGAAGAGGAGCGGCCTTCGGCCGCGGCAGGAGAGAACTACCCCTTGACGAACACCGGACCCATACGTGTTAGGCCGCGCGCAATCCGATCCGCTAGCCCCGCACGGGCTTCTCTCCGGATGCATAGACATGCCCCTGTTCGGATGCCCCTTCAAAGTCGGCGGCTACGAGCCCGGGCTGATCGAACTCGGCTCCATCGATCGCAGCCTCGGCAAAGCTGGCACCGCGGAGATTGGCACCCCGGAAGTCGCAGCACTTCACATTCGCACGGACGAAGCGGCACTCCTCAAGGTTGGCGTCGCTGAAGTCCGCCGAGATGAAGCACTCGGAAAAGTCCGCGCCAGTCAAATTCGCGCGGCGGAGGTCCATTTGCTCGGAATCGAAATCCTCGCCGCGGAAGCTGCGAATGCCATTTCTGTATCGCTGAAGGAGGTCATCACGCAGCGTTGACATGGCGACTCTAGTGCGGCCTAACAGGTAATGGACTGACCAGCCTTCGCGCTGAGTTCCAGCCGACGCGGCCATTCTCTCCCCGCAAACACTGCAGTGCAACGGCAAACTCCGGCGTCCACAGGCGTCGGGACCGGTAAAGACGCGTCCGGTTGCGTTCGGCTGCTGCCTTTTCCTTCGCTGCGTTTGCGAGCAAAGGCAGCGGGGAGCGCGTCTCGCGCATAGGCTGTTGGCAGCCACCCCGGCGTGCCGCGAGTTCCCGTCGCGGCGAGGCGAAGCGATGGACGCGAACGCGCGGGCGCACGCGCCGCGGCTCTTGGACCGGGTTCGCTCGCGGCTGCGGCTGTTGCACCGAAGCCCGCGCACCGAGCAGGCGTACGTGGACTGGATCCGGCGCTTCATTCTGTTTCACGAGAAGCGGCATCCGGATGAAATGGGGAGCGAGGAGGTCGTCGCATTCCTGACCTCCCTAGCGGTGGCGCGCGGCGTCGCGGCTTCGACGCAGAATCAAGCGTTGAACGCGCTGGTGTTTCTCTACCGCGAGGTGTTGGGTCGCGAACTCGAGGGGCTCGCGGGCGCGGTGCGGGCGCGCCCTTCGCGGCACTTGCCGGTCGTGCTCTCGCGCGGCGAGGCGCGCGCGCTACTGGCGCAGCTGCGCGGAGTCGAGTGGCTCGTCGCGGGCCTCCTGTATGGGGCCGGCCTGCGCTTGCTCGAGGCGCTCACACTGCGCGTGAAGGACGTCGACTTCGAGCAGCGCGAGCTTCGGCTGCGGCAGGCGAAGGGCGCGAAGGACCGCGTGGCGCCGCTGCCGGAGGCAACGCGGGCGCCGTTGCTGCAACACCTCATCGCTGTGCGCCAGCTGCACGCGCGCGATCTCGCTGCAGGTTTCGGCGCAGTCCCACTCCCGGGCGCGCTCGCCCGCAAGTACCCGAACGCGCCGCGCGAGTGGCCATGGCAGTGGGTCTTCCCGGCGACGCGCCGCTACTTCGATCCGGATGCGCACACTGAGCGACGCCACCACCTTCACGAGACGGTGATTCAGCGCGCCGTGAAAGGCGCGGTCGCCAGCGCCGGAATCGCGAAGCCGGCCAGCTGTCACACGCTGCGCCACAGCTTTGCGACGCACCTGCTCGAAGCCGGCACCGACATTCGCACGCTGCAGGAGCTGCTCGGACACCGCAGCGTGCAGACGACGATGATCTACACGCACGTGCTGAACCGCGGCGGTCGCGGCGTGAAGAGCCCGCTCGACTTCTCAGCGTGACGAAGAGGAAGTGCGGCTCATCTCACAGCCGCATCATCGCCGCATAGTTCTCCGCATAGAACTTCGCCTTCGCCGCTTCGGAGATGCCCAGCAGCGAGCCCTCAAAGCGCGCGAGCGGATCGCGGCCGCCTTCGGGGTGCGGGTAGTCGGAGGAGAACAGGAACAGTTCCTCGCCGGCCTGCTCGATCAGCCAGCCGACGGGCTCCGTGGGGAACGGCGTGAATTTCAGCTGGCGGCGCACATAATCACTCGCTCTCAGCGGCAGGCGCAGCGCGGGTTCGGTCTTCGAGAAGGTCTGCTGCGCGATGTCGAGGCGCCTGAGCCATGCCGGCACCCAGAGCGCGCCTTGCTCGATGCAGCCGCCGCGCAGGCGCGGGAACTGCTCGAACAAGCCGTCGAGCACCATGCACGAGAGGAAGGTCTCGGGTGCGTTGTGCAGCGCCATGAAGTCTTTGCTGCGGATGTTCTCGCCGCCGCCGAGGAAATCCGTAGTAGGCGGCTTGCCATTGTTATGGAAAGCGCGGTGGAGCGGGCGCCCGCCGCCGCCGACGTGCGTCATGAACGGGACGCCGGCCTCTTGGAGGAGCGCCCAGAACGGGTGGTAATCGGGATGCGCGGGCGAGAGCTTCGCCGCCGGGTGCGAGGGCACGAGGATCGCGCCGCAGCCGAGCCGGATCGCTTCCTCCGCTTCCTCGCGCACGCGCTTGGGATCGCCCCACGGCACGAAGCCGACGCCGACGAGCCGCGCGTCGTGCGCGCAGAAGTCCGCGATCGCGCGGTTGTGGGCGCGCGTGCCGCCGTACGTGAGATCGAGGTCGTCGCCCAAGAATTGCGTCGCAGCGAAAGTGCTGAACACGAGTTGCGAGGAGAATCCGAGCAGGTCGAGCGCGCGGCTCCGTTCCTGCGGGTCGAAGGCGCCGAGCGCGCCCCAACCTTTGGGACCCATTAGGTCGTTCTCGAGCACGCGGGCCGCTTCGGGATCGCCGCGGCGGCGCTCGGCGTCGGCGAGCGCCTTGTCCGCGATCGCATCCGCGCCGCCCAAGTAGAGCGGTCGAATCTTCTCGCGCACGCCGGGGTCGGCGTACTTCGCGAGCCAGCCGCCGAGTTCCATGAGATGGGAGTCGGCGTCGTGAAACGTTCTGCCGGCGGCATAGGGCATGGCGGGCTCCTTGGAAGCAACGCGCATCCTACCCCGGTTCGCAGCCCCTTCACGCCGCAATGACACAGCTCTCCGCATTCGCGAGCGGCGTCTCCGGCGCGAGCATGCGCGCGATGCCGCGGTGCGTGACGACCAGCACGCGCACGCCCGCGTAGCGTGCGCGCAGCGGGGCGAGCGCCTCGTGCGCGCGAACGCGCAGCATCGCGTCGCTCTCGCCGCCGCCGGGGCGCGCGTGCGCATCGTGCGAGCGAAAGCGCGCGTAGTCCTCCGGCCACTGCGCAGCGATCTGTTCGCGTGTGAAGCCCGTCCAAGTGCCGATGTCGCGCTCGCGCCAGCTTGCGTCGGGCTCGGGTGTTAGGCCGAGCAGCGCGCCTACGATCGCCGCCGTTTCGAGCGCGCGGCGTAGGTCGCTAGTGACGACGTGCTCAATGCGCGCATCCGCCAGCCGCGCCGCCGCTTCGCGCGCCTGCGCGGCGCCGAGTTCGGTAAGCGGCGGATCGCCGTGGCCTTGCCAGCGGCCGTCCGCGTTCCACGTGGATTGCCCGTGGCGCAGCAGATGAATCGCGCTCAAGCGTCTCTCGCTCCCTGCTTCAGCTACGTAGGGCGGCTACAGCGCCGCCGCAACCGGCACGAGCTTCGCGGCGGTGTCGAGCTTGCGCAGCAGATCGTCTTTGCTGCGCGCGGTCAGCGTAATAATCAGCTGCTCCACGCCCGCATCGCGGAACTGCGCGAGCCGCTCGGGCGCGAGCGGCTCCCTCCAGTTCGGCGTCGCGAAGATGCGCACGTCCGAGCGCTTACGGCCCGCGCGCGCGAGGCGCGAATCGAGCTGCGCGATGCGCTCGCGCGCGGTCTCGGGTGTTAGGTTGAAGCCGTACCAGCCATCGCCGATTTCTGCGACGCGAGCGAGCGCGGCATCGCTCTCGCCACCAAACAAGATCGGCGGGTTCGGCTTCTGCAACGGCTTCGGGAACTGCCGGCAACTCGGCAAGTCGTAGAACTCGTCCTTGTAGGCGGAGATGTCGTCGCGCCAGAGCGTGCGCAGCACGTTCACGTAGGAGCGCGTGCGGTCGCCGCGCCGTTCCCAGGGCACGCTCAGCGCGGCGAACTCTTCGCGCAGCCAGCCGACGCCGACCCCGAGATCGACGCGCCCGCCTGATAACCAATCGAGCGACGCGACGGATTTCGCGGTGTACACCGGGTTGCGCTGCGGCACGAGCAGCACACCGGTGCCGAGGCGCACGCGTTTGGTCGCGGCCGCCAGGAATGAGAGCGAGACGAACGGCTCGAGCGGCCCCATCTCCGGCCCGCCGCCGATGCGGCCGTCGGGCGTGTACGGATACTTCGAGGCGTACTCGTCGAACAGCACGACGTGCTCTGGCGCCCACACCGAGTGGAAGCCGCGCTCCTCAACGCCAACGCCGAGAGCTGTTACGAACTCGGGTGTTGCGATGGGGGAGTTCGCGGGCGCGAGAATGCCGAGCTGCATGGGTTCTCCTCGAAGGGCGAGACGGAACCGCGCTACGGGGCGGCCCGCAAGGTTTGCGCGGCTCGAACGTAGAGTGAAAGCGTGGCGTAGCGCGCGAAGGCGGCGCATTTGCGCGCTGCGGTCGCTGAGGAGTCCGAGGAATGGACCACCGGGGAGCGAAGTACGGTTCGCCGTGGCTCGCGCTGTTTGCCGCCGAGCTCGCGTTGTTCGGTGCAGTCTTCTGGGGCGATCAAGCGGGCTACGTCCCGATCTCGAAGACGATCTTCCTGTTTCCGATTGCGTGGGCGTCGCTTCGCCTGCGCGGCGTCAGCTGGCGCTCCGCGGGCCTCGCGCTTCCGCCCGCGTGGCCGCGCGCCCTCGCGATCGGAGCCGCGACTGGCGTCGCGATGTTCGGGCTCGAGTTCTTCGTCACGCAGGAGTTGCTGGTCGCGCTCACGGGCGAGTACCCGAACCTCGATCACTTCGACGAACTCGTCGGCAACGAGGCGCTGCTCGCGATCTACCTCGCGCTGAATCTCGTGCTCGCGGCCTTCGGCGAGGAACTCGTCTGGCGCGGCTACGCGTTGCCGCGCGTCGCGGGCTTGTTGGGCGGAACGCCGCGGGCGTGGATCGGCGCGCTGATCGTGGTGAACGTGGGCTTTGGCCTCGCCCATCTTTATCAGGGGCTGACAGGCGTGATCGAGACGACGCTCGCGGGCATCTTGCTCGGCGCGCTCTACCTCGCGACAGGGCGCAATCTCGCAGTGCCCATCACCGCACACTTCGTCTCGAACACTATCGACTTCACCGTGATCTATCTCGGGCTCTACCCCGGCGTCGGGAAGTGACGCGCACAGCTTCTCTGCGGGGCGCGCGCTCAGAACGCCGGCGTCGGATTCTTCCGCGCGAGCACGCCCTCGAAGCGTTCGCGCATGCGCGCCTCGCTCTCGGGCGTGCCCGGCAGGATGAAGTAGTCGCCGCGCACGATTCCCTGATAAGCGTGCTCGGCGACTTCTTCGGGCGTGGTCGCCTCGAACGCGCGGCCCTGAGAAGCGGCGAACTGCTTCAGCATCTCGAGCGTGACCGGCGGCTGCACCTGCGGCGCCTCGCGCGCGAACTCGGCGGGGCGGTTGCGTCTCGCGTCAAAAATGCCGGACGAGACGATGTGCGGGCCGGGATAGAGCACGTGCGCGCGCAGCTTCGCCTGCTGCATGGTGAGCTGGAGGTGCAGCGTCTCCGTAATCATCGAGACGGAGGCCTTGCTCGCGGAGTAACTCGGCGTGCTGGGCACAACGACCAGGCCGCCGTTGCCAGAGGACGTGTTCACGACGTGCCCGGCCTCGCCGTGCGCGAGCATGCCCGGCACGAACGCCTTGATGCCGTGGATCACGCCGAACACGTTCACGGCGAACACCCAGCGCCAGTCGTTCAGCGGCAGCTCCCAGATTGGCACGTCTTCGTGTGCGCCGACGCCGGCGTTGTTGAAGAGCATGTGCACTCTTCCGTGACGCGCGATGACTTCGCGCTCGGCGGCTTGCACGGACTCGAACTTCGTTACGTCGCAGACGACGCCCGAGACGTTCGCGCCCTCGGCCCGCAGCGCCGCCACCGCGGCGTCGAGCGCTTTCGCCTCGACATCGAGCAGCACGATCGTCGCGCCCGCGCGAGCGAAGCGCGCCCCGATCGCGCGCCCGATGCCGCTCGCGCCGCCGGTGATTACGGCGGTCCTGCCTGAGAACTCGGTCATCTCGCGGGCTCGTTAGATCTCAATGCCGATGCCGGAGGCGTCGTCATAGCGGCCGTGCAGGAACGGCAGGAACCAGTCACCCGGGATCGAGCGCAGCACTTTGCCGTTGCTCTGGCTGCCGCCCTCTTCGTACTCGCAGCGCAGAAGGCGCTTCACCGGAATGTCGGCGACCGGGTCGAAGGGCGATTCGCCGAGCGTGAGCTGGCCGCCGTCCACCTGCCACGCGCCCGAGTGCTTATGCCGCCATTCGAGGCGCACCAGCAGCGGGTCGCCGTCGAGCGCGCGCTCTTGCTCGCAGCTCGGCGAGGCTTTGACGCAATAGCCGTACTCCACGAACTCGCGCGCGCCGAGCGCGGCGCCCACCGTGCCTGTTACGGAGAGGTAGGTCACGCCCATGCGCGTGACGCTCGCGCTGACGCGCGCGCCCTCTTTCGCGAACGCGATCTGCGCGATCTTCTTCGGTTCGCCGTAGGTCTCGCGGCCACCAATTACGGCCTGCTCGGTAGTCATCGGCATCGTCACGAGGTACTTGCCCTCGACCCCGTCGTAGCGCGCGGTGACGCCCACGATCGCGGAGCCGATCTCGAGCGTGCGCTCCGGCGAGAGGTGCATCGCGACGTGCGAGAACGTCACCGCGATCTCCGGCCGCGCGAGTTCGAGCGGCTTGGGCAAGAGTGCCGCGGCGACGCGCGCGTCCGTCTCGTACACGCAGCGAATCGAGCGCACCGTGCTCGGCAAGAACTCGGGGTTCGCCTCTCGCGCCAACTTGATCTGCTCGAGGCTGCGGACATATCGAAGCTTGCTCATCGAATCTCCTTAGGCGGGGACGTTCCGTAAGAAAGTCAAGAAACTCCCCGGAGGAACAACTTAACTTTCTTACGGAACGTCCCCGAAGCTGTTTTTCTCGGGGCCGATGCGCGAGGCGATCGGCGCGAGTTTCTCGGCGTCGAAGCCGTAGAAGCGAGCGGTGTTGCCGCCGAGCATCTGCGCGATCTCGGGCTCGGGCAGGCCGCGGAACGT
>JANNRF010000300.1:0-2567 GCA_031401135.1 Deltaproteobacteria bacterium | reverse complement strand
CAGCTCGGGGTGAATTCCTCCGTAGCCGTGGTGTTCGAGCACGCCGCGATACGCGGGGGTCGAGCCGTAGAACGAGATCTGCCCGCGGGCCTTTTGGCGCGCGGTTTCGATCTGCGCGTCGCTCGCGCCCATCGCGACGATTGTCTGGCACGAGATCGCGATGTCTTTGCGTGCGCGGCCGCTCTTCGCGAGGCCGCGATCGAGCGCGGGCAGCGTCACGGCTTCGAGAAAGCTCGGCGAATGCAGCGGGTGCACGAGGAAGCCGTCGCCCACCTCGCCGACGGTTTCTACCATGCGCGGGCCGACGCCCGCCAGGAAGACTGGCGGTGCACCGAACTTGTTGGAGCCGGGGTTGAAGAACGGAGTCATCAGGCTGTGTGTGTAGAACTCGCCGCGGAACGAGAGGCGCTCGCCCGTCTCCCAGCTGCGCCAGATCGCGCGCAGCGCGAGCACGAATTCGCGCAGGCGCTCGGCGGGCCGCGACCACGGCATCGAGAAGCGCTTCTCGATGTGCGGCTGGATCTGCGTGCCGAGGCCGAGCAGAAACCGCCCGCGCGCGATCGTCTGCACGTCCCAGGCGAGCTGCGCGACAGTCATTGGGTTGCGCGCGAAGGCGATTGCCACCGCGGTGCCGAGTTCGATGCGCTGCGTCGTTTGCGACGCGAGCACGAGCGGGAGAAACGGGTCGTGCGCGCTCTCGAAGCTCCAGGCCGCACCGAAACCTTGCGCTTCGAGACGCGCTGCTGCGGCGCCAGTGGCGCTCAGATCGGGACTCATCAGGCCTGCGTCGATCTTCAATGGATCTCCTTTGCGCGTTCATTGTCGAGTGCGCGAGCCACGCTCGCGAGCGCGCTCGGCGCCCACAGCGCGCTCTCAGTCGCCGCGTCGCGAAGTGCGTTCGCGACTGCGCTCAACTCCGTTGCCGCGAGCGCGAGATACGGCCGCGACGCGAGCGCGCGCTCGACGCGAGCACACACGAACGCGGCATCTGCGTAGGCTTCGGGCACGGGCGCTGCGTGAAGGCGCGCGCACACTGCGCTGATGTCAGCGCTGGCGCCCGAGGCCAGGTCGCCGTCACCTAACAATCGAGCCGCATCGCCCAGGGCGCAGCGATAGAGCGCCGGCACGCCCGCCTCGCCTGCGAGCCAGCCGTCCAGCAACAACTCGTGCGCCACATGCGCTACGCCGCGCGCCGGGCCGCGCCGCACGCCGCGTGCATGCAATGCATCCGCGAGCTGCGCGCAGCGCGCGTTGAAGGCGCCGTTCGCATGAAACAGCGCGTCGGTCGCGCGATGGAAGCGCACGCCGTCGCCCAGCGCGGCGGCTGGCGTCGCGCCAAGCCGCATCCCCGCGAACGCGCACAGATCCGGCAGCATCGCGCCGAGCACGAACGCGGCGTCGGCGCTGCGTTCCGTGGCGAGGTAAGCGTGCGCGAAGAAGTTCACGCCACGCAGAGTCGCGAAGCCGCGCCGTTCGCGCGAGGATTCTCCGCATGAGGGCGATCACGGTCGAACGCTACGAAGGGCGCGCGCCCGAAGAGGCCGTAGCGATTCGCCGCCGCGTGTTCATCGGCGAACAGGGCGTGCTCGAGGCTGACGAACTCGACGGCCACGACGCCGAGCGCACGCACTTCCTCGCGCGCGCCGCAGACGGGCGTGCGATCGGCTGCGCGTGCCTGCGCGCCTACGGCGCGCAGCACAAAGTCGAGCGCGTGGCGGTGCTACCGGAGTTGCGCGGCACAGGCCTCGGCCGCGACCTAATGGACGGCGTCGAGGCGCACGCGCGCAGCATCGAAGCGCGCGATCTCGTGCTCCACGCCCAGGCCGCAGTGGTCGCGTTCTACGAGAAGCTGGGCTGGGCGAGCAGCGGGCCACGCTTCTTCGAAGCGGGCATCGAGCATCAGAAGATGGGGAAGCGGCTCGCCTAGACCGCGCGCGCTTGGGTTAGCGTGCTGCGCCAGCACCAAGGAGAACGCCAATGATCGTCATCCGCCACATTGAGGGCCGCCGCTCCGAGCGCGTCGCGTGGCTGCTCGAAGAGCTCGGCGTTCCGTACGAGCTCGACTTCATCCAGGGCGACATCCTCGGCTCGCTGGTCGCGCTCGAGAAGCATCACGAGATGCGCATGACGCCGATCGTCGAGGACGGCGACGTCGTGATGGTCGAGTCGAGTGCGATTCTCGAGTACCTGCTCCACAAGTACGGGAAGGGTTCGAGCCTGCGCCCCGCGCCGGACGCGCCGAGCTTCCCCGCGTACCTCGAGTTCCTGCACTTCGCCGAGGGCACGGCGCTCGCGAAGATCATGGTGGACGCGGCCGAGCGGCGCCTAACAAAAGTGATCGAGGATGCCGGCGTAACGCCGCCGCCAAAGCTCGAAATTCCGGGCCTCGCGGGCTCGCGCACCGGCTCGCAGCGCGTGCTGCACTACGCCGAGAACACACTCGCGAAGCGCCCCTACTTCGCGGGCGCGGAGTTCACCGCGGCCGACATCATGATGCACTTCCCGCTGAAGCTCGGCGCGCCGCTCGCCGCCGGTGTCGACTTCAACATCCGCATGATTCAGACGAC
>JANNRF010000299.1:0-7657 GCA_031401135.1 Deltaproteobacteria bacterium | reverse complement strand
CCTCGCGCGTCGTCGCGACGCTGAAGCGCTTCTTCACTTCGCCCTCGCTGCCGAGCACGCAGACCTCGCTGTGCCGGTCGCCGAGGTCGATCCCGATCGTCAGCATCGTCGTGATACCGTTCGCCATGGAGCCAGTCTCCTTGGGGCCTCGAGCCCGTTATGGATGTGCAGACCCTCACTGGGTACTGCGGCGGAGGCTGGCTCCCTCATCCCATCTCGCTGTGACTATCGGGGTGAACCGATGCTCGGAGTTCCGGAGCCCTTCTCGGTCCAGCGTTTCCTGCTCCGCTTTACTTCCGCTCCGCCGGCCCCCGACCCCGTCCGCTTGCCTTGTGCAGGGATCCCTCACACGAACTGATGGGTGGGAAAGCGCGGCTCGCGCGCCGTTGAGGCGCGCTCGCCGCGTGGCTGCGCCGCTAGGATGCGATTTTGGTTTGCTTGCTTCGGGAGAAGATTGATGGCGGGCTTTCATTTCCAAGAGTTGTTCGAGTTGGGCGAGGATGAGACCGAGTATCGGTCGCTCGGCAGCGAGCACGTCTCGACCCAACAACTCGGCGGGCGCGAGATTCTCGTCGTGCAGCCGGAGGCGCTGCGCATGCTTGCGGCGGCGGCGGTGCGGGATGTTTCGCATTTGTTTCGGACGGGGCATTTGAAGCAGTTGCGGTTGATTCTCGACGATGCGGAGGCTTCGGAGAACGATCGCTTTGTGGCGCTGGAGATGCTGAAGAACGCGAACGTTTCGGCGGGCATGAACTTGCCGAGTTGTCAGGACACGGGCACGGCGATCGTGATCGGGAAGAAGGGCGAGAACGTTTTTACGGGCGCGGATGACGAAGAGGCGCTCGCGCATGGGATTTATGACACGTACACGGGGACGAACCTGCGGTACTCGCAGATGGCGCCGATCACGATGTACGAAGAGAGGAACACGGGCAGCAATTTGCCTGCGCAGATCGAGCTGTACGCGAAGCCGGGCGATGAGTATGAGTTCTTGTTCATCACGAAGGGCGGCGGTTCGGCGAACAAGTCGTTCTTGTATCAAGAGACGCGCGCGATGCTGAATCCCGAGGGCGTGCTGAAGTTTTTCGAAGAGAAGATGAAGTCGTTGGGGACCGCGGCGTGTCCGCCGTATCACCTGGCGATCGTGATTGGCGGCATGAGCGCCGAGTTCAACCTGAAGACGGTGAAGCTCGCGAGCACGCGTTATCTGGATTCGCTGCCGAGCACGGGCAACGAGCACGGGCGCGCGTTCCGCGATCGTGGGCTCGAGGAGCAGATCTTCAAGCTCTCGCAGCGCATCGGCATCGGCGCGCAGTTCGGCGGGAAGTATTTCTGCCACGACGTGCGCGTGATTCGCTTGCCGCGCCACGGCGCATCGCTGCCCGTCGGCATCGGCGTCTCGTGCTCCGCGGACCGTCAGGCGAAGGGCAAGATCACCAAGCAGGGCGTGTTCCTCGAAAAGCTCGAGACGAACCCGGCGCAGTTTTTGCCCGAAGCGACGCACCAAGAGCTCGGCGGCGAAGTGGTGCAGATCGATCTCAACCAGCCGATGAGCGAGATCCGCAAGCAGCTCTCGCGCTACCCCGTGAAGACGCGGCTCGCGCTCAGCGGCTCGCTAATCGTCGCGCGCGACATCGCCCACGCGAAGCTGAAGGAGCGCATCGATCAGGGCCTCGGGCTCCCGCAGTACATCAAGGACAGCATGATTTATTATGCCGGTCCCGCGAAGACGCCGGTGGGCATGGTCTCAGGCTCGTTCGGCCCCACCACCGCAGGCCGCATGGACTCCTACGTCGATCTGTTCATGCAGCACGGCGGCAGCTTCGTGACGCTCGCCAAGGGCAACCGCAGCAAAGCGGTGACCGACGCTTGCAAGAAGCACGGCGGCTTCTACTTGGGCTCGATCGGCGGCCCCGCTGCGATCCTCGCGCAGGAATGCATTCGCCGCGTCGAGACGATCGAGTATCCCGAGCTCGGCATGGAGGCGATCTTCCGAATCGACGTTGCGAACTTCCCGGCGTTCATCATCGTCGACGACAAGGGCAACGATTTCTTCAGCGGCGTCGTGAACAAGGCGATCATCGAGACGGACAAGTAGGGGCGGTAGCTGCGCGCCCGCTGGCTACCGCGTTGGTGCAGCTTGCGCTCAGCTCGGCTTCGGCGCGGGCGCGTTCATGTAGTCGCGGTAATAAGTCATCTTGTCGCCGCGCGTCCGGTAGACGCCGACCCCGTGGATCTCGCCGGCCGGCGTCTCGGCCACCCACTGCGCCCAGCCCGTCTCGCCGCTGCCCGCGATCTCGATCGCGCGAAAGCGCGTCTTCCGCGCGCGCATTTCGCTCACCATCTTGGTCATGAACGCGCCGATCGCCTGATTGCCGCGGAAGGTTCCGTAGACCGGGTCTTCGAGCACCGCGTCCTCGGAAAAGAGCGGAACGAGCTTCGTGTAGTCGTCGGCATCTTGGATGCGCCAGAACTCTCGGATCACGGCCAACGCGTCGCTCATGTGCAACTCCTGATGGAAGGTTTCGCACGCTAGCGGGAATCTGCTTGCCACTGCGCACGCGCTGCGGCGACAATCAGCACACTTCGGGCCGGGAGAGAATCCGAAACGCAAAGGTGTCCTCGCAAGCGGGGTCTCCGGATGCGAACGAACCCTTGGATCGGCTGGATCGCTGGCGCTCTGCTCGCTGCCACAAGCGCAGCGGCGCAGGCCCCGTCACCCGTGCCGCTGGCCGCGTTCGAGAGCTGGGCGCCGCTCGGCGCGTACGAGCAGGCGGCGTTCGCCGAAGCGGGATCGCTGCGCATCGTGATCCCCACGAAGCTGCGCAACGTGGAGATCGCCTTCACGCCGCAGCCGCTGCAGGGTGAGAATTACGGCGTGCTCGAAGTGGATGCGCGTGGCGCGCGCGTGGGCGCAGCGGCGCCGCGCTTCACGGCTTATGGCGGGCGCGTTGAAGGAAACTCCGGGCGCGACTTCGCGAAGCTGAGCGTCTCCGCGGAGCGCGGCAAGCTCGAGGGCTTGTTACGGGTCGACGGCGCGTTCTACGCGCTCGATGCGGACCTGGTTGCGGGCGACTACCTGATTGGTGTGCGCGAAGTGACCGAGGGCGAAGTCGGCGCGCTGATGAAGAGCTGCGGTGTTACGGAGAGCGAACTCACGGCGGCTGCGACCGCGGCGAGCAGCGGCGGGACCACAGGCAGCGCACCGGGCACTGCTGCCGTTGCGGCACTGCGCGAAATCGAACTGGGCACGGAGGCCGACGCGCCCTTCGTCGCGCAAACCGGCGGCGCCGCTGCGGCAAACGCGCGCATCCTCTCGATCGTGAACATGGTGAACGGCATTTACGAGACGGATCTGGGGCTCACCAACCGCGTCGTCACGCAGCGCACGCACACAGGGAGCGATCCTTACACGACGACCGATGCGGGCGATCTGCTCGATCAGTTTCGTTCGCAGTTTCTTTCGCATGCCGTCACGAATACCGACGACGCGATGCTCTTCAGCGGTCGCAACTTCGACGGCAACACGATCGGCATCGCGTTCGTCGACGCCACCTGCACGCCGTGGCGCTTCGGCATCGCGCAGTTCCTCAATCAAGACAACTTCGTGACGAGCCTGGTCGTTGCGCACGAACTCGGGCACAACCTCGGCGCGGAGCACACGAGCGACGGCATCATGGGGCCATCCATTACGGGCGATGCCTACTTCAATCAGGCGAGCCAAGACGAAATCTCGCAGTACACGGGCTCGAGCGCGGGCTTCTGCCTGGGGCTGGCGGCGGCTGGGAGTGCCAACCAAGCGCCCGTGCTTCAGCCGGTCGGGGCGCAACAGAGTGTGAACGAAGGGCAGACGCTCGTGATCCAGCTGGTTGCGGCGGACCCAGACGGCGACCCGATTAATTATGGCGCGACGCCGCTGCCGCAGGGCGCCTCGCTCAGCGCCGCTGGGCGTTTCAGCTGGACGCCGCTGCGCACGGCCGCCGGCTGCAATGCCACGGCGCAAACGATGGTGCAGTTCACCGCGTCGGACGGCTTGCTCGGCGCGAATGAATCCGTACCGATCACGGTGAACGACGTGCAGACGAACGCGGCGCCGGTGCTGCTCGACCCCGCGGATCGCAGCCTGTACGCCGGCCAGTCGTTGTACTTCCAGCTGCAAGCGAGCGACGCCGACGGCGACAGCATCACGTTCTCTTCTAACAACCTCCCGGCCGGCGCGAGCTTGTCGCAGAGCGGCGCGTTCGCGTGGACGCCGAGCGCCGGCCAGGCCGGCACGACGAACGTCGCGTTCGTGGCGACGGATTGCACGGGGCGCAGTGCAACGCAGAGCGCTCAGCTCGCGGCGAGCATCCAGCCCGCGCCGCATCTCACGTCGCTTTCGAAGACGATCGGGTGGACCGGCGAGGTGCTCACGCTCTCAGGCACGGCGCTGGCGGGGAATCAGGTGCGTGTGGTCTTCGTGAATCGCGACGCAGCGATTCTGAGCGTGGCGGACGACTCCGTCACGGTGCTCGTGCCGAACGTGAAGAAGAAGTACCGCAAGCGCGGTGCACAGCCGGTGTTCCTGATCCGCGATGGTGTGCAGTCCGACAACACGCTGTCGTTCGATTACGTGAAGCCGTAGCTCGCGCGATCGAGCACGGCGTCACTCCGGCCGCGCTTCGCCTGGGCGATACGTTTTCGCGCCGCCTGCGAGCAGCTCCGCTTCCGTGAGTGGCACGCGCTTGGTCTGTTCCTTCACGAACAGCGGCAGCTGATCGGCATAATGAGGGGAGCTTGCGTCGAGCGTCGCGCTGCCGAATTGGTGAATCGTCTCGATCGTTTGCGCACCGGCCGCGTCCCAGCTCGAGAACAGGATCAGCGTGTCGCCGGTTTGCGCGGCGAAACGGCCGTCGGCGCCAAGCGCGTTCGTTTCGACCGCCCGTAACACATCGGGCCCGCCGCCCGCGCCGAGATCGAGCGCGCCGCGGCGGATGCGATTGACCTCGCGCCAGGGCGGATCGAGCCGCCCGTAGTGCTTCGTGAGCGTGGCGACCGCAGCGCGCAGAGATTCGACTGCGTCGACGGGAGGCTTGCCTTGGCGCTCTGCGGCAACGATCGGCAGCGCGGTCACGATCGCGAGCGCCGCGCTCGTGTCGTCCGCGTCGGCGGTGAGCTGCCAGCGCGCGAGCACGGCGCGCGCGGCACCGAGCTTGGGATCGCCCGGCGAAACTCGCGCGAGCAGCTCGTCCACGATCTTGCGCGCCTCGCTCTCGCGCGAATAGCGTTTGTCGAACTTGTAGGCGCGGAACTCCTCGGCTGTGATCGATTCGTCGGCGCCGAACAGCTCGAGCGCGCGGCGTGAGCGGTTCGTCTTGTACGTCTCGATGCCCGCCTCGGGCGGAAAATCCTCGGGCCGTGGGTTCTCAGGGTCGGCGGTTGCCGCGAAGGGCGTGTGATTCATGTTCACGACGAAACCGGAGCGCGGGTTCACGACCATGGGCAACGCATCGAAGGGCAGCGTCTCGCGCCAAATGAGATCGGAACGATCGCCGGGCAGCACGCCGCGCCAGTCGAAACCGGGCAGACGCTTCGGGATTCGCGCGTTGTAGACGTAGGCGATGTTGCCCGCGCGGTCGGCGTAGACGAAGTTCGTCGAGGGCAACGCGTGCGTGCGCATCGCCGCGAACCACTCTTCGAATGTGTGCGCGCGGTTCTGGCGATAGATCTGCTCCAGCTGGCGCAGCTCGCCCATGCCGGCGTAACGGACAGCGTAAGTGCCGTGCGGGCGCCTAATGACTGGCCCGTGCTCCGAACGCAGCGTCTCGCGGCGCACCGTCCAGTGCAGGCGCCCGAACAGCTTCACCTCGATGCGGGCCTCGCCAACTTCGAGCTTCCGCCACTCGCCGTCGAGCCGGTAGCGGTTCGGGTCATCAGGGTCGATCTCGAGCCGGTACACGTCGGCGAGATCCGGCAGATTCACCGTGTTGGCCCAGCCAAGGGTCGGGCCCGCGCCGTGCAGCACGACCGGCGAGCCGGGGAAGACGCCACCCGTCATCTCCCAGCCCGCGTCGCTTTGCAGCCGCACCTCGTACCAGGCGACCGGGCCGGTGTAGGGCTGGTGCGAGTTCACGAGCAGGCGTGTCGCGGCATCGGCGGAGCGGCGCGGTGAGACGGCGATCGCGTTCGAGCCGATGGCGTGCGGGCCGGTGATTAGGCTCTGGGCGCTGCGCACGGGCGCAGCTGGCGGCTCGTCGGCGAACAGCGCGCCGAATGTGCGATCGAGGCCGTAGAAGAACGGCGTCTTGAAGGCGAAGCCCGCGACCACGTCGACGCCCGTTATCGGGAACACCCCAGGCAGCGCCTCACTCGGGTGCAGCGCGGCATAATGATTCACGCCCGCCGCGTAGCCTTCGGCAAGCGCGCGCACATCGGCGGGCACGTCGTGCGCGTAGCGGCGCGCGACGTCGTCGTAAGCGCCGAGCAGGTGCGCGAGATAGTCGACCGGCGCGGCGCCCGGCCCGTTGACGCTCGCGAGCTTGCCGCGCGTCATCAGCGCGACTTCCTGGATCGTGCGGAAATCGTCCTCGCTGTGCGCCCAGGCGAGCCCGTAGGCGACATCGGCGTCGCGCGCGCCGCGAATGTGCGGCACGCCGAACGGGTCGCGCGCGATGCGCGCGTCGTAACGCTTCGCGGCGGCGATCAGCGGCGCAGGGTCGAAATCGGGTGGCTGTGGCCAGAACGCCCAGGCGAAGAGGGCGAGCAACGAGGACGCGACGAAGAGCGAGCTCCGGGCAAGCAGCGACTTCCACATGCGGCGCAGTTAGCCGCGACGCGCGGAGTTATGCAAGAACGTCCCCGATCCGAGTTATGCAACGGGGCTACCAGCCGGCCGTGAGACCGCCGTCGTACCAGTCCCAGAGGACGTAGAGCAGCGCGCGCGTTGGACGAGCGTGCGCGCCGTCGCCGACTGGGACGCGCACGCCCAATGAGAGTCGCACGTGTTGGCGTTGGTTCAGCGCGACCGGGAGCTGCGGCGCGAGATCCCACTCCCACTGATTGGGGGCGCCGCGCGCGAACACGCGCGTCGCGACGAACTCGAGCATCGGCGCCCATTCGCGGCCGAAGCCGTCGTCCTCGAAGAAGCTCTTGCCGAGCGCGATACGCAGCTGCGCCTCGGGATCGCCGCGCTGCTCGTCGAGCGGAAACTCGCCTAACAGCTGCGCGTGCAGGAAGCCGTCGCGCGGCAGCAGCTTGCCCACGAGCAGCGCGGGCTCGAGCACCACCGTGCCGTCGCCGAGGCCGCGATCGCGCTCACCGGTGGGCACGACGACCTCGCCCGCGAGGCTCACGATTCCGCCGCGCGCTTTGTTGTGCCACAGCGCGTACTTCGCACCGAGCGCGATGTCGCCGAGCCCGCCCAGCTTCGCGCCGCTCGCGTTCTCTTGCAGCGCGAACGGCACCGCCACTTCGATTTGCCCGCGCGGCCCGAAGCGCTTCTCGTAGATCAATTCCATGGACGCGGCCGTCTCGCGTTCTGCGTTCGCCGCAAACTCGACCACCGCTTCGTCCTCGGGAAACGCCTTCTCGGTGATCTGCGCGCGCGGCAAGTTCAGCTCGCCCGCGGGCCAGCGCGCATCCGTGCAGAACGTGCGCACGTGGGCGATCACGAGCTGGA
>JANNRF010000298.1:0-2187 GCA_031401135.1 Deltaproteobacteria bacterium | reverse complement strand
AACGTGCGTTCGAGCTGATCGCGGCTGCGCCCGCGCTCGAGTGCCAACTCGACGAGGCGGTCGAGCAGCGCCGGATACGAGAGCCCGCTCGCCTGCCAGAGCCGCGGATACATCGAGACCTCGGTGAAGCCGGGCAAGCTGTTGAGTTCGTTCAGCCAGATGCGATCGGTGCCGCGCTCCAAGAAAAAGTCCACGCGCGCGAGGCCGGCGCCTTCGAGCACGAGGAACGCCTGCGTCGCGATGCGCTGGAGCTCCGCCGCCACCGCCTCGGGCACTTGCGCCGGCACGATCAGCTCGGTGCTCTCGTCGATGTACTTGGCTTCGTAGTCGTACCACTCCTTGTGCGGGACGATCTCGCCGGGCACCGAGGCCTCGGGCCGCTCGTTCCCTAACACCGCGACTTCCACCTCACGCGCATCGATGGCCTGCTCGACCAGCAGCTTCTCGTCGTACCGCGCGGCCTCGCGCAGCGCCGGCGCGAGCTCGGCGCGCGTCTTCACCTTGCTGATGCCCACCGAGGAGCCCGTGTTCGCGGGCTTCACGAAGCACGGCAGGCCGATCGCGCGGATCACGCGCTCGACCACGGCTTCGATCGCGCCGAGTTCGTGCTTGCGCACCGTCACCCACGGCACCACCGGAATGCCCGCGGCCTGCAGCAGCCGCTTCGTAACATCTTTGTCCATCTGGATCGCGGAGCCGAGCACGCCAGATCCGACATAGGGCACGCCCGCGAGTTCGAGGAAGCCCTGCAGGCTGCCGTCCTCGCCGCCGGTGCCGTGGACGATCGGCACGATTACGTCGAGTTGCGCGGCGGGGCGGCCGTCTGCGGCCGACACCAAAGTGCGTTCACCAGGTACGGCCGGCAGGGTGACTTCAGGCGCGTTCACGACCGCGGCGGGCAGCATCTTCGGGTCGCCGATGTGCCAGCGGCCGTCGTGGGAGATCGCGATCAGCGAGACGTCGTAACGCGAAGGATCGAGGGCTTGCAGGATCGAGGTCGCGGAGTTGATCGAGACTTCGTGCTCGACCGAGCGCCCGCCGTAAACGATTCCAACCCGAACCTTCGCCATCTTCGCGACCCCCTTCAACTACTTCGCTCGCCTTCGGCTCGCTGCGCGCTTCGCTTGCGTCTGCGTTGCTCGCCCCGCGCGCAGAATACCCAGACGCGAAGACAACGGTCACGCGCGCGTGGTTCTGAAGCGCGGAATCGGGGCTAGGGTGTGCGCCCATGGACGTGATTTCCGACACGCTCGCAGCGAAAGAGGCGGCGCTGTTTGCGCGGCTGCGCAGTGCGGGCCGCGTGCTGGTCGCGTTCAGCGGCGGCGTCGATTCGAGCTACCTCGCCTACGCCGCGCATCGCGCGCTCGGGGATGCGGCGCTCGCGGTGACGGCGGTCTCGGCCTCGTATCCCGAGAGCCATCGCAAGATCGCGGAGGACGTGGTCGCGCGTTTCGCGATTCCGCACCGCTTCGTCGACACGCACGAGCTCGAGCGCGCCGGCTATCGCGCGAATGGGCCGGACCGTTGTTATTTCTGCAAGACCGAGCTGTTCGAGGTGATGGGCAAGCTGCGCGAAGGGCTGGGTTTCGACGCGGTCGTGTACGGCGTGAACACCGATGATCAGGGCGACTTCCGGCCTGGGCACCGCGCGGCGCACGAGCACGGCGTGCTCTCGCCGTTCCTCGATGCCGCGCTCTCGAAAGCGGAGATTCGCGCGCTGTCGCGCGCCGCGGAGCTGCCGACCGCGGAGATGCCCGCATCGGCGTGCCTGGCTTCGCGCTTGCCGTATGGCACGCAGGTGACCCCCGAGCGCCTGCGCCAGGTGGAGCGCGGCGAGGAAGCCCTGCGCGCGCTCGGCTTCCGGCAGGTGCGCCTGCGCCATCACGGCGCGCAGGCGCGCATCGAGATCGATCCGGCGGAGTTGCCGCGCGCCCTAACACCCGAGATGGCGCGAGCGATCTCGGCCGCGATAAAGCCGCTCGGCTTCCGTTACGTCTCGCTCGACCTCGACGGCTACCGCATGGGCGCGCTGAACGAAGTGCTCCCCGTGGCAGTCACTGGCGCCGGAGCCGCGAAGGCGTGAGCGGATTTCTCCGCGTTGCGTGCCGCGGCGCGCCGCGCGATCTCGGGCTCGAGCAGGGGCGCGCGTGCGGCGACGAGATTCGCCGCGTCATCGCGCAGCGGGCG
>JANNRF010000297.1:0-5463 GCA_031401135.1 Deltaproteobacteria bacterium | reverse complement strand
ACGACCACGAACTGCCAGCCCTGCGCGTTCGAACCGCTCGGCGCTTGCAGCGCAATTTCGAGGCACTCGCGGATCACGCTCATTTCGAGCGGGCGATCGAAGTCGAGGCGTTTGCGCACCGCGCGCGTGGTGGTGAGGAGTTCGTCGGGCGTGAGCGGAAGCGTCTTGCTGGCCATGTTTTCTCCGGGTGTGCGTGAGGCGGCGCACGGTACACCGCCATAGACTGCGCGCCCTTCGCAGCTGGGAGATCCGATGTTTCGCCGCGCCTGTGTTGCTGCTTCGCTCGCCCTCGCCCTCGCTCTCGGCGCCTGCTCCGAGAGCCCGCCGGACCTAACAGGTCCGATCTCCGGTTGGGACGCCTACGGCAACGATCTCGGCGGTTCGCGCTTCTCGAAGCTCACGCAGATCACGCCTGAGAACGTCGGCGGGCTCGAACTCGCCTGGATTCACCGCTCGGGCGACGTGCTCGACGGCAGCGCGAGCCTCGGCAAGAGCTCGCTGCAAGTCACGCCCATCATCGCGGCCGGCTCGCTCGTCTACTGCTCGCCCCGTAACAAGGTCCTCGCGCTCGATCCCGAGACCGGCGCGGAGCGTTGGCGCTTCGACCCCGAGGTGGATGCCTCGCAGTTCTACATCATCAACTGCCGCGGCGTCTCGGCGTGGATCGACCCGCGCGCCGCGTACGAGGCGGCGTGCAGCGAGCGCATCGTGACGGGAACCAACGATGCGCGGCTGATCGCCCTCGACGCGAAAACCGGGCGCCCGTGTGCGGGCTTCGGCGCGAATGGCGAGGTCGACTTGACCGCGGGCATCGGCGACATCCAGCCCGGCGAGTACGGCGTGACCTCGCCGCCGGTGATCGTGCGCGAGCGCATTGTTACGGGCGCGATGGTGCTGGACGACCGCCGCGTCGATGCGCCGGGCGGCGTCGTGCGCGCCTTCGACGTGCGCACGGGCGCCCTCGTCTGGGCGTGGGATTCCGTGCTACCGGCGCAGCCGGAAGCGACGCCGCGCGCTGAGGGCGTGCAGTACCGGCGCGGCACCACCAACGCCTGGAGCGCGCTCTCCGCCGACGAAGCGCGCGGCCTGGTGTTCGTGCCCACCGGCAACACCTCGCCGGATTATTACGGCGGCCACCGCAAGGGCCTCGACCACTTCTCGAGTTCGGTGATCGCGCTCGACGCCAACGACGGCCATGTCGTCTGGAGCTTCCAGACCGTGCACCACGACATTTGGGATTACGACATCGCCTCGCAGCCCGTGCTGTTCGATTTCCACGGGCCGAGCGGCCGCGTGCCCGGCCTGATTGCTCCCACGAAGCTCGGCATGCTGTTCTTCCTGAACCGCGAGACGGGTGCGCCGCTCTTCCCGGTCGAGGAGCGCGCGGTTCCGCAGGAGGGCCTCGTCCCCGGCGAGTACCTCTCTGCCACGCAGCCGTTCACGACCAAGCCAGAGCCGCTGCACCCGCACACGCTCACGCCCGACGACGCCTTCGGCTTCACGCCCTGGGACAAAGCCGCGTGCCGCAAGGAGATCGAGTCATTACGGCACGACGGCATCTATACGCCGCCGAGCCTGCAGGGCAGCGTGCAGTATCCCGGCATGATCGGCGGCATGAATTGGGGCAGCGTCGCGATCGATCCGCAGCGCCGGCTCGTGATCGCGAACACGCAGCGCATCGCGACCAAGATCCGGCTCGTGCCTCAGGAAGAACTCGCGGCGCGCTACCCCGACGGCCCGCCCGCGTACGGCTACGAACCGCAGGCGGGCTCGCCGTATTTCTTGGAGCGCCTGCCGATGCTTTCGCCGCTCGGCGCGCCCTGCAACGCGCCGCCCTGGGGAACGCTCGCCGCGATCGACACCACCACCGGCGAAAAGAAGTGGGAGGTGACGCTCGGCACCTCGCGCGATCTCGCGCCCTGGCCGATCTGGCTGCGCACGGGCACCCCGAACCTGGGCGGCCCACTAACAACCGCGAGCGGCCTCGTCTTCATCGGCGCCACCACGGATTTCTACGTGCGCGCGTTCGAGACCGAGACCGGCGAAGAGCTCTGGCGCAAGCGCCTGCCCACCGCCGCGCACTCCACCCCGATGACTTACCGGCTGCGCCCGAACGGCCGGCAGTTCGTGGTGATCGCGGCGGGCGGGCACGGCCTTCTGAACACGCCGCCGAACGACGCGCTGATGGCGTTCGCGCTGCCGGAGTAGCCGAGCGGCGCGCTCGATTGCACGAGCTACGGCTTCATCAGCTCCGCGGGCGTCGGTAGTTCGAGCAGCTTCGCAGTCAGCTGCGTGACCGTGTTGTTTTGCTCCATCGCGCGGCTCTGCTCGGCAGTCATCAGGCCGTAGTGCAGTAATTGCTGCGCGATGCGCATCATCACCACCGCGAAGCGAAAGCCCGCGTACACCTGGTAGTAGTGCAGGTGGTTCACGCGATGGCCCGAGTGCGCTTCGTAGTGGTCGGTCGCTTCGTCGTAGCTCGGGAAGCCCGCGAGCCGCGGTACGCCGATCCCCTCGCTGTGGTGGCGATCGAGAAACACTGCCCAGCCAAGATCTTTCTCCGGGCTGCCGACGGTCACCATTTCCCAATCGAGCACCGCGGCCACGCGCGTGCCTTCGAAGATGATGTTGCCGATGCGCGCGTCGCCCCAGACCAGGCCGTCGGGCTCGCCGGCCGGCTTGTTCGCTTCGAGCCACGCCAGCGCGCGCTCGGCGATCGGCTGCTCGCGTCCCTGCGCAGCCCACGCGAAGAAGTTCTGATAGAACGCAAGTTCTTGCTCGAGCCCGTTCGCGAACTCGCGCTTGCGCAGGAACGCAAAGCCGGTCTTCTCGACGTCGAGCGCGTGGATCTTCGCCATCGCCTCGAAGCCGCCCAGGAAAATTGCGCGGCGCTCTTCGGGTGAGGCGTCGAGCATCCAGCCCCCGACGTGATAGGGCGGCTGATCGGTCGGCACGCGCCCGTTCACGCGGCCCATCACGTAGAACGGCGCGCCGAAGATCGTGAGATCGCTCGCTTCGAGCCAGAGCGCGCGCGGCACCGGCACCGCGGTCTTCGCGAGCAGCTGCATCGTGCGGAACTGCAAGCCCATGTCGTACTCGGGAAAAACCTGATAACCGATCGGCTGGATGCGCACGACCAACGATTCGCTGCGCTGCGCCCCGCCCTCGCGCCAACGCGCCTCGCAGAGCAGCGTCTCGTTCGAGAAACCCGACGTCGTCGGTGACGTGAGCGACGACATCTCGACGCCGCTCGCGCCGGGAATCGTGCGCGCGAGCCAAACGCGAAACTTCTCGCCGTCCGTTTCGAGATCGCGTTTCCAGTGCGTAGGCATGCGGCTCCCTGAAAGGGTCGCAGGCTAGCGAGGCGCGGCGTTTCGACGCTCGGCCAAAATTCCCGACCGCGCGCTCTGACGTTCGACCGCAATCACAGCTTCTCGAGATACCCGGTCCCGAGTTGCCGCATCTGCGCTTCGATCCAGCGGCCGTGCTCTCGCGTGTAGGGGCCCGGCGCCTGCGCGCGCATCTTGCGCGGGCTCGGCAGCACGGCGGCGAGCAGCCCGGCTTGGCTCGCCGAGAGCCGGCTCGGCTTCGTGTTGAAGAACTTGCGCGAAGCCGCGCCCACACCGTAAACGCCGTCGCCGAACTCCGCGACGTTCAGATAGACCTCGAGAATGCGGCGCTTCGGCCAGAGCGTCTCGATCGCCACGGTGAAGTAGACCTCGAGGCCCTTCCGCAGCCAACTGCGCTCAGGCCAGAGGAACAGGTTCTTGGCGACTTGTTGGGAAATCGTGCTCGCCCCGCGCTGCGTGCCGCCGCGCTGGTTCGTCTTCAGCGCTTTCTTGATCGCCTCGACGTCGAAACCGTCGTGCTCGGGGAAGCGTTGATCTTCAGCCGCGACGACCGCGAGCCGCATCGCGGGTGCGATCTCTGCGTAGTCGGCCCACTCGTGCGAGATCCAGCTCTTCCCTGAGAACAGGCGCGCAAAACCGTCACGCAGCATGAAGGCGCTCGCGGGCGGATCGATGAAGCGAAAGCAGGCGACGGGCGCGAGCGGGCCTACCAGCGCGAGCAAGAGCGCGGTTGCGAGCCAGCGGCGCCACGACCAACGCGGCAGCCGCGCACGCAAGCCGCGCGGCCGCGCGAAGATGCGCCGCCGTGCACCGAGCGGCCGCCTTCTCCCGAACAGCGCCATCCGAGAACCGCGTGCGCTCCCTAACGAATCGCGATCGGGTTGATCACGGCCTGCACGGCGCCCTTCCACTTGGGCTGGCCGAGCACGAACAAGAACTCGTAAGCGCGATCCTTCGCGAGCTCGCCGGTGACCATGTTCTCGAGGATGTAGACGCCGTTCTTCGCGAGCAGCGTCTGGTGCACTTCGAACGGGCGATTCGGGTTCTCGAACGGGTTTACTTCCAGCGCGATCGTGTCGGCGCCCACCGCCACCACGCCGAGGCTCGCGAGATAGCGCGCGCCTTCCACGCCCACGCCCGGGTGCAGCAGCTTCACGTTATCAGGGTCGCTGAGCGCCTTCTTCTGCCAACCCGAGTGGAAGATCACGACGTCGCCCTTGCCGATCGAGAGGCCTTCGCGCTTCAGTGCGGCGTCGATCTCGGCGCGGTTGTAGGCCGTGCCAGCGGGCACCGTCTCCACTCCGTTGAGCGCGGCCATGTCGAGCAGCACGCCGCGCGTCGCGATGGGAGGCACGGTGTCGGTGCCGAGTTCGAGCAAGCCACTCGGCGCCACGAATTTCTGCGCCTCGAGTCCGTTGTAATAACGGTGGTCGATTCCCAGGTGGCCGAGGCCGTCGAGCTGCGACCCGATGCCCATGTAGGTCATCAAGATGTCGTCGTTGCCGGTAGTGAGGTTCTCGCCGCCGCGCGCGCCGGTGCCGTCGTTCGACTGCGTCACGACGATGCCGAACTTTCGCGGCGGGTACGCGAGCGAGTCCGAGCCCGTCGTCATGCCGAGCGAGTACGTCTTGCCCGTGGTGACGAGCTGCGCCGCGCGCTTCGTGCCCTCAGACGAGAGATTATTGGCCGCGCCAATGCGATCGGCTGCGCCGTATCGCGACGGGTACCAGGCTTCTTCTGCGAGAGCTGCGGTACCGAACAAAGCGGCGAGCGCAAAGGCGCAAACATCGAAGCGGCGCATGTGATGCCTCCAAGTGGGGACGTTCCGTAAGAAAGTTAAGCAAAGCCGCTCTCGATAAACTTAACTTTCTTACGGAACGTCCCCGCTATTTCTTGTTCTCTGCGCGATAGCCTGGGCGCGATGCACAAGAGGCTGCTTCGAGTCGCCGCGCTGCTGGTGTTGGCGGTAATCGCGCACGTCGCGACGCGCGGCGGCGATGGTGATGGCGATGGCGATGGCGGCGGCGAACGCGCCGAGGCACCGCGCCGGGAGAGCGCGACCACCGCGCCGCGTCTCGGCCCCTGCGAAGTCACCCACGTGACGGATGGCGAC
>JANNRF010000296.1:0-1605 GCA_031401135.1 Deltaproteobacteria bacterium | reverse complement strand
GCCGAGGCCGAAGATCGGGTGGCGCAGGCGCGTGCCTTTGCGCACGCCCGCCTCGCCCGCGCTGTCGTCGCCGCCGCTGCCGCCCTGGTCGTACGAATAGTCGTAATGCCTTCCGCTCGCGTCGCGCGCGCGCGTGGCCGCCGGCTCGGGCGTGCGCTCGAAGCCAGCGCCGCCGCGGAAGTCGAGCAGCTTCTGCGGGATCTCGCGCAGGAAGCGTGAAGGCGAGCCGAAGGTGTGCTGGCCGTAACGGCGCCGTTCGCGCGCGTAGCTGAGCGTGAGCCGCTCCATCGCGCGCGTCATCGCGACATAACAAAGCCGGCGTTCTTCCTCGACATCGCGTCCGTCTCGCGACGCCGCCTGGTGCGGGAAGATGCCCTCCTCGAGCCCGGCCACGAACACGACCGGAAACTCGAGGCCCTTCGCGGAGTGCACAGTCATCAGGGAAACGCGGTCGTGGCGGAACTCCGCGGAGTCGAGATCGGAGACGAGCGCGACCTGGTCGAGGAAGCGTTCGAGCGGCGTGCGCGCTTCGTCCACCACTTCGGCGCTGTCTGCAGCGAAATCCTCCGCGCTCGCGACGAGCTCGCGCAGGTTCTCGAGCCGCGATTCCGCCTCGGGCGTGTTCTCGCGCTCGAGCGCGAGCAAGTAGCCGCTGCGGCGCAGCGTCTCGGCGATCGCGTCGGCGGGCGGCAAGTTCACGAGATCGCGGCGCATCGCGTCGAGCACTTCGAGGAACGCGACGAGCTTGCCGCGCGTGCGGCCCGCGGCGTCGCTGGCGGCGAACAGGCGCATGCCTTCCTCGAAGGAAACGCCGCGCGAGCGCGCCAGCTCCTGCGCATGTTCGAGCGTGGTGTCGCCAATGCCGCGCGCCGGGCGATTCGCGATGCGCGCGAGCGCGGCGGTGTCCGCGGGGTTCACCACCGCGCGCAAATAACAAAGCACGTCCTTCACTTCGGCGCGGTCGTAGAAGCGCACGCCGCCCACCACGACGTAGGGCACGTCGTACTTGAGCAGCTCCTCCTCGACCGGCCGCGATTGCGCGTTGGTGCGGTAGAAGACCGCGCACTGCCCGTACTTGCGGCCGCCATCGCGCACCTCTTCGAGAATGCGCCGCACCACGTACTGCGCCTCGTCGCGCTCATCGCGCGCTTCGTAGAGCACGATGCGCTCGCCTTTGCCGCGCTCGGCGATCAGCTGCATCGGCGAGCCGCGGTTCTTCTCGACCACCGCGCCCGCCCCGCTCAGGATCTCCTCCGTCGAGCGGTAGTTGCGCGCCAGCTTCACCGTCTTCGCGCCCGGATAGTCGCGCTCGAAGTCGAGGATGTTATTGACGTCGGCGCCGCGCCATCCGTAAATCGATTGTTGGGGGTCGCCCACGACGCAGACATTGCCGTGCACCGCCGCGAGCTGCTTCACGAGCCGGTACTGCACGCGATTCGTGTCCTGATACTCGTCGATCAGCAAGTACTGCCAGCGCTCCTGGTAGTGGCGCAGCACTTGCGGAAAGCGGTCGAACAGATCGACCGTGAGCAACAACAAGTCGCCGAAGTCGAGCGCGTTGGCTTCGGCGAGCAGGCGCTGATACGTCGCGTAGATCTCGGCGGC
>JANNRF010000295.1:0-10235 GCA_031401135.1 Deltaproteobacteria bacterium | reverse complement strand
AGCGCCGCAGCGAGCGCGTCCTCGTCCACCAGCGCCGCGCGCGCAGTGTTCACGAGGCACGCGCCCTCTTTCATTTGTGCGAGCTGCTGCGCGCCGATCAGGCCCCGCGTCGCGTCGTTCACCGCCGCGTGCAGCGTCACGAAGTCGCTCTCGGCGAGCACGCGCGCGAGCGGTGCGAGTTCCGCGCCCGCGCGCAGCGCGGCCTCTGCCGTAACAACCGGATCCGCTGCGAGCAGCCGCGCGCCGAACGGCAAGAGCCGCTGCACCACCTTTCGCCCCACCGCGCCGAGCCCGACGATGCCGATCGTCTTGCCCCACAGCTCGCGTCCGCGCAGCTGCACGTAGGCGCGGCCCATCGCGCCGAGATCGCCCGCCACCAAAGCCGGGTCGCGCAGGAACGCGCTCGCGACGGGCAGCTTGCGCGCGAGCGCGAGCAGAAACGCGACTGTTAGGTCCGCGACCGCTTCAGCGTTGCGGCCCGGCGCGTGTAGCACGGGCACGCCGAGCGCACTGGCTGCGGCCACGTCGACGTTCACCGCGTCGCCCCGGCAGGACGCGACCACACGCAACCGCGGCAGTTCCATCAGCGCGCGCGAATCCACCAGATCGATCTCGGTGACGAAGGCGTCGAAGCCGCGCAGCGCTTCGATCAACGCGTCGCCGGTGAGCAGCCTGCCCTTCGCGCGGTAGCTCGCGTACTCGACTTCGCCGAGCGCGCGAAAGGCCTCGAGCGCCGCAGCATCGAGCTCGGCCGTAATCAGTATGCGCGGGCGGCCGAGCGGCTTCGCTCCGGCGCCGCCGCTCGCGGCGATCGCGCCGAGCATGCCCTGGATCGCGTGGCCTTGGGCGACTGCGTCGCCCGGCGCGCGCTTGGCCCGAAGCTCGCGCCAGCGCCCGTAGCTCGCGGCATACGTGGCGGCGCGCTCTGCGTGCGGCGCGAACTCCTCGCGCGTCGCAAGCGCGCGCGCGCCAGTTCTCAGGTCCTCGAACACGCCCGCCGCCACGCCGGCGCAGATCGCGGCGCCGAGCGCGCTCGCCTCGGCGACAGCGCGGCGAATCGGTCGGCCCGTAACATCCGCCAGCGTCTGCGCGAAGAACGCACTGCGCGAGATGCCGCCGCCGATCGAGCACGACGCGTTCGGCGCAGCGCTCGCGATCGCGTCGAGCGTCTCGAGATTCGCGCGCACCGCGTAGGCGATGCCCTCCGCGACCGCGCGCATCAGCCGCGCCCGGCCACGCTCGGGCGCCCCTAACATATGCGTGAGCGTGAGGTCGCCGAGCGGCAGCGCGAGCGCGCGCGCTTCGGGCAGCTGCGCGCCGAAGGTGGAGAGCATGCCCGCGGCGCCCGGCTCCGCGTCGGCGGCCTCGGCGAGCGCGCGGGCGGCGCCGCTCCGAGCCTCGGGGAACAGCGCGCGACCCAGCCATTCGAGCGCCTCGCCCGCAGGCCCCGCGTTGCACTCCGCCACCCACACGCCCGGCACGACGTGCGGCGCGCGCCACACGCGCCCGTCGGGATCCGCGCTGCCGGCCGCAATCACGCGCTGCAAGGGCAGCGTGGTGCCGCACACCGCGCCGGTTTCGCCGGCCTCGACTACGCCCATGCCGAGCAGCGCACACTGCGTATCCGCGCCGCTCACCGCGACCGCAATTCCTTCCCGAAGACCGAGCCCTTCTGCGGCGCTCGCGCTGAGCGCCCCTAGGCGTTCTCCCGCGTTGCATAAGCGCGGCAGCCGCGACGCGTCGAGCCCGACTTGTTGGGCAAGATCTTCCGCCCAGCGCCCCGCGGCGAGATCGAAGAGCCCGCTCGCGCCCGCCTGAGAGAAATCGCTGGCGAGTTCCCCGCAAAGCCGGAATGCGAGCCAGTCCGAGAGCGAGAGCACGTGCGCCACTTCGGCCCACAGCGCGGGCGCGCTCTCGCGCAGCGCGGCGAAGCGCGCGAGCGGCAGCACCGGGATCGGCCAGTGGCCGGTGCGCGCCTGCAGCGCAGCGCCCTCCGAACTCGCCAATGCGAACGACGCCATCAGCCCGCGCGCATCGCGATTCGTGGCGCCGAGCAGCACGCGGCCGTCGCGCGCCACAAGCGCGCTGCCGAAGCGCATCGCGGTTGCCGCGACGCCGAGCACGCGCGCGCCGTCGCCTGCACGCGCCACCGCCTCACGCGCCGCAGCAGCGAGCTGCGCGAACGCGGCCTCGAGCTCGATCTCCGCAGCGAGCGGCGCGGGCCACGCCTTCGCGACCGCGTGCTGCGCCCCGCTCGCCGCGTTCACGAGCAGCGCGCGCGCACTCCCGCCGCCGAGATCGAGGCCGAGCAACCAGTCGTTCTGCGCCACGTCGTCCGCCTGTTCCCTAATAGCCGCGCACGCGGTCGACGGCGGAGTAGACCGGCTCGCCGCGTTCGAGGCGCGCGACGTTCTCGGCGAACAGCCCGATCGAGACGTCCAGCAAGTCCGGGAAGCCGCCCGCCGCGTGCGGCGTGACCCAGAAGTTCGGCGCGTCCCAGAGCGGGCTCTCCGCCGGCAGCGGCTCGGTCTCGAATACATCGAAGGCCGCGCCCGCCAGCTTTCCCGTAACAAGCGCTGCGCAGAGCGCCGCCTCGTCGACGATGCCGCCGCGCGCGAGGTTCACCAGGTACGCCGTCGGCTTCATGCGCGCGAGTTCGCGCGCGGCGATGCTGCCGCGCGTCTCCTCGGTGAGCGGCACCAGAATCACCACCACGTCGGATTCGGCGAGCACGCGCGCCGTTTCGGTCTGCGGCTCGATGCGTGACACAGCCGGATGCGCCTTCGGCATTCGCTGCGTGCCGATCACGCGCATCCCGAGCGCGTGCGCCTTCTCCGCGAGCGCGATGCCGATCGCGCCGAGGCCGAGAATTCCGAGCGTCTTCCCGGCGGCGCGCTCGGGCAGGCGCCGCCGCCAGGCGTGCTCGCGCTGCGCGGCCACGAAGAACGGCAGCTGCTTCAGCAGAGCGAGCACCAGCGCGAGGCCGAACTCGGACATCGACTCCGCCGACATGCCGCGCTGGTTCGCAATAACAACCTCGTCGCGCAGCCCGATCGCCGGGAGCATGTAATCGACGCCCGCGCCGAGCGCTTGGATCAGTCGCAGCTTGTGCGCTCGCGCCCATTCCCCGCGCGGAGGGTGCAGCGCGAACAAGAACACCGCGTCGCCGAGGCCCGCAGTGAACTCGTCGGGCGTGCTCCAAGACACGATCTCGCGGCCTGGGAAGTGCTTCTCGAGCGGCGCGCGCAAAGCATTGCTGAACGGGAGGTAGGCATGGATGGGCGTCGGCACGCGCGCATCTTAGACCGGGAAATTGCGTAGGGGACGTACTTGCGTATCGCAGCCGCGATACGCAAGTACATCCCCTACGCAATTTGGCGCGGCGCGCCCGGGGCTACTCCGGCGCGGCGCTCGCGGCCGCGTCGTGCAGCTTCGCGAGTTCCTCGTACTCCGCCGCCATCGCGCCGTACTGCTCGGCGAGCTTGTTGCAATGGCCGCGCATCTGGATGCGCGTATTGAGCTTGCCGCCGCCATACACGCGGCTCATCGACTCGTGCTTGCTCACTTCGCCGCGCGCTTCCGCCGCCTTCGCTCGGAAGTGGTTCGCGACGGCGCTGTGCTCCGAAGGCGAGTCCGCCATCTCGATCACGAGCTGTTCGAGCGATGGCGGCGAATCCGCTAGCGCGGCCACCGGGATCGAGATCAATGCGCTTGCCACGATCGTCATCAGGATTCGAGAGTTCATAGATCCTCCAGTGCGAGGCTGCGCGCCTCGCGTCATGCCGCCTTCACGTCCACCGTGCGCGGCTTCTTCTCGGCGGTCTTCGAAATCGAAACGGTCAGCACGCCGTCCTTGAACGCGGCCTGCGCCTGCTCGGGGTCGGCGTCGCTGGGCAGCGTGAAGGTGCGGCTGAAGGCTCCGAAGCTGCGCTCGACGTAGCGGCGCCGTTCGCTCTTCTCTTCGCGCTCGCTCTTCTTCTCGCCGCGAATCGTGAGCACGCCCTCGTGCAGCTCGACGGTCACGTCTTCGCGCTTCGTGCCCGGCAGCTCGGCCGTCACGACGTAACGCGCGTCGTCTTCGCAGACGTCGATCACGGGGAACTGCTTGGCGGTTTCGGGGCGGCCCCAGAACGTGTCGAAGAAATCCCGCGAATAGACGCGCGGGAAAGCGGGCATGCCCTCGAACAGATCGACGAAGAATGGGTCTCGGACGATTACGCTGCGCTGTTCTCGGTCGGCCATGGTCGGTCCTCCTTGTGGCTCTCCACCTCATGACTGCATCGGGCGTGCCGGGCTGCTGCGCGGCGCAGAGCGCCGCCAGCGACCACGCGTGTAGACCAATGCACCAGTCCACGAGGCGAGCAGAGGCACGCCGCCACTGTCGTTCAGCGAGCACGCAACGATCCGCAGCGGTGCTGCCGCTATGCGGTGGCCGCCGCATTCGAGCGAATGCTGGGCGAGGACCGCGTTCACGTTCTCGAGGCGCCCGCGCTCGCGGCCTAGCGCGTTGACGAAGCGAAGCTTCGCCTCGCTGCGCGCGGCGAAGCGCCGCTTAGTCCGTTTCGGGCTCGCTCGCCGGCGCCAGTGAACGCGCGCTCTGGCGCCGCGCTCGCAAGCGCTCCACCTCGCGCCGGAAGGTTCGCAAGGCGTCGCGCAGCGCGAGGCCGAGGTCGTCGGCTTCGCCGTGCGCCACGAGGTCTGCGCCGCGCGCTTGGCAGCGGATCTCGACGCGGCGTTCGCCATGGCGATGGTGTGCGCCGCGCGGCGCGACATCGATGCTCAAATCGATCAGGTCGCGATGATGTTCAGCGAGCTTGCGAAGCCGTTGCTCTGCCTTTGCGCAGGCCGCTTCGTCGAGTTCCTGCGCGTTTCGCCAGTGAATCTCCACGCGCTCCCCCTACTTCCGAGCGCCATCGATCAGCGCCCGCAGCGCCGCCAGCCGCGCCTGCTCGGCCTCGGGCAAATTCTCGGGGCTCGCGGCGCCGATCTCCGTGAGCAACTGCTCCTCGACCCGCGCGTAGGCGCGCCGCGCATGCGGCCCGCTCGGCGCCGCGCGCAGGGCGGCCTCCATGTACGCGTCGGTCTCCGGCAGCCACACCGAGTACGCCGTGCGGTCCTCGATCACGCCGAGTTCGTAATAAGCCGCGGCTAGCTCGAGATCCTGCGCCGCGCGATCGTCCTTCTCGCGCGCATCGATCCAGCGCAAGAGCACGCTCGACGCGGCGAGGTCGAAGACGAGCCCGTCGCGCGCGGTCGGCACGTCCGAGAGGTTGCGCGCCATCATGGCGAGTTCGCGGGCGGCGCGGATCGACGGCGTGGATTGCGCGATGCGCTCGCGCACGCGGTCGAGCGAGACGAGCCACGAAATCAGGCGCGTGTGCAGGTAGGCCGGAACGTCTGCGCGCTTCGCGAACGTCGCGAGCGCCGCGCGCGGGCGCGCAGCGTCGCCTTTCACGCGGATCGCGATCGTGAGGTAGTCCGCGAGCGTGCCCTCGCGGTCGAGTTCGCCCGGCTTGCTCGCCGGATCCGCGAACTGGGCTTCCCAGAGCGTGAGCGCGTCGTCGAAGCGCCGCAGCGCGACATCGAAGCGCGCGCGCTCGAGCGGCGCGAGCGCCTTCACGTCTGGCAGCGCGATCAGCCGCTCCGCGAGCGCGGAATCCTCGAGATCGGGCAGCCGCGAGTGACAGTCGATGCAGCGCTGAGTCATCAGGGTGAAGGTGAAGCGCGCCTCCTCTGCATCGCCGAGCGCGAAGGCGCCGCTCGCGAGCAGTGCGTCGTCGGCGAGGTTGCGCGCGTGCAGGCCGAAGCTCGCGTCGCGCGAGCTGCTGTGATTACGGAGCTCCACCGCGGCGCCTCGCAGCGTGGCGAAGGCGGCGCGGAGCTCGGCGCGATTCTCGGCGCGCGTGAAGCCGCCGTCGCGCGACGCTTCTGGGAGCAGCACCGACATGGCGCTGAAGACGCGCTGCATGGTGGCGCGCGCGGCGTCGTCGGGATTGCCCGGCGGCGCCGCTCGCGCACCAGCGGCTGCGAGCAGTAGGGGTGCCAACAGGGCTGCCCGCAGCGTGCGGGACATGCTCAAGCCGTCTTCACGTCGACCGTGCGCGCCTTGCGCGCCTCGGTCTTCGCGAGCGTCACGGTGAGCACGCCGTCCTTGAAGAGCGCCTCGACGTGGCTTTCATCCGCATCGGCCGGCAGCGTGAAGGCGCGGCTAAACGAGCCGAAGCTGCGCTCGACGTAGCGCCGCTTCTCGCTCTTCTCCTCGCGCTCGCTCTTCTTCTCGCCGTGGATCGTCAGCACGCCGTCGCAGACCTCGACCGTGACGTCGCTGCGCTTCGTGCCCGGCAGCTCGGCGGTGACGACGTACTCCTTGTCGTTCTCCGTGATGTCGGTCGCTGGCTGGAGCAGCTCGCTGCCGCGCTTGCCCCAGAACTCGTCCAGCAAATCCCCGTCGCTCGATCGCGAAAGGATGGGAAACCAAGTGCGATCGTCGAACGGGTTCCAGCGCGCAATGCCTCGCTTCTCAGGGTTCGCCATGGCTCGTCCTCCTTGTGCAATGGCGAGCGAGTGCGATTGCAACGTGCGTGCCGCACGCGCGCGAGCTGAGACGTGTTGCTGAGCGTTCGCGTTGCGACCGCATGCCGCACGCGAGCCACGCCTTGCGGCGCGCCGCCCCGGCCGCTGCGCGAACCGCGGCGCCGCAGTGCGGTGCAGGTTGCCGCAGCGCGGCACGGCGCTTGCTCCGCTCCCCCTGAGAAGTCGCGCGGCTAGGCGCTCGGGAGGTTCCACAGTGAGCGATTGGCTCTGGCTTGGCTTCGTGCTGCTCGCGGTGCAGCCGATGATTCGGCAGCGCATCTTGGTTGCGATGCGCGCCCGGCTGTTCAGCCGCATCGAGGAGCGGCGCGGCTCGCGCCTGATCTCGCTCGTGCACCGCCAGGAGACCATGAGCTTCCTCGGCATCCCGGTTTTTCGATACATCGATGTCGACGACTCGGAGCAGATCCTGCGCGCGATCCACCTGACCGACGCCGAGGTGCCGATCGACCTAATTCTCCACACGCCCGGCGGCTTGGCTCTGCCGTCCACTCAGATCGCACGCGCTCTCTCGCGGCACACGGGCAAGGTGACGGTGTTCGTGCCCCATTACGCGATGTCCGGCGGAACGCTGATCGCGCTCGCAGCCGATGAGATCGTGATGAGCGAGCACGCCGTGCTCGGGCCGGTCGATCCGCAGATTGGCTCCGTGCCCGCGGCGTCGATCCTGCGCGCGATCGAGCGCAAGCCAATCGCCGAGGTCGAGGACGAGACGCTGATCCTCGCCGACCAGGGCGAGATGGCGCTCAATCAGTTGAAGCAAACGATCCACGACATCACCTCGGACCGCCTCGCCGAGCACGTGCGCGATGCGCTCGCGTCGGATCTCTCGGAGGGCCGCTGGACCCACGATTACCCCGTAACAGTCGAGCAGGCGCGAAAGCTCGGACTGACTGTCACGACTGCGATGCCTCCGGAAGTGCTCGAACTGATGGCGCTCTACCCGCAACCGATCCGGCGGCAACCGAGCGTCGAGTACTCGCCGGGGCGGCGCGGCGCGCGCGCTGGGTAGCCAGCGGCGTCGCGGGAATGCGAACGTGGAGGCACGGCACAAACCGAGGCCACTGTTCGACTCCGCTCGGCTTCGCCTCGCTGCGCGCGGCGAAGCGCCGCTTGCTAGGTCGCGAACGCGCCGGCTATCAGGAAGAACAGCACTATCGAGAGCAGATCCTGGATCACCGTCGCGAGCGGCCCGCTGCCGAGCGCGGGATCGAAGCCCGCGCGCTGGAGCAGCCACGGCAGCGCCATCGCAGCGAGCGTCGCGGTCGAGCAGGCCGCGAGCATGGCGAGCGCAACGCCCGCCGCGAGCGTGACGTCTTGCCAGCGCAGCCACAGCAGCGGGAACGCGGTGGCCGCTAGCGCACAGCCGATCGAGAGCCCGGTCAGCAACTCGCGCAGCGCCATCTGCCGCAGCGAAATGCCGATCGAGAGCGCGCGCACGACGATCGTCTCGGTCTGCGTGCCGACAGCGTCTGCGAGATACACGATGCCCGGCAGGAAGAACGCGAGCGCCACGTTCGCCTCGAGTGCCGACTCGAAGAAACCCACGAGATCGGCGGCCGCGAGCGCGCCCGCAAGCCCTAACAACAGCCACGGCAGCCGGTGGCGGAAGCGCAGCCGCACCGGTTCTTCGCTGGATGCCCGCACCGCGTTCGTGCGCACGACGAAGCCGCCGAGGCGCGACAGATCCTCTTCGTGCTCCGCGAGCAGCACCGCGATCACGCGGTCCGGGGGGATCAGGCCTGCGAAGCGTCCCTCGCGATCGACCACAGCGAGCGCGGATTCACCGCGCTGCGCCGCGAGCCAAGCTGCCACCTCTTGGTCGGCGCCGGGCGCGACGACTGGCGCCGTCGCGTCCATCAAATCCTCGAGGCGCGCTTCCACCGGAGCGGCGAGCAGGTCCTCGATGCGCAGGATGCCGAGGAAGCGCTCGGCTTCGCACACCACGATGTGCGTCGCGCTCGCGAACAGCCGGCCGGCGAGCGAAGCGCGCAGCACGCCCGCCGTGTCGCGCGGGCTCGCAATCGGCACGCGCCGTGTCGCGTGCTGCGCGGCCGTCTCGAAGAGCGCCTCCGCGCGAGCCGGCGCAGCTTGCATCTGGTCGTCGGTCGACACCGTGATCGCCGGCCGCGCCCTAGCCGATCTTTGCTTTCACCGTGAGCACGCTGCACGGCGCATGCCGCAACGTGCGCTCCGCGACGCTGCCGAGCAGCGCGTGCTTGAATCCGCCAAGCCCGCGCGAGCCGATAACAATTAGGTCCGCTTTCACGCGCGCCGCGATCGTGTCGAGCGCGTCGTGGGGCGCGGCGCTCATCACGGCCGTGTGCACGTCGATGCCGCTGAGCTTCTCCGCGAGCGCCGTGAGCCGCTTGCCCGCCTCCGCGTAGCTCGCGTCGATCAGCGCATCCGGGACTGCGACCTCGTACGGGGTGACGAACGGAATCGTCAACTCGAGGCCGTTCACCAGGTGAAGCTGAGCGCTGAAGGCGCGCGCCCAATCCGCGGCGAGCGTGACAGCAAGCTCGGACGTCGGCGAGAAGTCGGCGCCGACGACGATCACGCTCGGCTGTTGCGGCTTGCCTTCGCCGCGCACCGTGAGCACCGAGACCGGCGACTCCTTGACCGTGAGCTCCGCGACGCTCCCCAACAACAAGCGCTTTAGGCCCGTATTCCCGCGCGAGCCGACCACCACTAGGTCGGCGCCGATCTCGCGCGCGCGCTCCGCGACGCAAAACGCCGCGGGTACGACGCCGAGCGAGAAAGTCCCTGCACAGCCGCGCGCGCGAACTCTCGCGTGGGCCTGCTCGAGCTGGTGCAGCCCGGACTTGCGCGCCGCGCCGATGAACTCATCGGGAATCGAGACGGCATACGGCGTGAACGCCGGCCGCGGCACCTCGAGCGCATGCACGAGGTGAACCTCCGCCTTCGCGCCCTCTGCGATCGCGAGCGCGGTTTCGAGCGCGCGCTCCGCGCTCGCCGAGAAGTCCGTCGCCACCAGGATCTTTCGCGGGGTCAGCATGGGTTGAGCCTCCTTCGCTGAGCCAGAGCACGCGCCGTGCCATGCACTCGCGCTTCCCGTGCGCCCTGCACGCCCCGCGCTGCGACGGGACGCCACGATTCATCTCGGCGGCGTGGAGAACTGCCTCGATGTTGCGGGCCGTGAGACCCCGTTCTCGGCGCGCACGGCTGGCACGGCGATTGCCAGTAACAGCCTGCAAGACCACCAGGAGGCTTTCAAATGCGACGCATCGCCCCAGTTCTCGCCGCAGCCCTGATTGCTTGTGGCGCTCCGCAGCAGCCCGACACCAGCACCGGATCCGCAGATGCGACTCCGCCCGTAGGCGAGTTGCCTGTGCTCGAGGCGCAGCTCGGAATCGCGCCGAACGCGGCGCCGCCAGTCGCGCGCGATCACGCGGCCAAAGTCGTCGTGAAACTCGAGGTGCGAGAGGTGGTGAAGGAGCTCGCCGACGGCGTGCAATACACGTTCTGGACCTTCGGCGGCAGCGTGCCGGGTCCGATGATCCGCGTGCGCAAGGGCGACACGGTCGAGCTGCACCTAATGAATCACCCCGACAACGCGATGCCGCACAACATCGATCTGCACGCGGTCACCGGCCCCGGCGGCGGCGCCGCGAGCACATTCA
>JANNRF010000294.1:0-73606 GCA_031401135.1 Deltaproteobacteria bacterium | reverse complement strand
CAAGAGCGTGGTTGTTACTGCCTGGCGCCTTGCGCACGCGGCCGACCAGCACCTCGTCGCGGCCCGCGACATCGAGCGCCGTCGGGAACACGTTTTGCTTCGGATCGTACCTCACGACCCCGCCGGGAAACGCCGTGAGCGCGGCACGCGCGGCAACGACCGAGAGCGGGCGCACCGTCTCGACCAGCATCGCCGCCGAGTGGCCGACCATCACCGGCACGCGCGTGCAGGTCATCGCCACGTCGAGCTTGTCGTCGCCGAAGATCTTGCGCGTCTCGTCGAGCAGCTTCACTTCCTCGGTCGAGTAGCCGTCGTCGCGAAACGATTCGCATAGCGGCAGCACGTTGTGCGCGATCGGCTGCACGTACGTCTTCAGGGTCGGCGCCTGGTGCGCCGCCGTCTCGCCGAGCTGACGCGCGAGCTCGTCGATGCCGGGCTTGCCCGTGCCGCTGACGGCCTGGAGAGTCGTAACAACCACGCTCTTGATGCCCGCCGCGCGGCGCAGCGGCTCGAGCGCCATCACGAAGCCGATCGTCGTGCAGTTCGGGCACGAGACGATGCCGCGGTGTTTCTCGAGCGCCTCGGGATTGATCTCCGGCACCACCAGCGGCACCTGCGGATCCATGCGCCAGGTGTTCGACTTGTCGATCGCGATGCCGCCGCGCCGCGCGACCTCGGGCGCGAGCTCCTTCGAGAGTGAGCCAGTCGCCGCGAAGAACGCGAAGTCGATGCCGTCGAACGATTCGGGCTTCGCCTCGTGCACCGGGATGTCGCGGCCCGCGAACTTCACCGTGGTGCCAACCGAGCGCTCGCTCGCGAGGGCGCGCAGTTCGCCCAGCGGAAAGCCGCGCTTCGCGAGCAGTTCGAGCACGACCTCGCCCACGGCGCCCGTTGCGCCGACGACGGCCACGTTGCGCTTTCGGTCGTTGGGGCTGGGCATGGCGTCACTCCTTGGTGTCAGTCGCGGCGAGTTCGGGCCGACGGAAGCGAGGGAAGATTCCGAGCGCGAAGGAGAGTGTCAACGCGAGCGCGCGCCGCCGCGCGTGGCGTGTTCGGTCCTTCGATTCGGCGTCGGCGGTCGCTGACGGCACGGCCGGGCCAACCGAAGCTGCGCGTGCGCTCACCCACTGGAGGCACGATGCCCACGTCTGTCGCTCTCGCCGCGCTCTTCGCGCTCGCCCTCGGCGCCGCCTACTTGCTGCTGTTCTACGACAACGGCCAGGCCGGATTTCGCCGCCGGCCCGCGCCGCCGCGCCCTCGCGAGGTTCGGCCCGAGGGCTCGCTCGAAACGGTCTACTTCCCGGCGAGCGACAGCACGCAGCTCGAAGGCTGGCTTCTGCGTCCGCACGCGGCTTCCGCGCCGCTCGTCATCATGGCGCCCGGACTCACCGGGACGAAGGACGGGCACCTCGAGCCGCTGGCGTGGCGCTTCGTGGGCGCTGGCTTCGCGGTGCTGCTCTTCGACTTCCGCTGCTTCGGTGGCTCAGAGGGCGAGCCGCGCCATTGGGTGGATCCGTTCCGGCAGGTCGACGATTACCGCGCGGCACTGCGGTACGCGCAGCAGACACTCGCGCGCGAAGGCGCGATCGCGCGAGACCGCATCGCGCTTTGGGGCTCGAGTTTCTCGGGGGGAAGCGCGCTCGTCGCCGCCGCGGCGCGCGACGATGTCGCCGCGGTCGTCGCGCAATGCCCGTTCCTCGCGACGCCACCCCATCTCGAGCCACGCGGGCAGACGCTCGCGCGCTTCACGTTCTGGACGCTGCTCGACCTAACACGCGCGAAGCTCGGGCTCGCGCCGGTCTACCTGCCGGCGTTCGGCCAGCCTGGGGAACTCGCGTTCGCGCCGAGTCGCGAGAACCCCTCGCGCTTCGACGCGGCGCGGCCTGGCGCGCTGTTCTGGCGCACGCTGCCCAAGCCGCGCGGGGGCTGGGAGAACAAGCTGCTCGCGCGCTTTCTCGCGGACTTCGACCGCTTCCAGCCCCTCGCCGCGCTGCCGGAACTGCGCTGCCCGGCATATTTCATTGCGGCGCGACAAGACGACCTCGTGCCCCTCGAACTCGTGGAACGCGGCCGCGCGCTCTTGCCCCCCGGCAGCGCGCTCGATGTCCACGACTGCGGCCACTTCGATCTGTATCTCGACCCAGTCCTCGCGGCGAACGCCGCGCAGCAGATCGCGTTCCTCGAGCGCGCGCTCGGCTCAGGCGTGCGCCCTAACAGCTCGCGCGCTCGCGCCTCCACTCCACGGGTGTCCGTCCAGTCCAGCGCTTGAAGGCGCGAAAGAAAGCGCGCGGCTCGGAGAAGCCGAGCAGAAAGCTCACCTCCGCGGTCGAGAGCCCGGACGAGAGCTGAGACAGTGCGCGCTCGCGGCGCACGTCGTCGACGAGCGTCCGCAGGTCCGTGCCGGCGTCTGCGAGCCGCCGCTGCAAGGTTCGCGGGCTGACGCGCAGCGCGGCCGCGATGTCGCAGAGGCTCGTTTTTCCACTCGCGAGACGCGCATCGAGCGCGCCGCGCACGTCGCCCCGCGCTGTTCGCTCCGGCAACGCGCGCCCGAGCGCGAGGGCTTGCGGCTCGAGGAAGCGCGCGAGTTCCGCGTCGGCGTGCAGCATCGGGCGCGCAAGCACGCTCGCGGGAATCGCCCAGGCATTACGGGCGCTCTCGAAACGCGGCAGCGCGCCGAACACGCGCAGGTACTCGGCCTCGGGCCCGCTGCGCGCATGCCGCAGCTCGAACGCGAGCACGGGCACGGCTGCGCCCGTCATGTGCGCCGCCAGCGCGAGGCAATCGAACGCGTACATCTCGGCGACGTGCGCGTGCGCGGGGCGCGGCAGGCCCCAGGCTTCGCAGCTGAAGTGCGCCGCTTCGCCGCGCAGCTCGAGCGTGAACTGCTCGCCCTGCGAGAGCACGCGCAAGAAGCGGAAGATCTGCGCGAAGGCGTCACCCAGCGTGGCGCTCGCGCTCGCGAGAAAGCCGATCGAGCCCAATGCCTCGGGGCCGACGCTCTCCATGTAGTGCAGGCCAGCCAGCGGATCGCGAAGCAGCTCCGCTGTGGATTCCAGGGCGCCGTAATAAGCGCGCACCGGGACGCGCCCATCGGGATTGGCGAGGACGGAGGCGTCGAGGCCCGCGCGCGAGAGCAGGGCCGCGCGGTCGGCGCCGCGGGCCACGGCCCAGTCGATGAAGTGGGACGTGGGCCGCGCGAGGCTGGTCGGCTCGCGAGCGGTCATGCGCTCGCTGCCGCGGTTGATGCGGGCATCTGCGCGCGCGCATCGCGCTTCGCCCAGTAGCGCTGCACGAAGCCGGGCCGCGCGTCGGGGCGCGGTTCGGTGTGCGCCGCGTTGAGGACGCGCGCCGTCCACGCAGCGAGCCGTCGCTCGGCCTCGGCGAAGGCATCGGCCGGCTCGATGTGCGCGCCGGCCGCGAGCCATGTCGCTTCGAGTTCGTCGCGTTCGCGCGCGAAGAGCGGCAGCAGCCGCGCCGGATCCCGCGACACCGCGCGGTGGAGGCGTTCGTGGCGCCACCAGAGCGCGGCTTCGTCGTACTGGTCGCTCGGCGCGGGGCCGAGATCGAGAGGCTCGGCGACGCGCACGGGCTTGAAGAGCGCGGTGCACGGCGCGGCAGTCGCGGTTGCGAAGTGCCTGACACCGTTCGGCGTCAGCTCCGCGATCCACGCCGCCGTCGTCTGCGAACTCGCGAGCCGCCCGCCGGCGTGCGCGCAGGGCGCATTCAGCCCGCCGTTGTGCCAGCGGTAGCGCGGCGCTTCGCCCGCGCCGGGGCCGTGGGACCTCAGCGCTGCGGCGAGGTCTGCGAGCGAGCGCGCGCTCTGCGCCGCGGCGAGCGTGCAGGCGCGGCGTTGGGCGGCGCCCGCTACGCGCGTGCGCAGCGCATCTTCGTACTCGCGCGCGAACTCCGGCAGCGTGAGCGCGTTCGAGATCGCGTACGCCCCAGTGACGCGGTCGGCGCGCCAGTGCTTGCCCGCGGTTTCGAGCACGAAAGCGCCGCGCGGGTCTGCGACCAAATAACTGTTGTGATAGGTGAACGCTCTGTTCTCGTGCCCGCAGCCGCCGCCCTGGCCGTGGGTCTCGAGCAGCTCGCCGATCAGCGCGACCGCGCGCTCTGCATTCTCGGCGCGTTCGAGCGCGAGCCGCAGCAAGTCCATGCCTGTTAGGCCGGTCGCGGTGTACGGCTGCTTCGTGAAGACGGCCTCGTTGCCGATCGTGACGCCGTGTTCGTTCGCGCCGATCTCCGCGCCCCACATCCAGAACGGGCGCGAGAGCAGCGTCGCGTGCGTCTCGCGCGCCTCGGGAATCTCGATCCACGTGCAGCGCAGGCGCGCGCCGCTCGCGTGCGCGCGGCGCGGATGCCATTCGAGGAACTGCGCCTCGTTCGGGTCGCGATCGCTGTTCTTCGCAAACAGCACGCGGCCCGGTTCGACTCGCACGAACGTGTCACACAACTTGTTGACTTCGTTCGCCTGTGGCTCGCTGCGCGCGGCCTGCGGCGCTTCGCGCCGCTTGGCCACTTGCAAGAGGCAGCGACCATCCGATCGGGACGACCACGAAGGCGCCGGCCTTCCTCGGAATCACGCTCCGCCCGCGCGCCGCAGCGCGGCTTCAACGAGCGGCAGCCGATCGTTGCCGAAGAACATGTCGCTCTCGTTCACGAACATCGTCGGCGAGCCAAAGCCGCCGCGCGCGATCACCTCCTCGGTGTTCTTGCGCAGCTGCTCCTTGATCTCCGGCGCCGCGATGCGTGCGAGCAACCACGCCGGCTCGACGCCCGCGCGCTTCGCGACGTCTTCGAGCACCGCGTCCTGCGCGAGATCCTGGTCGCGCCCCCAATAAGCCTCGAAGCACGCGCGCGACCACGCGATCTGCTGGCCGCGCTCGTCCGCTGCGAGCGCGCCGCGCATCGCCTTCACGCTGTTGACAGGGAAGACCGTGGGCCAGGCGATTGTCAGGCCGTAGAGCCGCGCCCAGTCTTGGAGATCCTTGGCGTGGTACTTCGCCTTGCGTGGATTCGGCTTCAAGCGCGATTCGTAGACGCTGTCGTTCACGGCGTTGAAGACGCCGCCCACGAGGATCGGCCGCCACACGAGTTCCGCGCCGTGTGCTCGCGCCAACTGCTCGATCTTGTGAAACGCGAGATAAGTCCACGGGCTGCCGCAATCGTAAAAGAACTCGAGCTTCGCCATTAATGGCTCCTGTTCGCGCGCGCAGCTTGCCACGCGCGCACGAGTTCCTCGACGTCCAGCGGCGCCTGGGCGGTGGGCGGGCCGTCGCTCGCTCTGCGGTTCACACTGCGAATATCGGCGTTCAGCTTCTCGGCTGCCTCGCGCAGCGCGCGCTCGCTCGGAAACTCGGCGAGCACTTCACGCAGCTTTTGCGCGCGAACTTTCACTTCGAGCGCGGGCGGCAGGAACGAAACGTCTTCGCGCTTCAGGAGCTGCTTCGCCCACCAGTTAGGGTCTTCGGCTTCGGCGAGGTTCGCCTGCGGCTTGCCGGCGCCGGGCAGCGCTTTGAAGAGGCCGCGCTGTTGGGCCTCGCGGATCGAGTGATCGATCCAGCTGTCGAACGAGATGCCGGGTGGTTTGCGCTGAGTCATTGGGGCTCCGCGGCGCGCGCCTCGAAAATACCCGAGATGCGCGCCCAGTCTTCGGGCGTGTCGACGTCGAGGGCGCCGTCCGCAAACGGCACGAGCGCGAGGCTTCCGGCTTCACGGGCGAGCAGGGCCTTCGCGCCGCGGTCGCCTTCGAGGGCGAGCAGTTCGCGGGCGAAGCGCGGCGCGAACAGCGCCGGCACGCCGGGCTCGCCACCGTAATGACAGGCGACGAGTTCGCGACCCGCGGCGTGCAGCGCGATCAGCCAGTCGAGCAGCGCGGCATTCACCTCGGGCTGGTCGGCGAGCACGAGGAGCACACTTGCCGCGCCGCGCGCGAGAGCCGCCTCGACGCCGCTGACGAGCGACGCCGCGAGCCCCGCCTGCCAGTGCGCGCAGTGCGCAATCTCCACTGCGAGCCCCGCGAGTGCGCGCTCCACCTCGGGCGCGTGCGCACCCGTGACGACGATTGTGCGCGTTGCCTGCGAGCCGAGCGCCGCGAGCGCCGCGCGCCGCACGAGCGTTTGCCCCGCAAGCCGTAACAGCTGCTTCGGCTGCCCAAGACGTCGCGAGCCGCCGGCCGCGAGCAACACCGCGACTACGGGAGCGGCTGCCCGCATCGCGGCTTGTTACTCCGCCGGCTCGTGGATCGGGCCCTTGCGCTCGCGCAGCCAGCCGCCCGAGCGCCCGCTCGCGACGGCCTGCACCTCCGCGCAGATCGCGAGCGCGATCTCCGCCGGCGCGTCGGCACCCAGGTCGAGGCCCGCCGGGCCGAACACGCGCGCAAGGTCTTCCTCGCTCACGCCCGCGCCGTCCTTCGCGATCTCCGCGAGCAAATCCTGCGTGCGCTGCTTCGGCCCGAGCACCGCTATGTAGGCCGCGGGTGTCGCGAGCAGCGCGCCGAGAATCGCGCGGTCGTGCAGGTAGTTGTGCGTCATCACCACCGCGTGGGTGCGCGCGTCCACCTCGGCGCGTTCGACGGCGCGCGACACTTCGGCGTGTCGGACCTCGGCGCCGGGGAAGCGCTCGGCGAGCGCGTAGGCCGCGCGGTGATCCATTACGGCGACGTCCCAGCCGAGCTCGCGCGCGATGCGCGCGAGCGGCAGCGCGTCCGGGCCAGCGCCGAACAACGCGAGGCGCAGCGGTGCGCGCGCAACCTCAATAACAGCTTGTTGACCGGGGCCGGCCGCAAAGCGCCGGCCGGCCCCTGTCGTTAGGCACTCGCGCAGCGCGGTGTCGATCTCGGTGTTGCCTAACGGCCCCGCGAACCCGCTCTTTGCTCCGAGCGCGCGACGCTGCCCAGCGCGAGCCCCGCTGATCGCCAACGCAATCGCGCCGTTTTCGCGCGCATCATTCCAAGCGCCGAGCCACGCGAGCGGCCCGGCGTTCTGCGCATCCACGCGCTCGAGCCAGACATCGACGGCGCCCGCGCAGCCGAGCCCGAGGCCCCACACGATGTCGTCTTCGCCGCGGTGGTCGTATTGCACGAGCGCGGGCACGCCGGTTTCGCGCACGCGCCGCGCGTGTTCGAGCAAGTCGCCCTCGAGACAGCCGCCGCTGATTAGGCCGACCATCGTGTCGTCGGGCAGCACCAACATGCGCGCGCCGGCGCGGCGATACGTCGAGCCCTCGACGTGCGCGACGCTCGCGAGCACGCCCGCCTCGCCGCGCGCAGCGAGGTGCGTGTAGGCAGCGAGGATGTCGCGCAGTTCTTTCATGGATCGCCCAGTTTGCCGCGCTTCTGCGCGCGCGTCAGTCGCGGCGCAAGCGCTGGAGCGCGAGCACGGGAGGCGCGAGGCAGAGCGCGAGGAAACCAGTCGCAACGCTTTCGAGCGGAACTTGGAGAAATTCCTCGGCGAGCCGTGAGAAGTCCATCCAGTGCCCGCCGCCCTTTGCGGCCTCGTATAACTCGCGGTGAGAGGCGCTGGTGCGCAGCCGCCACGCGAACACACCATCCCCGAGCACGAGGAACCAGCCGAGCAGGCCATACAGCGGGCGCTCCGCGGCGAGCGTGCAGCCGCGGCCGGAGAGCGCGCGGTGGAACGCGAGCGTGGCGAAGCAAAGTTCGCCGCCGTGCCCCATCGCGAGGATCACGACCTCGTGCCCGCGCGTCAGGGCGAGTGGCGCGTAGAGCGCGAGGAACGCGAGCAAGCTGTTACGGAGCACAGCGTGCGCGCGCAGCGCGAACGCGCCGTACGCCGCGGCGCCGAGCACGAGTGCGCAGAGCAGAGCGCTGCGTTCATGCTGAAGCGTGACGCCGCCGCCGTAGCTGAAGTCGAACGCGGGGATGGACGGGTATCCGAACAGCCAGCCAAAGGCGGCGTGCCCCATCTCGTGGACGAGCGTCTTCATGCCGGAGAGCGCGGCCTCGGCCAACGGAAACTGGAGCGCGATTAGGGCCACCGCGAGGCCCCCGCCGAAAGCGGCCCAGCCGAGCCGATCAATGCGCGGCGGGGCCGGCTCGCTGCGCTCGCACCCAACAACTGCGGGCTCTTCGGCTTCCTCTATGACGGGGAGCGGGGCTTCCTCCACAGCGGGGGCGCGCCAGCGCGCGTACACGACGCCGCAGCGCGCGCACTCGCTGGAGTCTTCGGCCTCGAAGCCGCATTTCGGGCAGGTCGTCACGGGGCCCCCAACAATCCCGCCGCTTCATCGTCCGGCTTCGCGGCGCGGCGGAGCCAAAGCCGCACTCGCCCCCGGCGCGCGTGCACGCGAAGATTGGGCAACCGAGGAGTGCAGCATGACGAGCGCATCCGAACCCACTGTGCGCCGCGCCGAGCGCCGCGATCTCGCGCGCATCACCGAGATCTACAACCACTACATCGAGACCACGGCGATCACCTTCGACCTGAAGCGGTACGCGGTGGAAGAGCGCGAGCCGTGGTTCGCGCAGTTCGCTGCGAGCGGGCGCCATCAGTTGTTCGTGGCCGAGCGCGCCGGGCAAGTTGTTGGGTACGCCGGCTCGATGCAATACCGGCCGAAGGCGGCGTACGAGACGAGCGTCGAGGTCACCATCTACGTCGCGCCGGACGAGCGCGCGCGCGGCGTCGGGCCGCGCATGTATCAGGCGTTGTTCGCTGCTCTGCGCGGCGAAGACGTGCACCGCGCGCTCGCGGGCATCACGCTGCCCAACGACGCCTCGCTGCGCATGCACGAGCGCTTCGACTTCACGCGTGTGGGCGTGTACAACGAGGTGGGCCGCAAGTTCGGGCGTTATTGGGACGTGGGTTGGTACGAGAAGACGCTCTAGCAAGCGGCGTCTCGCCGCGCGCAGCGCTTGAAGGCACTCGAGCAGGAACGCGCGGGAGGCGATTCGAGGAGCCCATGAACCGCGCCACGTTCGTCGCACTCTCGCTCGTGTTCCTCGGCACTGGCATCGCGCTGCTGATCGCAGCGGGCCGCCAGTTCGCGCGGCGGCGCGAGTCCATCGCGGGCTCGGCGCTTGCCTCCGGCACCGTCGTCGGCTTCGCGGAGCGGCGCGACGGGCTCGAACCGAGCTACTTCGCGCGCGTGAAGTTCCAAACCGCGGCGGGGCACGCGATCACGTTCGAGTCCGGCGCCGGCAGCGAGCGGCCGAGCCTGAAGGAAGGCGAGCCTGTGCGCGTTCGGTTTCGCGCCGACGCGCCGAACGACGCGGAAATCGACGAGTTCTTCTCGCTCTGGGGCCTCGTGCTCGTGCTCGGCGGTCTCGGCGCCGTCTGCACCGCAGTCGGCGCGGGCTTGCTGTTAGGCTGGATTCCGGCGTGACGCCGCTCGCGCGCTGGGAAGCGTGCTGGCGCGCACTCGGCGCCGTACCTCCGCGTGCGCTGCTGGAAGAACTGCTCGCGCGCTACCGCGAGCCGCGCCGCGCCTACCACACGCTCCAGCACCTCGAAGAATGTTTCGCCGCGCTCGACTTGTTGGGGAACACGTGCGAGCGCCCCGCGGAGGTTGCGCTCGGCCTCTGGTTCCACGACGCGATCTACGACACGAAGCGCAGCGACAACGAGGCGCTCTCAGCGGACTGGGCCGAGCGCAGCGCGCGCGAAGCGGGGCTCGCGCACGATCTCGCGGCGCGCGTGCGCGAACTCGTGCTGGTCACCAAGCATGACGGCGTCCCGAGCGGCGCCGACGCGAGCCTGCTCGTTGACATCGACCTCGGCATTCTCGGTGCCGCGCCCGCGCGCTTCGACGAGTACGAAACGCAAGTGCGCTTCGAGTACAGCTGGGTGCCAGAAGACGGCTTCCGCAGCGGCCGCATCCGCGTGCTGCGCTCGTTCCTCGAGCGCCCCAACATCTACGCAACGCCGCGCGTTCGCGCCGAGCGCGAAGCCCGCGCCCGCGAAAACCTCACGCGCTCGATTGCGCAGCTCGGAGAGCGATCCAAGCTCGGCGGCTGAGCACGCGGCTCGCCGCGCACAGCGCCCCTCCTCTAGTCCTTCACCGCCCCCGTCGTTCCGCCGATTCGGCTGCGGTGATTCTCCTCCCGATCGGTCATCAGGATTCTGCCGTGCGTCGCCTGCCCTGGGTGACGTTCACGATCATGGCCGTGTGCCTGCTCGCGCTGCTCGCGACCAACGGCTCGGTCGGCGAGGCCGAACAGCGCGGCGAAACGGCGCGCACGCGGCTCGCCGAGGCGCTCGAGCGCTGGATCGAACAGCCCTACTTGCGGCTCGATCCGCGCGTGGTTTCCAAACTCGAGCCTTCCCAGCGCGGCGAGATTCAGAAACTCCAAGAACTCGCGAGTCTGGCGCCGATCGAAGTCAGCCGGCTCGACGTTGGCACGGAGCAGGCGCAACTCGACGCGCAGATCGCCGCCGCGCTCGCCGAACTGAGCGCAGCGGAGGCTGCGCATCCCTATCTCTCTTACGGCCTCCGGCCCGGCTCGATCGGGGCGCGCACGCTGCTCACGCACATGTTCATGCACGCCGGCTGGCTGCACCTGCTTGGCAACTTGTTCTTGTTCTTCATGGCGGCGCCGGCGCTCGAAGATCGCTGGGGCCGGCCGCTGTTCGGTGCGATCTACCTAACATCCGGGCTGGCGTCGGGTCTCTTCTTCGCGGCGCTTGCGAAGGATCCGAACATTCCGCTGGTTGGCGCGTCGGGCGCGATCGCGGGTGTGCTCGGCGCCTTCCTGGTGCGGCTCTGGTCCACCAAGATTCGTCTTTGGTACTGCCTGTTCTTCGGCTTTCGTTTCTTGCAAGGCACCTTCGAATCGCCCGCCTGGGTGATGTTGCCGCTCTGGTTCGGGAACGAGCTGCTCCAGCTCTGGATCAAGAGCCTGATCGGCCAAAGCGGCGGCGTCGCGAACGAGGCGCACATCGGCGGTTTTCTGTTCGGCGCCGCGCTGGCGCTTGGCATCAAGGCCGCGCGGCTCGACGAGCGCCTCGAGAGCGCGCTCGAAGCGAAAGTCACGGTGCGGGGAAACGTCGCGGTCGCCGAGGCGCTCGCGCTGCGCGAGCAGGGCGATCTGACGGGCGCAACCCAAAAGCTCGCGGCGCTCGTGAAGGCGAGCCCGCGCGACGCCGACGCGGTGGACGCTTATTGGGACGCGTGCGTCGCGCAGGGCTGCGCGGGCGACGCCGCGCACGCGGTGCTTGCGCTCGCGCAGCGCGAACTTTCCGCGAAGGACGGCCTGCGCGCGGCGCAGCGCTTCGTGGAAGTGCGCGGCGCGCTGCCTGATTATGGCTTCGACGCGGGCTTCGTCGCGCGCCTCGTGCCGCATCTGCGCGAGCTCGATCGCGAGCTCGCTCTCGGCGCGCTGCGCTGGCTCGCCCAGCCGCAGCGCGGCCCGCTCGCGCCCTCGCTCGCACAACGCGTCGTCGACCAAGCGCGCGAACTCGACACGCTCGTCGCGAAGCAGCTCGCGCGCCGGCTTGCGCAAACGGATTTGCCCGAAGCGATGCGCGAGCGCCTAAGCACCCTCGCGAACGCGCTCGAAGCGGAGGCCCCAGACCCCGCGCCGGGCGCGCCCAGCGGAATCGAACTCGCGGGCGGCGAAGCCACGCCGGCTTGGGATCACACTGCGAGGGATTTCGAAGCGGAAGAAACACCGCACGAACCGGAGCCCGATCGAGGGCCCGAGTTGACCGAACCCGAGCCAGAACTCGTGGAACCCGAGCCCGGCCTTATGGAGCCCGAGCCGGAGAGCGCACCCGAGATCGCGGCGCCCGGCGACGACTGGGATGCGCTGAAGATCCTCGACTCGGACTCGCTGATTACGCCCGCGCCGCGCTTCGCATCGCTGAAGCTCATGGAGGCGACGCCGCTCGCGCTCACTGAGGCTGGCGTTGCGCTCGCGCTCGACGGCGGCCGCAAGGCACAGCTCGCCTTCGCGAAGATCGACGCCGTTGCGCTGGCGGCGGTGCGCGGCCTCACGGCCAAGCCCGTGCTCGTGATCGACTTGTTATTGGGCTGGCGCTCGCTCGCGGGCGGCGAGCTGCGCTGCGTGCGCCTGCGCAGCGATCGCTTCGACCCGCACAAGCTCGCCAGCGCACCCGATCCGCTCTCAGCCCTGCGCGCGTTCGTCGCGCAGCTCGTAGAGCGCAGCGGCGCGATCCCGCTCGCCGCCGCCGATCCCGCGCGCGCCGATGCGCTCACGCCGTTCGCTGATGTCGCGACGTACGAGCGCGAGGTGCTGGAGGTGGGCGCGTAGGAGCGCAATCGTCACCGCCGAGATCGCATCGGCGGCGGCACGCACGCCGCGTCCCACTCGATTGACGCCTTCCGGCGCTGTTCCCTGCAATCTGCGGTAGAGCCCTTCAGCTCCCGCACATACGGTCGCCCGGAACTGGCAGGGATCCGTGTGGGCGAGCTTCGCTTTGAATGGGACGAGCTCAAGAACATCGAGAACGCTCGCAAGCACGGCGTTCGTTTCGAAGAAGCGGGGACCGCCTTCTTCGACGTTCACGCGCTGCTCACGCCAGACGATGAGCACACAAAAGGCGAGGAGAGATTCGTGTTGGTGGGGGCGAGCGCGATCCATCGCACGCTCGTCGTCTGCCACCGTTATCGTTCGGACAGCGCGGTCATCCGGATCATCTCCGCGCGAAGAGCCACCCGATCCGAGAAAGCGGACTACGAGCGCCGCTGGTCGATATGAAGAAGAGCTACGACTTCTCGAAGGCGAAACGGAATCCCTACGCGAAGCGCCTTCACGCGCAGGCTGTCCTCCGCGGTGACCGCGAGACGCTGGCGCTGATCGCAGACATCCGCGCAGCGCAAGCGAAGCTGGACGCTGGACGCGGACTCACGACGCCCGAAGCGAAGCGCCCCGCACGCAAGGCCGTGCGGCGGAAGTAAGCGCTTCCTCGGCGGACACGCCGAGCGCGTGGTTCAGGCTTCGCTCGTGAGTTCCGCGCCGCCCAGCGCGCTCGCGCGCACCGCTTCCTCGATCACGCGGCTCGGCTCGCCCACGCACGTCACCCATAATTGGTGCACCGCGCGCGTGGCGCCGACGTGCAGCAAGCGGCGCGATTTCGAGTCTGGCGGGTAGTGCGCGGCGTCGCAGCCGACGAGCACGACGTAGTCGTACTCGAGGCCCTTCACCTGCTCGATCTCCGTCACCTCGACGCCGGGCGTGAACGCGAAGTTCTGCCGCTGCACCCAACGCAGCCGCGGCACGTCGCTCTGGGCGAGGCCGCGGTAGTAGGTCTCGGAGAGTTCGCGCGAGGGCGTCAGCACTGCGACCGAGGCGAGCGGCTCGGCGCTGGCGAGCGCGTTCAGCGCGTCGGCGAGCGCAGCCAGGCAGGCGCCGTGCTCGGTGTAATGGAAGATCTCGACGGGCGGGCCGGAGCGCGTGGTCATTAGGGCGAGATCGCGCTCGCGCAGCGGGCCGAGCAGTTCCATGGCGAAGCGCGTGATCTCGGCCGAGGAGCGGTAGCTGATCTGCAGCGTATCGACGTGGGCGGCTTCGAGGCCCAGGTGGCGGAAGAACTGCGACCAGTCGGTGAAGCCTGCTGCCTGCATCACGTGCTGTTGGGTATCGCCAGCGAGCGTCACGCTGCGGCTGGCGTCGACGCAGTCCATCAGCACGCGCACTTCGAGCGGCGAGAAATCCTGCACTTCGTCGATCGCGATGTGGCGGTACTGAAGCTCGGCGCCAGTCGCCTCGAGCAGCGGCCCGTTGCGCAGCTGCCAGGCCCGTAACAAGAGCGCGTCGTCCTCGGGGTCGAGTTCGGCTTCGGCGTCGCGGTCGCCTGCGAGCCAGGCCTGCACGGCTTCGAGCTGCGCGCGGCAATGCGCGACGGCCTCCTCCAAATGCCTCGGGCGAAACGCGTCGGGCGCTTCGGCGGCGAACACTTCGCGCAGGAACGGGAGGTCCGTCAGCACGCTGATCCAGTCGTCGATGGCGCGTGCGCGGGAAGGCTCGCCCGGCGCGCGCACCACTTGTTGGGTAAATGCGCGCTCCAGCGCGGGATGCAGCTTCAGCCGTGCGACGAGCGCAGGCGTGTCTTCGCGCACGCGGCCCGGCAGCGCGGGGAAGTGTCGGCGCCGCACCTCGCTCGACCACTGGTGGAAGGTGCGCACCGCGACGCGCCGCACGCCGAGCGCGGGCAGCACGTGGCCCACGTAATCGCGCAGGCCCGGCGAGAACACGACCACCAGCGTCGCGCTCGAATCGATGCCCGGGTCCGCGTAGGCGAGGTAAGCGATGCGGTGGAGCGCGACAGTGGTTTTGCCCGAACCCGCGGCGCCGCGAATTACCACGAGGCCCGTGGAGGGACGAGTAATCAGGTCGAACTGCGCGGCGTCGATCAGGCCCGCGATGTCGGGCAGCCGCTTGTCCGCGCGCAGCGCGCGCCCACTCGGGTCGGTGCCGAGCCGCCGCGCGCCGCCGTCGCCTTCGAGCACGCGCAGCGCGGCGCCTTCGCCGCCCGCGAGCCGCGGCAGCGATTTCGCCGAGACGCGCCAGCCTTCGTCCGCGCCCTCGTCCGAGACGAATACGCCCTCGGGCGCCTCGACGCGCTCCAGCTCGCCGCGACGAATTGTTACGGTTCGGCGCGCCTCGACGCGCCCCGCCTGCACGCGCCCGCTGATTTCTTCTTCGTACTCGTCGCCCTGCTGGTAGCGGTAGAAGAGCTGCGCGATCGGCGCGTTGCGCCAATCGACGATGCGCAGGCCGTTGTCGAGCCGCGTGGCCTTGCCGATGCAGAGATCGCGCACGCGGCCGTTCTCGCGCAGGCGCATGTGCGCGAAGTACGGCGAGGTTTGGTCGACGCGCGGCGCCTGCCGCGATTTGCGCAGCTGATCGAGCACCGAACTCTGGACGTGAAAGCGCACGGTCAGCGCAGACTGGTCGTAGATATCCGGCGCGCCGTGCAGCAGTTGGTCGCGGATGCCGTGCAGATCTTCGACGAGCCCGCTCTCGTCAGGCACCTCGGGCTCGCCCATTTTCGCGAGCGTGTCGCGCACTCGCGCGAGCAGCTCCAGCTCTTCCTGCACGATCCGGTCGGGCAACGCAGCAGCTCCGCGATCGAAATTAAGAAGCCCGCTTTTGTAGTTCATCCGACGGACGAATCCAAGCACGATTCGTGCTGTCTCTGTTCGCCAGCATCCTTTCACGCTGCGTTTGCGAGCGCTCGGCCGAGAGATTTCCCTTGCCCCGCGCATGCCTCGCGTTGTATGCCGCTCGCATGCTTCGTGCAGACGACTACGAAAAACTCGGCAGCTTCTACCTCGGTCGCGTGCTCGCCCCGGACGGCGCGCCCACGGATTCGCCGGTGCTCTACGACGCGAAGGATCTGACGACGCACGCGGTCTGCGTCGGCATGACCGGCAGCGGCAAGACGGGCCTCTGTCTGTCGCTGCTCGAAGAAGCCGCGATCGACGGCATTCCCGCGCTCGCAATCGATCCGAAGGGAGACCTCGGGAACTTGATGCTCACGTTCCCATCGCTCGCGCCGGCTGATTTCGCGCCCTGGGTCGATCCTGCGGAAGCAGCGCGCGCAGGGCAGACTCCCGCCGATTACGCGAAGACCACCGCCGAGCGCTGGCGCCAGGGACTCGCGGATTGGGGCCAGACGCCTGCGCGGATTCAGGCGCTGCGCGATGCCGCGGAGATCTCGATCTACACGCCGGGTTCCACTGCGGGCCGGCCGCTGCGCTTGTTGCGCTCGTTCGACGCGCCGCCCCCCGCGCTCGCGAGCGATCCCGAAGCAGTGCGCGAGCGGCTGCAAGCCGCGGTCGCGAGCCTGCTCGCGCTGCTCGGCCTCGACGCCGACCCAATCCAAAGCCGCGAGTCCATTCTGTTGCAAAACATCGTCGACACCGCTTGGAAGGCTGGGCAGAACCTCGATCTCGCGTCGCTGATCCGCGCCATCCAGACGCCGCCCTTCGAGCGCGTCGGAGTGTTCGACCTCGAAACGTTCTATCCGGCCAAAGAGCGCATGGCGCTGGCGATGAACCTCAATAACTTGCTCGCCTCGCCGAGTTTCGGCGCGTGGCTCGAAGGGGAGCCGCTCGACATCGCGCGCCTGCTCTATACGCCCGAGGGCAAGCCGCGCCTGACAGTGCTCTCGATCGCGCACCTGAGCGACGGCGAGCGCATGTTCTTCGTGACGCAGCTGTTATCCGAAATGATCGCCTGGATGCGCGCACAGCCGGGCACGCAATCGCTGCGTGCCTTGCTCTATATGGACGAGATCTTCGGCTACTTCCCGCCGACGGCGAACCCGCCCTCGAAGCAGCCGATGCTGACGTTGTTAAAGCAGGCGCGCGCTTACGGCGTGGGCGTAATGCTCGCGACGCAGAACCCGGTCGATCTCGACTACAAGGGGCTCGCGAATACGGGCACCTGGTTCTTGGGTCGCCTGCAGACCGAGCGCGACAAGCTGCGCGTGCTCGAAGGACTGGAAGGCGCATCGACATCGACTGGCAAGGCGTTCGATCGCGGCGCGATGGAGCGCACGCTCGCGGGGCTCGGCAACCGCAAGTTCCTGATGCACAACGTGCACGACGACGCGCCCACGCTGTTCGAATCGCGCTGGGCGCTCTCGTATTTGCGCGGGCCGCTGACGCGCGAGCAGATTCGGCGGCTGATGCAGCCGGGTGCGCCTGTGCCGGGCGCCGCGGCGCCCGCAGCCGCGCCGATTGTTGGGGTCGCGCAGCCTGCTCCGAGCGCGCCCACGCCCTCGGCGCCCGAACCGCGGCCCGCGCTCGCTGCGGGCATCGAGGAGCGCTTCGCCGCGCCGCCTGCGGGCGGCGCTGGCGGCACGCTCGTCTACGCGCCCACGCTGTTCGCCAGCGCGAGCGCTCATTATGTCCACGCGCCCGCAAAGCTCGACGCCTGGCAGAGCCTCGCGCTCAGTGCGCCGCTCGACGAAGCGAGCGTGGCCTCGCCCTGGGACGCGCTCGCGGAGTTGCCGGGCAAGCCAGCGCTCGCCGCGGGCCCCGAGCCGGGCGCCGCGTTCGCGCCGCTGCCCGCACTCGCGCAGCGCCCGGCGAGCTACGCGCGCTGGGCGAAGATGCTCGAATCGCAGCTCTTCAAAGCGCGCGCGCTCACGTTGTACGAGTGCCGCGCGCTGCGGGCGTTCTCGAACGCGGGCGAGTCGTTAGGGGATTTTCGTGTTCGGCTGCGCGACCGACTGCACGAGAGCCGCGATCTCGAACTCGAGAAGCTGCGCCAGAAATGGGCGCCCAAGCTGGCCGCCCTGCAAGAGCGCCAGCGCCGCGCCGCCGAACGCGCCGAGCGCGAGCAGGACGAGTATTCGAGCAAGAAGCTCGAAACCGCCGTCTCGATGGGCGCCTCGGTGTTAGGCGCGCTGTTCGGCCGAAAGCTCGCGAGCGCGAGCTACGTCGGCCGCGCCGCCAGCGTGGCCCGCAGCGTGGGCCGCGCCGCTCGCCAACGCGAAGACATCGCGCGCGCCGAGGAGAGCACCGAAGCGATCGCCGCACAGCTCAAAGACCTCGAAGCGCAATTCCAAGCCGAAGTAGCAGCGCTGCGCAGCGCCGGAGGCGTCGGCGAACTCGAGATTGGCGAGATCACCGTCGCTCCGCGCAAGGGCGACCTGAGCATCGATTCGCTCGTGCTGCTCTGGACGCCACGCGCGAGCTGAGCACGCCTCGAACTTCCGCCGATTTCTCCCTAAGAACAGGCTCATCGTGCCGCGTCATCGCCCAGGAGGATTCGCATGCTGATCGCCTTGATCGTCCTCGCTCTGCTCGTGTTCGCTGGCGTTGCCCTCTACAACCGTCTCGTAGGACTGCGCAATCGCAGCGAGAACGCCTGGAGCGACATCGACGTGCAGCTGAAGCGCCGTCACGAACTCATCCCGAATCTGGTCGAGACGGTGAAGGGCTACGCCAGCCACGAACAGAAGACGCTGCAAGGTGTTACGGAGGCGCGCACGCGCGCGATGCAGGGCGGCGCCCCGGCCGACCGCGCGCGCGCCGAGGGCGAACTCTCGCGCAGCATCGGTGCGCTGTTCGCGGTGGCGGAGGCGTACCCGCAGCTGCGCGCGAATGAGAACTTCGTGGCGCTGCAGAGTCAGCTCGCGAGCCTCGAGGAGGCGATCCAAAACGCGCGCCGTTACTACAACGCGATCGTGCGCGATCTCAACACGACGACCGAGACCTTCCCGAGCAACCTGGTCGCCAACGGCTTCGGCTTCTCGCGCCGCGATTATTTCGAGCTCGATTCGCCGGCAGAGCGCAGCGTGCCCAAGGTGAGTTTCGGCGCGTGAACCTGCGCCGCGCGCTGGCCGCGCTCGCGCTCTGCGTGCTCGCGGCAGCGCCGGCGCTCGCCGAGCACGTCGCACGGTTCGACGTCGACGTGTTCCTCTCCGCGAGCGATCGGTTCACGGTCGAGGAGCGCATCGCCTACGACTTCGGCGCCGAGCAGCGCCACGGGATCGAGCGCTTCATCCCGATTCAATACGGGCGCGGTTACGCGGCGGACTACCGCATCGCGCTCCAACTGGAATCCGTAACAGATGCAAACGGCGCTGCGCTGCAAGTGAGCGAGCGCCGCGAGGGCCCGAACCTCGTGCTGCGCATCGGCGACCCAGACACGACCGTCAGCGGCGTGCGCGAGTACCGCATCCGCTACTCGGTGCGCCGCGGCTTCCTCTGGCTCCCGAAGCACGACGAGCTCTACTGGAACGTGACGGGCAGCGAGTGGCCCGTGCCGATCGAACGCGTCAGCGCGCGCGTCTACTTGCCTGGCAGCGCGCCCGCGGAGGTGAAGGCGCGCTGCTTTACCGGCCCGCAGGGCTCGCTGGCCTCCGACTGCGAGATCGAGCACAGCAGCGGCTCGCTCGGCTTCGCGACGAACGCGCCGCTCGGCGCGCGCGAGGGGCTCACGCTCGTGCTCGCGCTGCCCAAGGGCGTGCTGCCCGAGCCCTCGCCCTTCGCCAAGTGGCTCGAACGCGCCTCGGATTTCCTGAGCGGCTGGTTGCTCGTCCCGCTCGGCGCGTTCGCGGCGATGTTCTCGCTCTGGTGGCGCGGCGGCCGCGACCCGGCTTCGCTGAACGCCGCGATCGCCGTGCGTTACGAGCCGCCGGAGGGTCTCGCGCCAGCCGAGGTCGGCACCCTAATCGATGAGCGTGTCGACGTTTCGGACGTGACCGCCACGATCGTCGATCTCGCGGTGCATGGCTTCCTGCGCATCCGCGAGGAGGAAACGCGCCAGCTCCTGCTCTTCACGCAGCGCGATTACGTGCTCGAGAAACTGCGCGAGCCCGAAGCGCGCAAGCCGTTCGAAGTGCGACTCATGCAGCGCCTGTTCGCGCTCGGCGGCGAGGTCCGCATCTCGGAGCTTCGCAACAAGTTCTACCGCGATCTCCCGGCGATTCAGAACGCGATCTACGAGGGCCTCTCCGGCGAAGGCGCGCATTTCGCAGGAAACCCCCAACAAGTGAAGATGCGCTGGATCGCGATTGGCGTGGTCGTGATCGCGCTCGGCGTCGGCGCGATGTTGATCAGCCAACAGGTCGTGGCATTCGGCAGCTTCGTTGCGGCGGGCCTGTTCGTGCTCGGCTTCGGCCAGGTAATGCCGCGCCGCACGGCGCGCGGGCGGCGTGCACTCGACGAGATCCACGGCTTCAAGGAGTTCCTGGCGCGCGTCGACCGCGACCGCCTCGAGCGCGAGGGTGCGCACACGAAAGAGCGCTTCGAGGCGATTCTCCCGTACGCGATCGTGCTCGGTTGCGCCGACGCCTGGGGCGACGCCTTCGCCGATATCTACGACCAGCCGCCGGATTGGTACGCCTCGCCGCGCTACGGCCGCGGCTTCACGCCTCGCATGTTCGTGAGCGACATGGGCCAAGGCCTCGGAACGATCGGCAGCGCGATGACGCAAGCGCCGCGCAGTTCGGGCTCCGGCCAGAGCGGCTTTGGCGGCGGCGGCTTCTCGGGCGGCGGCTTTGGTGGCGGCGGCGGCCGCAGCTGGTGAATCGCAGCGCGCGCGTGCCCGCTACCTTGCTCGCGCAATCGGGGGCCGCCATGAGAACTCGCGCCACGTTGTTATTGGGATCGCTGTTGGCGCTCGGCTGTGCGCCCGCCGCGCAAGATCCGCTGCAGGAGCTAGCCAGCGGCCAGAAGCAGCAACAGAACGTGTTCGAGATCGCGCTCGCCGAGAACCTCATCCGCGCGAAGGCCGGCGACGTCGAGGCGATGCGCGTAGTCGGACAGATCTACGCGATCGGCGCAGGCGTGCCGGTGAATCATGCCGAGGCGCTGCGCTGGTACGGCCAAGCCGCCGAGCGCGGCGACGGCGAGGCGGCGTATCGCATGGCGGTGATGATCGATTATGGAGTTGGCGCGGCGGCGAACCCGAGCGAGGCGCTGCGCTGGCTGCGCGTCGCCGCGGACAAGGGCCTCCCGAACGCGCAGCGGCAACTCGCGGAGATGCTCACGCAGGGCCGCGGCGGACCGAAAAACGAGGAAGAAGCCTCGCGTTGGTACCTGGCCGCCGCGCAGCAGGGCGAGCCAACGGCGCAATCCGCGATCGCAGCGCGCCTCGATGGCGGCGTTGGCATCGCGGCCAACCCAGCCGAAGCGCTGCGCTGGTACCGCGCTGCAGCAGAGCAGGGCAGCGCGCTCGACCAGTATCAGGTGGGCTTCCACCACGACATGGGCATCGGTGCACGCGAGGACGACTACGAAGCGCTCGGCTGGTATCGCCGCGCGGCCGAGCAGGGGAATGCAGACGCGCAGTACGCGCTCGGGACGCTGCACGCGGAGACGAAGAGCGCGCTGCGCGATCCCGTGGAAGCGTGTCGTTGGCTCGAGATCGCGTCGCGCGGCTCCTACCCGAACGCGCGCCGCGCGCTGCTGAGCGTCGAGCGCAAGCTTTCGCAGCGCGATCTCGACGATTGCCGGAAGCTCGCCGAGGACTGGATGACGCGACGCGCCAAGCCGGCGGCAACGCCTGCGCCACCCGGGTGACGGGCTCAGCTATGACCGAAGTCGCCACCGAGATGGGCGCTGAGGCCGCAATCGAAGCGCGCAGCGAGGCGGAGTCTTCGGAGCCGAGCGAAGTAAACCGGGAAAGATCGCCGGGCGCGAAGCGCCGGCGGGCGTAAAAGAACTGTGTCATCGCGCGGGAAGAGCAAACCCCTATCGCGTTTCGCCGATGGCCGTTGTAGGCACTGCGCGCCCTAGGCAGTTCCTGACCGCGCCCTCGCGCTCTCCGTGCGCCGAGCGCCTCGCATGGAGAGCATCTTGAGCGCTGCGTTGATCTCGCCCCCGGATTCATTCGCGCCAATTTCTACGCCCTCGCCCACGCCGACCCAATGGCAGCGCACCCTCACCGCGTACAGCGAATCGATCGCGTGGCGCAGCGTCGCCCAGCTCGTTGGCAACCTCGTCGGCTTCTTCGGCCTCGGCTTCTTGATGTGGTTGTTCGCAGAGCGCGCTTATTGGGTGAGCCTCGCGCTCGCGCTGCCCGCGGCCGGCTTCGTGCTGCGGCTGTTCTCGATCCAGCACGATTGCGGCCACGGCGCGTTCTTTCGCTCACGCGCTGCCAATGATTGGGTCGGCCGCGTGCTGAGCGTGCTGAGCCTCGTGCCCTACGCGTATTGGCGCAGCGCCCACGCAACGCACCACGCGACGATCGGCCGCCTCGATCGCCGGGGCATCGGTGAGATCGACGTGCTGACAGCGCGCGAGTACCAGAGCAAGTCGTGGCTTGGGCGCGTGGCCTATCGCGCCTACCGCCACCCGCTCGTGCTGCTCGGCATCGGGCCGTCATTTCAGTTCTACGTGCGCTTTCGCCTGCCGTTCAACCTGCCCGAACCGGCGACGGAGGCGCGCAACAGCATCCTGCTGATGAACGTGGTGTTGCTCGCGATCGGGCTCGGCATTCACACGACGCTCGGCTTCGGCGACTTCTTGTGGCTCTACATTCCCGTAATGACTCTGGCTGCCGGCGTCGGCATCGCGCTGTTCTACGTGCACCACAACTTCGAAGAGACCTATTGGGCGGAGCCGCCGGATTGGCGCCACCGCGACGCGAGCCTCGAAGGTTCTTCGTACTACGACCTGCCGGCGATCTTGCAGTGGTTCGTCGGGCACACCGGCATCCACCACGTCCACCACCTGTGCCCGCGCATCCCCAACTACCGGCTGAACGAGTGCATTCGCAAGCACCCGGAGCTGGCGGATGTGAACCGGCTGACGTTCGCCGACCTCTTTCGTTGCATTCGACTCGGCTTGTGGGATGAGGCGAGGGGTCGCCTCGTCTCGTTCGCGGAGGCCAAACGATTCAAGGAGTGAGCGCCGGCATGCGCAGCCTCGTCCTCGGGTTCGCTCTCTTCTTCGCCTTCGCCGCAGCCGCAACCGCAGAGCCGATCCGTCTCACGGTCGATCTGCGCGATGCGCCGCGCCGCGTGCTCCACGCGCGCGAGACGATTCCCGTAGCAAAGGGCGTGCTCGCGCTGCGCTACGCGAAGTGGATTCCGGGCGAGCATTCGCCAGCTGGCCCGGTCGTCGATCTCGCGGGCCTTCGCGTGAGCGCGGGGAAACAGGCGCTCGCCTGGGAACGCGATTCGGTGGACATGCACCTTTTTCGCGTCACGGTGCCGGCAGGCGTGCAGCGCATCGACGTTGCGCTCGACTACCTCATGCCGGGCGGGGGCGCAGGCTTCACGGCCGCACCGGCTTCCTCTGAGAAGCTCGCGGTGCTGGCTTGGAACACCGTGCTGCTTTATCCCGATGACACGCGCGCGGCGGATCTCCAGATCGAGCCCACGCTCGAACTCCCTGATGGCTGGGAGGCGGCGACCGCGCTGCGCATCGCCGAGAAGCGCGGCCACCGCGTGAAGTATGCGCCGGTGTCGCTCGAGACCCTAATCGATTCGCCGGTCTCTGCCGGTGCGCACTACCGGGCTGTGCCGCTCGCGGCGCCCGCGGGCGCGCCCGAGCACGTGCTGCATTTGGTCGCGGACAGCGAAGCGGCGCTGGCGGCGAAGCCCGAGGCGCTCGCGGGGATGCAGCGCCTGGCGCCCGAGGCTTACGCGCTGTTCGGCGCGCACCACTACGGCCGTTACGACTTCCTGTTGACGCTCTCGGACCACGTCGCGCACTTCGGCATGGAGCACCACGAATCGAGCGACAACCGCCTTCCGGAACGCACGCTGCTGGAAGAGGCCTCTTGGCTCGCGGGCGGCGGACTCTTGCCGCACGAGTTCGTCCACTCCTGGAATGCGAAGTACCGCCGCCCCGTGGGTCTCGCGGCGCGCGACTACTCGACCCCGATGCAGGGCGACCTGTTATGGGTTTACGAGGGGCTCACCTCGTACCTCGGCGACGTGCTGACCGCTCGCAGCGGCATGGTCACTCCCGAACAGGCGCGCGACGGCCTCGCGTTCCAGGCCGCGGGCCTCGCGCACACCCGGGGCCGCGAGTGGCGCCCGCTCGTAGACACCGCGCGTGACGTGCAGGACCTCTTCGGCGCGCGCTGGGCCGGCGCTAGTTGGCGCCGCGGCGCCGATTTCTACGACGAGGGCGTGATGCTCTGGCTCGAAGTCGATGCACTGATTCGCACGCAGACCCGCGGTGCGAAATCCCTCGACGATTTCTGCCGTGCATTCCTCGGGCCGCCGGACAGCGGCCCCGAGGTGAAGCCGTACACGCGCGCCGAACTCGTCGCCGCGCTGAACGCGGTTGCCCCTAACGACTGGGAAGCGTTGTTTCGCAAGCGCGTCGATGAACTGCGCCCGGGCGCGCCGCTCGAGGGCATCGAGGCCGCGGGCTGGAGACTCGAGTACAGCGACGCCGCCAATGAGATCGCGGAGGCGTACGCCGCGCAGCCGGAAGCCGGCCTCGATCTGCGCTTCTCGCTGGGCATGTTCCTCTCGAGCGAAGCGAAGGTGGGCGATGTAGTGCCGGGCTCGCCGGCGGCGCTGGCGGGGATCGGCAGCGGCTCGCAGATCGTGGCGGTGAACTCGCGCGCGTTCTCGCCGGAGGTGCTGGGTGACGCGATGAAGGCTGCGAAGGCGAACGGCGCGTCGATCGAGTTGTTGGTGAAGAACGCGGACTTCTTCACGACGCACACGCTGGAGTATCGAGGCGGCGAGCGGCATCCGCATTTGGTGCGGGATGAGGCGAAGGCGGATTTGTTGTCGTTGATCTTGGCGCCGCGGACTTGGGTGCCGGAAGAGAAGAAACCGGAGACGGCGAGCGCGAAGCCCTGAGGAGTGCGAGGTGCGCGCCTCGTGCGCCGAGCGGATTGGGCGGGCAGCGGCTCCGCTCCATGGCTCGCTGTGACTATCGGGGTGAACCGATGCTCGGAGTTCCCGAGCCCTTCTCGGTCCGGCGTTTCCTGCTCCGCTTTACTTCCGCTCCGCCGCTGCCCGCCCAATCCGCTCGGGGTGGTGCCGGTCGTGGGACTGGGGTGGGAGGGTGAATCCAGCGCGCCGTTGAGGCGCGCTGGATTCACTCTTCTAGCGTGGTCGTGCGGGGATTGAGTTTCAGCCGGACGTCTGTGCTGTGCTGTTCTGTCGGACCCGCAGCTTGATGCGGCCTTCGATGTCCTTGCTCTTGACTAGAACTTCTCCGCCGCGCCTTCCTTCTTCGCGCGCTCGAGGTTCGCCTGTCGCGCGGCGAGCAGCTGCGGCATCACGGCATCGAGATCGCTCTGCGAGAACAGTGCGCCGCCCTTTGTGAACGCACGAATTACGGCCGGCTGCTGCATGATGCCGACGTCGCCACTCATTACGTTCAGGATCTGTGACGTAGTGCCCTGGCCCTTGGCCGAGCACAGCCAGGTGACGACCGGCGCGATCTGCGCCGGCGCGGTGAGCGGGCTCTCCGCACGATCCGCCTCGCCGCGTCCCTGCATCAGCGGAATCGTGAGCCGCGTCGCAGCACCGGGCGAGATCGTGTTCACGGTGCAGCCGTACTTCGCGAGCTCGAGCGCGAGCGTGCGGCTGAAGCCCGCGATGCCGGCCTTGGCGGCGGCATAATTGGTCTGCCCGAAGTTTCCGTACAGGCCCGAGACCGAGGAGAAGTTGACGATGCGGCAGCCCGTGCGGTTCGTTTCGCGGACGTAGTTCGCGAACGGCCGCGAGCAGGCGTAATGGCCCTTCAGGTGCACAGCGATCACCGCGTCCCAGTCCGCCTCTTCGAGCTTGAAGATCGTCCTATCGCGCAGAATGCCAGCGTTGTTGACGAGGATGTCGCAGGCGCCGAAGGCATCGAGCGCGCTCTTCAGAATGCGCTGGCCGCCTTCGACCGTGGCCACACTGTCGTAGTTCGCGACCGCCTCGCCGCCGATCGCCCGGAGCTCGGCGACGACTTCGTCCGCGATGCGCGCCGCGCCCGTGCCGTCCGGATTGCCACCGAGATCGTTGACGACCACGCGCGCGCCCTCGCGCACGAAATCGAGCGCCATCTCGCGCCCGATGCCGCGCCCCGCGCCCGTAACAATCGCGACCTTGCCTGCCAGAACGCCCATGGGAGATCTCCTCTGTTGGGGTGTGTGCGAACGCCCGGTCTTGCCTAACGCGCGAGGGCCCTAACGCCCCACGTACTTCGCCGGACGCTTTTCGAGGAACGACTTCACGCCTTCGCGGTGATCCTCGGTCTTGAACAACTCGCCGAGCGAGCGGCTCACCCACTCGCCCAGCGTCTTCCACTCGGGGTCGAGCGCTTCGCGCAGGCCCGCTTTGATGCGGCGCACCGCGAGCGGCGGGTTCGAGGCGATCTTGGTCGCGAGCGCGATCGCGGTTTCGAGCAGCTGCGCCTCGGGCACCACGCGCGAGACCAGGCCGATCCGAAGCGCTTCCTGCGCGTCGATCACGTCGCCGGTGAAGAGCAGCTCCGCGGCCTTCTCGCGCCCAACCAGCGAGGCGAGCCGCGAGAGGCCCGCGACGTCGCAGCACAGGCCGCGCAGCACGAACAGCTCGCCGAACTTCGCGCGCTCCGAGGCGACGCGCAGGTCGCACATCATGGCGAGCTCCATGCCCCAGCCGACGGCCGCGCCGTTCACCGCCGCGATCGCGGGCACGTTGCTGGTGAGCAGCGCCTCGGCCGCGGGTGTTAGGCGCGGCGCCTGCGCTGCGAGCCGCTCGCCGGCCTTGCCATCGCCGCCGCCCATTACTTGTTTCACGTCGTCGCCCGAGCAGAACGCCGGGCCCGCGCCCGTAATCACCAGGCAGCGCGCCGTGGTGTTGCGCACGGCGTGCTCGAGTTCGGCGTAGGTGCGGAAGGTGAGCGCGTTGCGCGCTTCGGGGCGGTCGATCGTGAGGATCTCCACCTCGCCGCGGCGTTCGACGCGAAGATCCTGATAGTCCATCTCTCGTCTCCTGTTTTGGGACTTCGCTCGCCCCGGGCTCGCCGCGGAGGGGCCATTGTCAGGCGGCCATGCGCGCGCGGCAACGGTCCAGCCGAGAACGCAGCGCTTCTTGTGGTTCCCGCGCGCGAGGCCCGCGTAGAATGCTCCGCCTTGCCCAAGGGAGCCGAGATGCCGCAGTCGAACGCCGCCGCCGAACGCCCGCTCGCAGGAGTGCGCGTCGTCGATCTCGCAGACGGGCGCGGCGAATTGTGCGGGCGGCTGCTCGCGGATCTCGGCGCCGACGTGCTGCGCATCGAGAAACCGGGCGGCGCGGTTTCGCGCGGTTTCGTGCCGCTGCACGCGGGCGTGAGCCTGCACTTCGCGTGGCGCAACGCGAACAAGCGCGGCGCAACGCTCGATCTCGCGAGCCCCGCTGGCCGCGCGCAGCTCGCGGCGCTGCTCGCGAGCTGCGATGTGCTGCTCGAATCCACGAACGCGAGCGAACGCGCCGCGCAGCGCCTCGAACCCGCCGTGATCGCCGCTGCGCATCCGCATCTCGTCCACGTCTCGCTCACCGATTTCGGGCACACGGGCCCCTACGCCGACTGGCTCGCGACCGACGCCGTGCTCGAAGCCATGAGCGGCATGCTCTTCAAGGCAGGCATCCCCTCGAAGCCGCCGCTGATTCCGCCGGTGCCGCTCGCGCACGACGTGGCTTCGGTGAGCGCCGCCTTCGCGACGCTGCTCGCGCTCTGGCAACGCCGCGCCGCCGGGCGCGGTCAACACCTCGATTTCTCCTTGCTGCTCGCCACCGCGCAGACCACGGACTGGTCGTTCCCGAACGCGAGCTTGTTACGGGAGAAGGGGCTGCCGGTCGCCGAGCTGCGCAACGGCAGCGGGCCGGTCTACACGATCTACAAGTGCAAGGGCGGCTACGTGCGGCTGGTGGTGCTCTCGGCGCGGCAGTGGCGGGCGATGTGGGAGTGGCTCGGCAAGCCCGAGGAGTTCGCGGACGCGCACTGGGAAGGTTTCGTCGCGCGCTTGATGAACGCGGATCTGCTCACGAAGCGTTATGAGGCGCACTTCGCGGAACTCACGATGGAGGAAGTCTCCGCGGAGGCGCAGCGGCGCGGCATCGTGTGCACGCCGGTGCTGCGGCCGAGCGAGGTGCTGAAAAACGTGCACCTGCGCTCGCGCGGCACGTTCGTCGAAGCCGAGGTTGCGCCCGGCCTAACAGGCCCCGTCGCGAGCGGCTTCTTGTCGCTGGATGGCGTGCGCCAGGGCTTCCGCAGCGCGGCGCCCACGCGCGGCCAGAACGATCTCGCCGCGTTCGCTGCGGGCGCGCAGAAACGCGCGGCGCCGAGCGGCGCCGCGCCCACGCCCTCGCTGCCGCTCGCGGGCCTGCGCGTGCTCGATTTCGGCATCGGCGGCGTCGGCGTCGAAGCCAGCCGCTTGTTCGCCGAGTACGGCGCCGATGTGATCAAGATCGAAACGCGCAGCTACCCGGATTTCATCCGCACCATCTCGGGCAGTTGGGTTTCGCCCTCGTTCACCTCGTCGAGCCGCAGCAAACGCTCGTTCGGCGTGAACGTGAAAAAGCCCGAGGGCGTGGCTGCGCTCAAAAAGCTGATCGCCCACGCGGACGTGATCATCGAGAACAGCGCCACCGGCACGATGGACGACATGGGCGTCGGCTACGAAACCGTGCGCGCAATCAACCCGCGCGCAGTGATGGTCTCGAGCCAGTTGTTGGGTGCGCACGGCGCCTGGAAGAGCTGGATCGGCTACGGCCCGAGCACCCAGCCGATCGGCGGCCTCGTGCATCTTTGGAATTACGACGACCAAGATTTCCCGGCCGGCTCGGGCGCGATCTTCCCTGATCACCTGGCGGGCCGAACCTGCGCATTCGCGGCGCTGGCAGCGCTGCTCCGCCGCGAGCGCACCGGCGCGGGCGGCCACGCCGAGGTGGCGCAGATCGAGAACGTCACCGGCATGCTCGCCGAGTTGTTACTGAAGGAAGGCCTCGCGCCCGGCTCGGTGAAGCCGCGCGGCAACCGCAGCGAGCAAGGCGCGCCCTGGGGCGCCTACCCGTGCGCGGGTGAGCAGCAGTGGTGCGTGATTACGGTGCAGAGCGACGCCGAGTGGAAGCAGCTGTCCGCCGCGATCGGCGACGCCGCGCTCGCGAGCGACGCGCGTTTCGTCGCTGCTGCGGGCCGCCTCGCCGCGCAGGACGAGCTCGACGCGATCCTCAGCGCTTGGACGAAGACTCTCGGCAAGCGCGAAATCGCCACGTTGCTTCAGCAGCACCGCGTCCCGTGCGGGCCGATGTTCACCGGCACCGATCAGCTCGACGACCCGCATTATCAGGCCTGGAACTACGCTCGCTGGATCGATCAGCCTGGCCTTGGACGCATGGCGCTCGAAGGGCCCGCCTTCGCAGCAACTGGCATGAGCGACGTGATCGTGCGGCCGTGCCCCGAACTCGGCGAACACACGCGCGAGATCGCGCGCACGCTGCTTGGGTTCTCGGAGGCACAGATCGAAGCGCTGATCGCGGAAGGCGCGCTCGAAGATCCTCCGCCCGCTCGCGCGCAGGGGATGTGAGGCTGCGCGTACTTCGCGGATTGCGGGCCACGCGGTGCGGTCGTAGGGTTGCCCGATGCGGTTCGAGCGAATCAAGGTTGTGCCGGGCGTTTGCGAAGGGAAGCCTACGATTCGTGGGCTTCGCTTCACGGTCGAGTTCGTGCTCAGGCTGATCGGTGACGGCTACACCGCGGATGAGATCGCGCGCGAATATCCGGAACTCGAGCGCGAGGATGTGCTCGAAGCGGCGCGTTACGGCGCATGGCTCGCGAGCGAACGCACAACCGCCGTCGCGTGAGACTGCTTGTTGATGTGAACGTCGCGCCGAGAACTGCGGCGCACCTAAGAGCACACGGCCACGATGTCGTTCGCGTGACCGAAGCGCTCGAACCGACAACGCCGGACGCGTTGCTTGTGGCCTTCGCCATCGCCGAGCGCCGCGTCATCGTCACGCAAGATCTCAATTTCTCGGCGCTCGTCGCGCTCTCCCGCGAACTTGGGCCTTCCGTCGTATCGCTTCGACTCGGTTCTGCGCGCATCGAGCACGTGAACTCCCGACTCCTGCGCGCACTGAACTCGACCGAGGCCGATCTCGCCCGCGGAGCGATCGTGACAGTCGAGGACGAGAGGATTCGCGTTCGGGCTGTGCCGATCCGCAGGTGATTCGTTTGCGCGGTAAGCGCCGCATCGAGCCCAACAACACGGCATGCGGAGGCCCGCGCGCTCTTCACGCGATCCACACTCGCGCGTGACCGCGACTTGCGCCGCGCGCCGCACGCTCGCCGCGCGCGCGCTTCATCCTCCGCACTGCGGAGGTGGATGTGGTGGAGCCTGTCTTCTTGTTGGGCGCGGAACGCTCCGGGATGTTGCTGCTCGAGTTGATGCTGGCTGCGCATTCGAGGATCGCTTGGGCCGGAGACTTCGACTTCGCGCTCGATTGGGCAGAGAGCGAGCACGCGGATTGGCCGCCGCTGATCCCGTATTGGCAGCAGTTGGCGTACGCGCCGCGGGTTCGCGAACTCCGCCTGCTGATCGATCCGACGCTCCGGTTCCCGGAACTCGTGCGCTCGCTACTCGCCCAGCAGCGCGCGCGATCCGAGGCTGCGCTGTTCGGCGCCAGCGCTCACCGTCACTACCACCGCTTGTTACGGCTGTGGCCGCACGCGCGCTTCGTCTACCTGAAGCGCGGCATCCCGGGCGCTGGCGATCTTGCGAGCACCGCGCCGCAGGCTCTGCGCGAAGCGGATCGAGAGTGGCGGCGCATCGCTGCTGAGATCGACCCGCAGCGGCGGCTCGAGTTGCGATACGAGTTATTGGTGACCGAGCCCGGCTCCGAGCTGCGGCGCGTCTGCGCGTTTTTCGGCGTCGCGTACGACGAAGCGATGCTGAGGCTCCCGCACGCGGCGCCCACGCCGGAGGCCCCTCCGCCGCGGCCGGCCCGGGATTTCAGCGGGCTGGCTGCTCTCAGGTTCGGAAAGCGCTTCGCGCTCGCGGCGTCCCGCCTGTTCGCCGAGTGACGAACTGCTGTTCGAGGAGGCCCTACGTCTCAGGGATTGTTACGCCCGCGACCGCGCCGATCGCGATGATCTCGGCCGCCAGGCGAATGCGGGCATCGAGCCGGCGGACTACGCGCTCGCAGCGTTCCGCCTTGTCGCCGAGCACGTCGCGCCGGAGGCCACGGGCGCCCGAACCCCGAAGGCGAAGCGCGCTCGCTCGCCGCGAGAGTTGTTCGCGAACCGGCAGCAGGCCCGCAATCTCAGCGCGCGCAAGTTCCTCGGGTTGCGTTGCGTTGGTCATCGGGGGCTACCTCGCGGCCTCTCGTCGCGTCGATTACACGAGGCCGAGTTTGGCGCGGATTCCGAGTCCTCACTCATGAAGAACATCGACACTCGTGTGACGAACTCGTGAAGAGCTCGCCCTTCGCGTCGGCGGGCGTGCTCACCCACTCGAGCGCGCCGCGGCCTGTCCGGGCGCGAGTGCGAGGAGACCGGACTGGATGCCGCAGCGGGCGCAGGCCGGGCTGCGCTACCCGTTCAGGCCGACACCATTCCGACACGCGTCAAACGCGAAGGAGACCCCCACATGGACTCGAAGAAGCCCACCTACCTTGGCCTGCTCAATGCGATCGCGCTGGGCGAAGGTCGCTCGCATCAATACCTCTCGTGCTGGGCGGCGAAGACGCCCGACGCGGAGGTGAAGAAAGTCATCCAGACCGTGGCGATCCGCGAAGGCGAGCACTCCCACGCATTCACGAAGCGCCTTTGCGAGCTGGGCTACGGCGTGCAGGACCGCTCGGATCCGACTTTCGAGAAGAGCATGGCGATCGCAAACGCCGACTGCAGCGACCTCGAGAAGTTCGAGGCGTTCGGTTACGGCAAGCGCGAAGAGCGCGACATCTTCAAGGGCATCTTCGACGACCAGACGATCGACATCGCAACCGGCGAGTTGCTCGGGCGTTACATCTCCGAGGAGCGCGACAGCGGGCGCATGCTGCGCGGCTGTTATCAGGCGCTGCGCGTGCAGGCGAAGCCGGCGGGCGGCTCGAACGAGATGCGCGGCCTGCACGACCGCCTCGACGAGATCTGCTCCGCGATTGGGAAGCTGCAGCAGGAAGTGACCGCGCTGCGGCACTGAGCGGCAAGCGGCGCTTCGCCGCGCGGCGAGTCGCAGCCGAGCGGAGTCCATTGAACCAGCACTCGGCTGGCCGCGTGCGCTGCAACGTTCCGCCAACGATCGGTTCCGGACGCATCATCGCACTGGCTCGTGCTCCGGCTCCCGATACCTTGCGCCGATCACCCCGTGGAACGGCGATGACGAAGAGCAAGAATGCCGTGACGATGAGCGAGTTGCGAGCGAGCCCTGCCCGCATCCTGAAGCGGGCAGAGGCCTCGAACCAACCGATCGTCGTCACGGAACGGGGGAAGCCCAGGGGCACTCTGCTCAGCTCGAAGGCTCACCGCGATTGGGAGATGCTTCTCTCGATCATGCAGGGTGAACGCGAAGCCCTGGCGGGGAAGACCGTTCCGTTCGAGCAGGTTTTCGCGAGAGCCGACAAGGTGCTGAAGCGTCTGACGAGGTGACCCCGTCGTTCACTCGCCGTGCGGAGGCGCAATTCTTCGCCGCGCTCGCGCACATTCATCTCGCCAACCCAGCAGCTGCCGTCGCATTCCGCCACCGCGCAGAGCGCGCCCTGGAACGGCTCGCGCCCTTTCCGAGGTCAGGACGCAGGCTGGCGGAAATTCCCAAACCGCGGGTTGCGCGAGGTAATCGTCCCACCCTACCGATTCTTCTACCGCGTTCTCCGGGGCGAGCCGGTGATTCTCGCGGTCTGGCACTCCGCCCAGCAGCCCGCTCGCCCGAAGCGCGGCTAACTTGCGCCCTTCGCGCCCCCGATGCAGGAAGCACCATGACTAACGCTGCGCTCGCTCTCGACCCCGGCCGTCTCACCTTCAGCGAAGCCGAGATCCTCGATTCCGGCGCTTATCAGGCGCCGCTGATCGCCGGCGGTGTGCGTTGCCACGGCGGCTTCGACGCGAGCGGCGCCTACCGCTCGCCGCGCACGGTGCACCGCGGCCCGGCAGTCGCCGCGTGGCAAGCGAGGCTGCTGCGCGAAGGTGACGCGCTCGTCGAGATTCCGCGCGCGCTAATGCCGCCGCAGTATCCGAACGTCGCGCAGGCGAAGCTGTTACTGAAAAACGGTGTGCGCGACCCGATCGTGCGCACGCTCACGATCATCTCCATCGTCGAGGGCTTCGGCGCGATCATTCGTGACGTGCGCGTGCCCAAGCTCGACGAGCTCGTGGTCGAGCCGCTCACCGGGACGGCGCTCGATCACCTCGGCCGCGGGCTGTTCGAGGCGCACGCGCGCGACGAAGCGGGCTGGCGCGAAGAGGGCGGCCACAAACAGATGTGGGAAGCCGCGCGCGATCTCGCGCTCGAGAAGCCGAAGATTCCCGCCGATGTGATGATGCGCATGATGGGCAGGAACGGCCGCCGGGGCGCCGCGCCCGAGCGCCCGTTTCCGATGCTCGATGAAACGCTCGAGCGCATGCTCGCGATGATCGCCCAGGTGTTAGTGGTCGAAGTGTTCGCAGAGGGAACCTTCGATTGGGGCGTACGGCTGCTCTCGGACCCCGAGGTTTCCGCTGCGCCGCAGGAAGCTGGAGACATGGTCCGTAACATCCGGAGCGACGAGAGCCCGCACGTCGAATACCTGAGAACTGCGCTCTCGGAGGTGCGCGCGCGCACGCTGCGCACCGTGGACGGCAAGACGATCGCGGGGCGCGTGGTCGTCGATGCACTGTTGCACCGCGTGCTGCGTGCCGTCACGCGCGACCGCCCGCGCGATCAGCGCGAAGATGTGCGCGCGAGCCTTACCGAGGCGATGCAGGCAGCGGCGCAGCCGGCCGCTCTGCTCGAGCAGTTCGACGCGCTCGAATCGAGCTTCACGCTGCCGGAGCGCACGGGCTTCGAGCCGCTCGCGGCTTAGGCGCGGCGAGCCCTTCATGCACCCGCTCACGCGAGTTCACCGCACGCTGATGGTGGGCGCGCTCGCGGCGCGGCTGTGGGCGCATTACAAGCTCCCCGAGTATGCGCGCAGGCTGCTGCGGCTCGGCGAACCCGACGAGGCCACCAAGCGCCGTCGCCACGAAATCGCGGCGAGCTGGATCCTGCACCGCGCGCTCACGATGCGCGGCGTAATCATCAAGATGTGTCAGGCGATTGCGACGCGCGCCGACGTCTTCCCGCCCGAGTTCGTGGAGGAGCTGAAGAAGTGCCACGACGCGGTGCCCGCGAAGCCTTTCGCAGTGGTGCGCGAAGCGGTCGAGCGCGAACTCGGCAAGCCGCTCGGAGCGCTGTTCGCGGAGTTCTCGGAGACGCCGATCGCCTCCGCCTCGCTCGCGCAGGTGCACGCCGCGCGCCTGTTATCAGGCGAAGAAGTCGCGGTGAAGGTGCAGTACCCGGACATCGAGGACATCGTGCGCACGGATCTGCGCAACATGGAGCGCGCCTGCCGCATCTACGAGCGCTTTGATCCGCAGCCGCTGGAGCTGCTGCCGCTGCTGCGAGAGCTGACTGTGCACATCGGCATGGAGCTCGACATGCGGCGCGAAGCGATCTCGGCGGATCGCGTGCGCACGCTGTTCTCCGATGACCCGCGCGTCTGGATCCCGCGCGTGCATCACGAGTTCTCGACCACGCGCGTGATGGTGATGGAACGTGTCTCGGGCATGAAAGTCACGGACAAGGTCGCGCTCGAGGCCGCCGGCCTCGACCCGGCTGACGTGGTGCAAGATCTGATGCGCGTCTACGTGCGCATGATCCTCGCGGCCGGGTTCTTCCAAGCCGATCCGCATCCCGGCAACCTAATGGTTACGCGGGAGGGCCGGCTGATCGTGCTCGATTTCGGGCTCTCGAAGGAGCTGCCCGACGGCTACGGCCTCGGCCTGTTCGAGCTGATGTTCTCGATGATGACGATGAACGAAGCGGCGATGGTCAGGGCGTTCAGCGAGCTCGGCTTCGAAACCAAGACCGGCGACCGCAACACGTTCCTGTTGATCGCGAGGCGCATGATGTCGCGCAGCCGCACGGGCACTTTCGAGGGCGAGTTCACCGAAGAGATGACCGACGAGTTGTTCGAAGCGATCCGCGAAGACCCGGTGGTGCGCGTGCCGAGCGATTTCGTGCTGGTCGGCCGCGTGTTCTCGTTCTTATCAGGCATCGCGCACACGCTCGGCTCGCGCGCGAACGTGCTCTCGGCGATGGGCGCGGGGCCGCCGGGGTGACGCCGGGCTCCCGCGCACCGCGAGCATTCGCGCTGCTCGCGTGCGCGCTGTTTGCCGCTTGCTCGCGCGAGCCGCGGCCGGAGCGCGTGCTGCTCGTCACGATCGACACGTTGCGCGCCGATCACGTCGGCGCGTACGGCGACGCCAAGGCGCGCACCCCCACGCTCGACGCGCTCGCGGCCTCCGGCGCGCGCTTCGACGCCGCGATCTCGCCGGTGCCGCTCACGTTGCCGGCGCACGCGACCCTAATGACCGGCCTCCAGCCGCCGCAGCACGGCGTGCGCGCGAACGGCAGCTTCGCGCTGCCCGCCGAGATTCCGACGCTCGCCGAGCGCATGCAGAGCGCGGGCTTCGCCACCGCGGCCTTCGTCGGCGCGATCGTGCTCGATCGCCACTACGGGCTCGATCGCGGCTTCAGTCATTACGACGACCAGATGTCGCTGCGCCACGCCGCCGGCAACGGCGGCTACGCCGAGCGGCGCGCTGAGGCGGTGGTCGACGCGGCGCTGGCGTGGATCGCGGAGGCGCCGCCACGTTTCTTTGCCTGGGTGCACCTCTACGACCCGCACGCCAATTACGACCCGCCCCCCGAATGGAAGGATCGCGTGTTCGGCGACCCTTACCGCTCGGAGATCGCGTACACCGACGCCCAGGTTCGCCGCCTGCTCGACGGCCTCGCTGCGCGCTTTCAAGACGGCAAGACGCTCGTAGTCATTACTGCCGATCACGGCGAGGGCCTCGCGGAACACGGCGAGCCGTTTCATAGCTTCACGCTCTACGACGCCACCCAGCGCATCCCGCTGATCGTCGCTGGCCCGGGCGTCGCCCCGGGAACTGTCGTGCCGAACGTGGTGCGGCTCGCTGATGTCGCGCCCACTGTGCTCGCGCTCGCCGGCGCCGATGCGCTACGCGAAGCGGACGGCACCGACTTATCAGGCGCGCTGCGCGGGCGCGACCGCGGCGGACGCGTGGCCTACGTCGAGACGATCGACGCGCGCATCAACCAAGGCTGGAGCCCGCTCTACGGCGTGCGCACTGAGCGGTGGAAATACATCCGCGCGCCGCGGCCCGAGCTCTACGACGTGCTTGTCGACCCGGGCGAGCGCAGCGACCTCTCAGGGAAAGAGCCGGGCGTGGTCGCGGAACTCGAACGCGAGATCGATCTCGCGCACAAAGGCGCCCGGGCGCTCGCATGGATCCCGGCGCCCGCGGCTGCCGAGCGCGCGCAGCTCGAGAGCCTCGGCTACGCGGTCGCCGCGCCCACGCGCGAACTCGATCTCGCGGTGGGGGGGATCGATCCGAAGGACGTGGTCGCGCGCTTGGTGGATCTCGAGATCGCGCACGCTCTCATCGGCGCGCGCGATCATGCCGGCGCGCTCGCGCGGCTCGAGGCGTTTCCCGGCGACGGCGCCTTCATCTCGGCGGAGCGCTCGCTCGCTGCGCTGCACGCCGGCGTTTTCGCGAAGGCGGAGAGCTATGCGCGTGCTTGCGCGGCCATCGCGGCGAGTTACTCGGATTGTTGGGTTGCCCTCGGTCGCGCGCTCGCCGCCCAAGGCAAGCTCGCCGAGGCTGAAGCCGCGTTCCGGCGCGCGACCGAAGCCGACCCGAGCGACTCGGATCCGCATCTCGCGCGCGGCGACCTGTGCATCGCGCGCGGCGATGATGCCTGCGCGGCGCGCGCCTACGAGGCCGCGATCGCGGCGCGCGAAGGCAGCATGCCTGGGCACTGGCGTCTCGCGGCGCTGCGTTTCTCTGCGGGCAATGCGGATGCCGCGAAACAGTTGCTCTCCCAGCTGCCTGCGGACGAACTCGCGAGCCTCGAGGCAAGCGTTGCGCTGGCGGCCGGGGAGATCGAGGGCGGCTACCGCGAAGCCGCGCTCACGCGGATCGCCGCGGCGCTCGCGCGCGAACCTGATAACTCGGCGTTGCTCTCGCTGCGCGCGGCGGCGAGCGCGAAGTAGCGCGCGCTGCGCGCGGCGAAGCGCCGCTTGCTGGCGACAGGCGTCGCGGGAACGCGGGCATCGGGGCGCAGCCGGCGCGGAGGCCACTGTTCGATCTCCGCTCGCCTTCGGCTCACTGCGCGCGGCGAGGCGCCGCTTGCTCCAGCGCGAGCGCGCGGAACGCCGCAAGCTCCGCGTCGTCGAGGCCGAGCGCGCTGCGGCGGTACGTGTCGAAATCGCCGTGCGCCGTGGCGATCGCCTCGAAGGCAGCTTCGAGATACGCCGGCTCGACGCCAAACAGCGGGCGCAGCGCGTCGGTATCGGCGCGGAACAGCGAGAACAGCTTGATCATGCGCAGCCGCTTCTCGGTGGCCGCGGCGGTGTAGTGGTTCGTCAGCAGGAAATCTGCCATCACCGTTTCGCGCGGAACGCCGAGCACCGAGAGGATCATCGCCGAAGCGAAGCCCGCGCGATCCTTCCCGGCGGTGCAGTGCACGAGCGCGGGCAAGTTCTCAGGTTTCGTGATGCGCTCGAACATCGCGGCGTACTGCGGGGCGAACGTCGTTGCGAACTGGCGGTTGCCTTCGATCATCATCGCGCGCAGGTCGAGGCCTTCGAGATCGCCGGATGAGATGCGCTCGCGTAGGTCCTTCACCATGAAGCTCTCGGCGCCGATCGGGAACGCGGCGACGGCTGGCGGATTCACTGCGGGCAGGCGATCGGGATCCGCCGCCTTCTCGGGCTCGGAGCGAAAGTCGCAGACGAGCTTCACGCCGAGTGCGCTCACGCTCGCGAGGTCTTCATCTGTTAGGTGCGCGAGGTTGTCGGAGCGGAAGAACGTGCCCCACTTCAGCGTGCGGCCGTCGGCCGTCGCGTAGCCGCCGAGATCGCGGAAGTTCGGCGCGCCTTCGAGGGCCAGGTGGCGCTTCTTCACGTGGTCCGGCATGCCGGCGTAGAGATCGCCGCGGCCGCAGGCCGTGAAGACGAGCAGTGCGAGCGCGAGCAACGAGAAGCGTTTCATGGATTCTCCGGGAATTAGGGAAGCAGCCCGAGACCGGGGACGAAGCGTCCGGTGCGGCGAGCCCAAGACAGGTAGACGTCGCCGTGCTGCTTCACCAAGTACGGCTCTTCTACGAGGCGCACTTGGATCTCGACGCCGGTCACGAGCGCGGCGACGGCGAGCAGCGCGAATACGTTCGGCACGAGCAGCAGAAGCCCGAGCGCGACCGCGATCATCCCTGAGAAGATCGGGTTGCGCGCAAGCGCGAACGGTCCCGCGGTCACCAGGCCCGTCTTCTCGGACGGGTCGACGCCGATTCGCCAGGAGACGCCCATCTGGAGTTGCGCTGCGAGGGTGAGTGCGAGGCCGAGGGCGTAGAGCGCGGCGCCTGGCGCGAGCAGCGGCGGCGCGAGCAACGCAGCGGATCCGTTTAATTCCGCGAGCGGAGAGAGCACGCCGAGCACGAGTGACACGATCAGCAGCGCGCCGCCCAGCCGTTCGAGCACACCGGCGCGCGAGATTCCCACGAACCCGCTCGAACCGGTGCGCCGCAGCTGAAGCCAAGTGCGCCAGCCGAACGCGAGCGCGAAGTAGAGGGCATAAAGCGCGAGAGCGAGTCGGGGCACGTCGACCTTTCTGGGCGCAGGCTAGAGTGCCTCGCTTCGCGGCGGAGGACGAGCCATGACGATCAGTTACGACGAAGCGGTTGCAACGATTACGGGCCCCGGCGGCATGTTCGAGGTGAGCGAGGCGGACGTGCGCGGCACGCGCATGAAAGTGTTCAAGAGCACGCCGTCTTCGATGCGCATGCTGTTCGGGCTCGCGAAGCTGCGCGCCGCGCAAGAGTTCATCGTGTACGAGGACGAGCGCTGGACCTTCGGCGACGTCGCGAAACACGTTGACGCGATCGGGCACGCGCTCGTGAACCATTATGGCGTCGCGAAGGGCGACCGCGTCGCGATCGGCATGCGCAACTTCCCGGAGTGGATTGCTGCGTTCGCGGCGATCACCTCGGTCGGCGGCATCGCGGTGCTGCTGAACGCGTGGTGGACGCCGGACGAGCTCGCCTACGGGCTCGAAGACTCCGGCGCGAAGCTGCTGGTCGGCGATCTCGACCGCATCGCGCGTGCTGCAGGCGCGATGGAGCGCCTCGACATTCGCGCGCTCGCGGTGCGCAGTGAAGGCGCCGCGCTGCCGCCGCGCACGGATCGCTACGAAGACGTCGTAACACTCGGCGCTGCGCTGCCGGAAGTCGCGATCACGTACGACGACGACGCGACGATTCTCTACACGTCCGGAACGACGGGGCACCCGAAAGGCGCCGTCTCGACGCACCGCGCCGTGCTGTCTTCGCTCGGCGCGTTCGCGTGCCGCGCCGGCGTGCAGGCGATGTGCTTTCCCAAAGACAAAGAGAAACAGTCGCACCCCACGTGCTTCATCCTCACCATCCCGCTCTTCCACGTAACAGGTTGCGTGGCGGTGATGCTCACTTCCTTCGCGGCCGGGACGAAGCTCGTGATGATGTACAAGTGGGAGCCGGCGCGCGCGCTCGAGCTGATCGAGCGCGAGCGCGTCACGAACTTCGTCGGCGTGCCCACGATGGCGTGGGATCTGCTCGAATCGCCGGCTTTCGCGAAGCACGACACCTCGAGCCTGGTTTCGGTGGGCGGCGGCGGCGCGCCCGCTCCGCCGCAACTCGTGCACCGCATCGACAAGAGCTTTGGCGGCAAAGGGCGCCCGAACATCGGCTACGGCATGACCGAGACCAACGCTTACGGCCCGCAGAACGCAGGCGATGATTATGTGCGCAAGCCGACCAGCTCAGGGCGCACGGTGCCGGTGGTCGAAGTGCGCGTGACCGGCCCAGAGGACCGCGTGCTCGGCGTGGGCGAGGTGGGCGAGATCTGGTTCCGCGGTCCGCATCTGATTAGGGGCTACTGGAACAAGCCCGAGGCCACCGCGCAGACGATCGTCGATGGCTGGCTGCGCAGCGGCGACATCGGCCGCATCGACGACGAAGGCTTCGTCTACGTGGAAGACCGCGCCAAGGACATGGTGCTGCGCGCGGGCGAGAACGTGTACTGCGCCGAGGTGGAGGCCGCGATCTACGAGCACCCGGCGGTGTACGAGTGCGCGGTGTTCGGCCTGCCGCACGAGCGGCTCGGCGAGGAAGTGGCGGTGGCGATTCATCTGCGCGCGGGCGCTGCGCTCGCGGAAGCGGAGCTGCGCGCGCACCTCGCCAAGCGCATCGCCGGCTTCAAGATTCCGAGCATCGTCGTCTGGAAGAACGAACAGCTGCCGCGCAACCCGGCGGGCAAGATCCTGAAGCGCGAGATGCGCGACGCGCTTGCGAAGGAGCGCGCGAAGTAACAAGCGCGAGGGGCGGGCTAGCGCACGGCGCGCGCCTTCCCGAGCAGCACCACGCGCAGGTCGCCCTTGGTTTGCGCGAGTAGCACGAGCAGGTAGGCGCTCAGGAACGGCGCGCCGAGGAAGAGGGCCAGCACGGCGAGCGCCAGCCCCGCTCCCGAGAACTCGTTCCGCCACGCGGTCCAGAGGCCCGAGAGCGACAGCATGAACAGGAAGTCGAGATTGAACTGGCCGGGCCAGCCCATCTTCGCGATGTCGCCAAAAAAGACCGGAAGCAGGCCGAGGCCGTGATTGGCGATCACGCTGGCCGTGTAGACGGCGATGCAAAGCAAGATCGCGATCAGGAAAGCACGAAACGCAGTCATGAGGGTCCTCCGCCCGGGTTCTTCCTCGGGACCCAGCAGATACCACCGCGCTCGTCGCCGAATCAATTACTTCCGAGGTAGGCCGGCCGCGGCGACGCGACTGCAATCGTCGCTCGCCACGCGCGGCTCGGTGGCAGGCGCGCTAGGACGTGGGCGCGGACGACGCGGATGCGCGCGGGCGCCGCAACAACGATGGAGCCCCGCAATGAAAGTCGGCGTGTGCCTTCCCTACATGAAACCCGGGCTCGACCGCAGGACGTTGCTCGGCTGGGCGCGCGCCATCGAGGCTGGGCCCTTCGACGCGATCTCGTGCGGCGAACGTGTTACGGGCCCGACAGTCTCACTCGGCGCGGCCATGGCCGCAGCCGCAGCTGTTACGGAGCGCGTGCGCATCGTGCCCACGCTCTACGTGCTGCCGATGCACGACGCAGTCGCCGCGGCGCACGAGATCGCGACGCTCGACGCGCTCGCGGGGCCGGGCCGCGTCGAAGTGTGCGTCGGCGTGGGCGGACGCGAGGCCGACTACCGCGCGGTGGGCGCGAGCTTCGCGAAGCGCCATCAGAAGATGGACGAGCAGGTCGCGCGTATGCGCGAGATCTGGCGCGGCGAGCCGCCGTTCGCGGGCGCCGACCCGGTTGGCCTGCGCACCTCGCGCGCTGGCGGCCCGCCGATCTTCGCGGGCGTCATGGGCCCGAAGGCGTTCGCGCGCGCCGCGCAGTGGGCCGACGGCGTCTACGTGTGGAGCGGCAACGGCGAGAAGCACGAGATTGCCGCCTTCCTCGCGCGCGCCGACGAGACGTGGGGCGCAGCGAAGCGCAGTACGCCGCCGCGCAAGATCGGGGGCTTCTGGTCGTGCCTCGCGAGCGGCGACGCGCAGGCGAAGCTGAGTAGTTATGTCTACGAATACACGCGCGTGTTCGGCGAGGCCGCGGGCCGCGCGCTGGCGAAGATGGTCACGCGCTCGACACCCGACGCCGTGCGCGAAGGCCTCGACAACCTCGAAGCTGCGGGCTGCGAGGAATGCTTCCTGGTGCCTGCGACCGCAGAACTCGCCGAGGTGGAGCGCGCGGCGGAGATCGTGAGCAGGCGTTAGGGCAAGCGGCGCCTCGCCGCGCGCAACGAGCCGCAGGCGAGCGAAGTCAACGCGATAGCCGCGGACGCGAAGCGTCCGTCGGCGAGTACCAGATCGCGCTCGTCCAGGCGCGCTCTTGTTGCACCGGCCGGTGCTCGGGGGCGCAGCACTGCGCGAGTTCTTCGGGAACCGAGTCCGGCTTTCGGCAGTCCACGCGCGCCGCAGAGCACACTTGTTGGGTCCAGCGGCACGTCGGATTCTCGAGCACACGGGCGTAATAGAACGCCGGCGCCGCGGGATCGAACGCGGGATCGCTCCACACGCTGCAGAGCGCCGCCGCACCGGTGCCGCGGGGCGCGCAGCTCGCGAGATCGACGCTCGCGCCGTTCGGGCCGCCCGCGACGTCGAGCACCCGCTCGTGCGTCTCGCCCTTTGCGTCGAGCCAGCCCTTCACGATCTGGATGCGCTGAAGCGGCGTTCCGCTTCGGCTCGCGGTCCCGGCATCTCGCAGTGCAGACGCGACGAAGGTCGGCGCGCCCGCGCTCGCGGGTCGCGGCGGGAGCACGCCGCCCATCGGCACGCCGCCGGCATAACTCTTCGCGACCAGTCGCGGATCGCTGCACAGCGCTACGTCGTAACCCCAGCCGCCGAAGAAGCGCACGAGCGGCCGCGTGCCACTCGTCGCGTACGCCTCGCGCCGCTGCATCGCAGTGAAGAGCGCATCGCGCGTGTTCTCCTCCGCCCATAACACTGCGAGCCCGCCGGGGTTGAACTCGAAATCGTCGTTGAAGCCGCTGGCTGCGCGTTCGCCCGAACTGTGGCCGGGATACGCACGTTCCTCCGTCGATCCCGGCGTCGCGATGTGGGTGTCGGTGCTGCCGATCACGCCGAAGCGAAACGGGTTCGCGCCGTGATCGCGCTCGACCCGCAATCCCTGCGCGAGCGCAGCGCGCACGAACGAAGCGCGCGGCGCGTCGCGACGCTCGGCCAGCGGGTTCGTCTGAGCGCCGAAATTGTCGTAGGGCAGTTTCTCCCAGCCGCAGTCCTCATCGCTCCAGCCCGCGCCCGCGCCGCACTCGCTGTCGCCTTTGTGCTGGAAGATCTCCACCAGCGGCTCCCAGCGCGCGCGCTGCTTCGCCTCCGCGGCGCCGATCTCGCGCCCCGCGTCTTCGACACGCTCGATGGCGGCAGACTCGAACATCAAGCCGCCTGATAAGTTCGAGTTGTGTGGGATCGTGAGTACGTCGCAGCTCGGGATCCCCTTCACGCAGCCCGCTTCGAGCTGGCGCCAGAGATCCAGCGCGGAGGCGGAATCTGTCCACGAGATCGGCTGCTCGGGAACGCGCGCATTCCGGAAGATCACGTTGCGATGCAGGTTCTGGCCCATGCCCACGCTGCCGGTCCACTCGTAGCCGACGAAGCTCGTGAAGCGGCAAGCGGGCGAGCGGTCGTAGGCCTCCTCGGCGGCGGCCGCGATCTCGCCCCACACGGTGCCGGCAGCTGCTCGACATCCCGCGCCGTTCTCTCCGCACAAGTCGAAGCGCTCCTTCGCATACAGCGTTTTCCAGCCGAACAGCCGGAAGCCGATGCCTGGCGCGTTGCGCAATAACAAACACGGCAGGCTCCCGTAGCCATCCGCTTCGGGGTCTCGGCAGACGCGGATCTCGCCGAGCATCTCGGCGTGGTCCGTGACCGCCGCGAAGTCGATCGGGCGCTCGAGTTGTGCGGTGCGCCGCGGCTTGCCCGCCGCGTCATAAGGCGGGATCCCGACGCGCGCGCCTCTTGCAAAGCGATAGGCGCCCTGCGGAGTGCTGCGCGCGCCGTCGGCGTTCGCGTCGAAGGAGTACGCGGTGTGCACGTGCAGGTCGCCGAAGTGCGGGCGGCGCAGCGGCTCGAAGGCGGCGCACGCCGCGCGCTGCTCGGTCTGCGCGTAGGGACGCTCCTGCGCGAGCGCGGGCGCAGCGCGCAAAAGAAAACCCGCGAGAACGATCGCCAACGCGCGTCCCAAGCGGTTCCTCCCGAGCACGCGCACGATACCCACGGCGTGAGGCGATGTAGGCTGCGCGTTTCGCGAGGAGGCCCCGATGTCCGATCCGAAGCGCCGCGAACGCGGCGTCGAAATGATGAAGAAGGTCTACGCTGGCGACGTGGTGACGCCACCGCCAGGCGTGATGCCGTTCAGCGACCTAATGCTCGAGCAACTCTTCGCCGAGGTGTGGACGCGCGAGGAACTCTCGGTGCGCGATCGGCGCTTGATCATCCTCGGCATCATCGCGGCGCTCGGCGAGAAGGACACCTTCCAGATTCAGGTGCGCGCTGCTGTGAAGAACGGCGAACTCACGCCCACGCAGGTGCGCGAGGTGCTGATTACGGTCGCCAACTACGCCGGCTACCCGCGCGCGGCGGGGCTGATCGGGCCGACGGAGCAGACGCTGGCGCAGGTCACCAAGGAGAGCGCGGGGAAGTAGCCGCGGGCGGGTGCTCGCATTCGTCCCGTAGCTGACCCGGAGCTCCTCCCCTGATATAGGCTCGCGCACTCATTACTTCCCTCCGCGATGCCCCCTCAACTCCCCTCATTCCTTCGCCGTCACCCGTTCGCTTCCGCGGCGTTCGTCTTTTTCTGCGCGGCGTTCGCCGTCTTCTGGGCGTCCCTGCCCTCGATCGACGGGCTCGCGCGGTATCGCCCGCCGCTGCCGAGCGTCGTGGTGGATCGCCACGGAAAGCCCATCGGCACGTTCGTCGAGCAGCGCCGCCAGCTCGTCGCGCTGAAGGATGTGCCGCCGCACGTGCGCGACGCGTTCCTCGCCGCCGAGGACGACGCCTTTTACGCGCACTTTGGCTTCGACCCGCTTGCGATCGTGCGCGCCGCGCTCGCCAACGCGCGCGAAGGCCGCGTTGTGCAAGGCGGCAGCACGATCACGCAGCAGCTCGCAAAGAATCTGTTCCTCAGCTCGGATCGCAGCTTCATCCGCAAGCTGCGCGATGTCGCGCTTGCAGTGCGCATCGAGGTCGCGCTCGACAAGGACGAGATCCTCGAGCTGTATCTGAACCAGATCTATCTCGGCAGCGGCGCCTACGGCGTGGCCGAGGCGGCGCAGACGTACTTCGGGAAGTCCATAACAACCCTCTCGATTGCCGAGGCGGCGCAGCTGGCCGCGCTGCCGAGAGCGCCGTCGCGGCTCTCGCCGCACGGGAACGCGGAAGCGGCGGAAGCCGGGCGCCGCCAGGTGATCGCGCGCATGCTGGAGACCGGTCGCATCGACGCTGCGGCTAGCGAGGTAGCGCTCGCGAACCGTCCGAGAGTGTTGCCGCCGCCGCCGCCGCCCAAGGCGTACGCGGAGGCCGCGTATTTCGTCGAGGAGGTGCGCCAGCAATTGTTCGACGAACTCGGCGCGGAGACGGTGCTCCGCGGCGGGCTGCGCATCGAGACGACGCTGAACCTGCGTTTGCAGCGCGCGGCGCTAGCGGCCATCGAGAGCGGACTCGCGGCGGCTGGGGCGCGCGCGAAACGCGCGGAGAAGGGAACCGCACCCGAGGGCGCGCTGCTCGCGCTCGACGTCGCCACGGGCGACGTGCTCGCGATGGTCGGCGGTCGCGATTTCGCCACCAGCCGCTTCAACCGCGCGGTGCAGGCGCACCGCCAACCCGGCTCTGCGTTCAAGCCGTTTTGTTACGGCGCGGCGCTCGAGGCCGGCTACCCGCCGAACGTCACGCTCTACGACTACCAGTACGAACACCGGGATAAGGTGACCGGCAAGCTCTGGCGGCCCAAGAACTACACGAACCGTTTCAAGGGCCCGGTGATCCTCTCGGAAGCGTTCGCGCGTTCACTCAACAACGCGACGATTCGGATCGTCGACGAAGTCGGCATCGATCCCGTGATCGACTTCGCTCGCCGCGCCGGCATCCGCTCACCGCTCGGGCGCGACCTCGGCATCGCGCTCGGCACGAACGAGGTGACGCTGCTCGAGATCACCTCCGCGTACGGAACCTTCGCGCGCGGCGGCAAGCAACGCGATCCGCGCCTGATCCTGCGCGTGCTCGACGCCGAGGGCAACGTGCTGCGCGAATCGCTGCGCAGCGCGGAGTTGCCCGAGAGTCGAACCGCGGGTCGCATCAGTAAGGTCGACGCCTACCTGATGACGTACCTGATGCGCGAGACGGTTCGCGCCTGGTACGGGACGGCGCACCGCGCGTCGGATCTCGGCGAGTCGATCGTCGGGAAGACCGGCTCGACGAACGACAACCGCGACGCGTGGTTCATTGGCTACTCGCCGGAGGTTGTTACTGGCGTATGGGTGGGCAACGACGACCGCACACCGATGGCGCGCGACCAGACCGGCGCCGGTGCGGCGCTGCCGATCTGGACGGCGTTCATGGCGCGCGCGCTCCGCGAGGAGCCAGCCGGCGAGTTCAAGCTGCCCGAGGGCATTCGCTGGGCAGGGACGGATCCCGAGACGGGCGCCCGCGTGGTCAGTGCGGTCCGATATCCAGGCTGGGTGCCAGTGGCCGGCGACCGCGAAATGCGCCGCGCGAAGTTTGTGCCGTCGCCGTATCGAAGGACGGAGCCCGATCCGACTGCAATCGCAGCCACGCCGGAAGCCGACGCGAGCGCCAGCGGCGCGTCTGCGGAAAATCCCGAGTCACCGGCGGCGGAGATATTCGACGTGTTGCTTCCGCAGGTCGGTTCGGGTCCGCCAGCGGAGGCGGCGCCCGCCCTGCCTTTCGAGCCGCTCGCGGATGCGCCGGGGACTTAGCGCGGCGTGAACTCGATGTGCAGTTCCTTCAGCGCGCGCAGGCAGTAGTTCGGCGCGATCGCGAAATCGTTCTTCCCGGGCGCGAGCCGAATGCTGTCGACGCGCTCGAGCAGCGACTTGAAGCCCCAATAGAGTTCTCTTCGCGCGAGCGGCGCACCCAGGCAGTGATGCGCGCCGGTGCCGAACGCGAGGTGGGTGGCGGAGTTCTTGCGCTCGAGATCGAGCGCGTCGGGGTTCTCGAACTGCGCGGGGTCGCGATTCGCCGCGGCGTAGCGAATGCCGAGCGTCGTGCCCTTCGGAATCGTCACGCCGTGCAGCTCGACGTCCTTCGACGCGACGCGGAAGAGCCCCTGCACGGGCGACTCGAGCCGTAACACTTCCTCGATGAAGTTGCGCAGGTAGCGCTCGGGCTCGGCGTTCAGCTTCGCGTACTGCTCGGGGAACTGGCACAGCAGCCACACGCCGGAGGAGAGCGCGTTCGTGGTGGTCTCGCTGCCGCCGACGAAGGTGTCGGCCATCATGTGCGCGTGAAGCTCGTTGTCGTTCAGCGGCCGGTCGCCAATCGGCGTGTTGATTAGGTCCGAGAGCACGGTGTCATCGGGTTGAGCGCGCAGCCGCTCGTAGATGCGCTGGAAATAGTGTTGCGCCTCGATCTCCATCCCGACGCTAGAGGCTTCCTGCTCCTCCGTGAGCATCATGCCGAGGCGCTGCACCCAGGCATCGGTCCACGCCTTGATGCGCCAGATGTCCTCCTTCGGCGCGCCCATTTGTTGGCCGATCACGATCAACGGCAGTGGCACCGAGAGAGCCCGTACGAGTTCGCACGCGCCCGCTGGCGCGAAGGCCTCGACGAGCTCCTGCGCCGTCTTCGCGACGAACGGATCGAGCAGCTTGATGCGCCCCGCGCGGAAGGCCTTGGTGAACACCTCGCGGATCTCGCGGTGGCGCGGATCGTCGTAGCCCGCGAGCGACGGCGCGGGCAGCCAGCCCTTCTCCTCATAGAGTTTCCGCATGCGCTCCTGGCGCGCGGGGAACACCTGCTTCTTCGCGTCTGCCTGCCAGCGCTGATTACTGAAAGTCTCTGGATCGAGCAGTACGCGGCGAATGTCGTCGTAGCGCGTGAGCAGCACGAACCCCGTACGCGGGTCGCGGTAAACGGGCGCCTCGCGGCGCAGCACGGCGTACGCCTCGTACGGCTTTCCGGAAACGTCTGGGTCGAGGAAGTCGATCTGGACAGCCGCGCTAGTCATCAATTCTCCTTGGCGTTCCCGGCGCGATGGGTGCCTCAGTGCGCCGAATCCCGCCAGCCTCTCGCGGGACTCGTCACGAGCAGGCTGCGAGTTCTCGAATGGCTCGCCGAGGCTCTGCGCACCCGCCTAGACTGAGCGCGCTCGAATCTGTGACGCCGGAACGCAAGCAAGGAGCCTGCATGTCGCTCGAGACGCACACGATCTCTCGTGGCTTTTCCCATCGCGGCGGAACGGCTTCCCAACGGCTCGAACAGATCGCGTCGTTGGCCGTGAACTCGCGCCGCGCGCTGGTGGCGATCTGAGGCTCGCACTTCGCGCGCGGCGAGGGCTGTTCGCCGCCGCAGCGCTCGCGGCAGGGGTTGTTACGGCGAGTGCCGCGTTCGCCGCCGAGCCCGCGCTGCGCGCCGGCTTCGGCCGCGTGCCGATCACGCCCGAGGTCGCGGATTCGTGGACCGACGTCGACGGCGACGGCAAGTACGACGAAGACATCGACCGCTACGAAGACAAGAACGGCAACGAGCGCTTCGACGCCATCTACATGGCCGGCTTCCAGAGCCCGCGCCCCGCGGCCGGTGTGCACGACGAGCTCGAGGCCGTCGCGGTGGTGTTCGACGACGGCACGACGCGCGTCGGCATCGTCACCGCTGACGTGGTCGGTCTCTCGCACTCGTTCGTGCAAAAGGTGCGCGAGGTCTACGCGCGCGAACTCGAGCTCGACTACTTGCTCGTGCACGCCACCCATAATCACCAGGGGCCCGACACGCAGGGCATCTGGGGGCGCTCGCGCCTGCGCAGCGGCGTCGCCGACGGCTACCTGAAGTTCCTGCGCAAACAGATGGGTACCGCGCTCGCGCAGGCCGTGCGGCGGCTCGAGCCCGCCGAGATCGAGATCGCCGAGATTCGCGGGCGAGATCGCGAGATCGCGACGGTGGATACGCGCAAGCCCGAAGTCATCGACGACGGCCTGCGCGTCGCGATCGTGACGCGCGCCGGCGGCGGCGACGTGCTGGGCACGCTTCTCAACTTCGGCAACCACGTCGAGCTGCTCTGGGACCGCAACTTCCAGCTCACTGCCGACGTTGCGGGCTGGGCGCGGCGCGGGCTCGACCGCGGCCTCGACTACGACGGCGCGCTCTACAAGCCCGGGCTCGGCGGCACCACGCTCTGGCTCACCGGCAACATCGGCGGCCTGATCACGACCTTGCCCGAGATCTCCGTAATGGATCCGCAGAGCGGGCTGCTGATCGCGAAGCCCTCGCAGCAGAAGGCGCGCGCGCAGGGTTATCAGGTCGCGGAGGCGGTGCTCGAAGCGCGCGCCTCGGGTTCGTTCGAGCGCGTGGCGGCGCCGCGCGTGTCCGTCGTGAGCCGCGAGATCCAGGTGCCGATTTCGAACTGGCCGCTCGTGCTCGCGAGCACGCTCGGCGTACTCGATCGCGATCTCGATCTTCGCTGGGGCTACGACACCGACAGCGAGGTGGCGCTCGTGCGCATCGGCGAGTTGTGGCTCGCGTGCGTGCCCGGCGAGCTCTACCCCGAGATCGCGGTGGGCGGCATCGAGAACCCGCCGGGCGCTGATTACAAGATCGCGCCAGTCGAGACGCCGCCGCTGCGCAGCGCGATGCGCGGGCGCGTGAACATGATGGTCAACCTCGCGAACGATTCGCTCGGCTACATCATTCCGCGCAGCGAGTGGGACGAGGACGAGCCGTGGATCTACGGCAACAGCGAGCCTAGTTATGGCGAGGTGGTTTCCGCGGGGCCCGACACCGCGCGCATCGTGCATCGCGCGCTGATGAAGGTGTTCGCGAAGGCGAACGCGGAGAGCGCGCCCGTGGCGGCGCAGCGGTGAGCCGGCGCGCGAGGGCGGGGGCTGCGCGAATGAGCGAAGTCGTGGTCGTCTACCACTCCGCGACAGGCACAACGAAACGCATGGCAGAGGCTGTGCACGCTGGAGCCGCGGGAGTGCAAGGAATGCGGGCCGTGCTGCTCGCGATCGAGAGCGCGGAGATCGTGGCGGGCCGCTGGAAGAACGACGCGCTGCTCGCTTCGCTCGATGTCGCGGATGCGATCGTGTTCGGCTGCCCGACCTTCATGGGCGGGCCATCAGCCCAGATGAAGGCTTTCCTCGACGCGACGGTCTCGCGTTGGTACTCGCGCGCGTGGGCGAACAAGCTCGCCGCGGGCTTTACGGTCTCGAGCACGCCGAGTGGCGACAAGCTGCAGACCCTCACCGCGCTCGCGGTGACCGCGATGCAGCACGGCATGATCTGGGTGGGCGTTGACCAAATGCCGCTGAACCCGGAGCAGCTGAATCGCCTGGGCGTCTATCTGGGCGCGGCGGGCCAGGCCGATCCCACGACGACGCCGCCCGGCGTGCAGGCGCCAGATCTTCGCACCGGAGAAATGTTGGGTGCGCGTGTCGCGCAGCTGGCGTCGCGCATGCGCGCGAGCGCTTAGGGAAGAGGAGGGCGCGTAATGCTCGAACTTCGGCCAGGCTGCGAGCGCTGCGACCGCGATCTCCCGCCCGCTTCGCTGGAGGCGCGCATCTGCTCGTTCGAGTGCACGTTTTGTCGCGAGTGCGCGGAGACGCACTTGTCAGGCCGCTGCCCGAATTGCGGTGGCGAGCTGCTGCGCCGCCCGGTGCGGCCCGCGGCGAAGCTCGCGACGAGCCCCGCAAGTACGAAGCGCTCGTTCAAGCCGCCGCGCGTGGCGCGATGAGCGAATCGCCGGATCTGTCGAGGCTCGTGAGTCGCGAGTGGATGCGCGGGATGGCCGCGTTCTGCGCCATCTCGTGCGTCTTCCTCGTTTACCGCGACCTAATGGTTCCCGAAGTGCGCGACGTAGAAGTCTGGCTTGGCTTCGAGCTGCGCGGTCGCGCCGCACTCCTCAGCGCGCCGCTTCACTGGGCGATTCTGGCGCTGGGCGCCTGGGCGTACTTGACGAGGCAGCGCTGGATCTCGCTCGCGACCGCGTACTACCTCTTCTACGTCGCCCTCTCTCACTTGATCTGGAGCGAGGCAAGCCCGAATGGTCGCGGCTGGCCGATGGGGCTCCTGCAAGCGGTGGGCTTCTCCGCACTCGGCGCGCTGTTTCTCTTCGCAGATCGCCGCGAGCGGCCGCGTTAGAGTCGCTCGTCCCCCTCGCGCCCCGGAGTCCCCAAGTGAGCAAGCCCAAGCCGCGCACCCTCGGCGCGATTCTGTATCCGCAATTCGAGTTGCTCGATCTGTACGGCCCGCTCGAGATGTTCGGCTGTCTCGGCGAGGCGCTGCGCATTGTCACGATCGCCGAGCAGCCGGGCCCAGTGCGCTCCTCCCCCGGCCCGAGCACGCTCGCCGAGCATTCGTTCGCAGACGCGCCGCCGCTCGACCTAATGCTCGTGCCCGGCGGCGTGGGAACCTTCCCGCAGCTCGGCAACCCCGCGATCGTCGACTTCCTGCGCGAACGCGGCGCGCGCGCGGAGGTTGCGATGTCCGTGTGCACCGGCGCCGCGCTCTACGCCAAGGCCGGCTTGCTCGACGGCCGCCGCGCCACCACCAACAAGCAGTTCTTCGCGATGACCTGCGCGAGCGGCCCTAACACGAAGTGGGTCGAAGAGGCGCGCTGGGTCGAAGACGGGTCGATGGTGACTTCGTCGGGCGTCTCGGCGGGCATGGACATGTCGCTCGCCGTGATCGCAAAGCTGTGGGGCCGGCCGGTGGCGGAGCAGATCGCGGCTCTCACCGAGTACGAGTGGCAGACGGACGCCGCGCGCGACCCGTTCGCGAAGTTCCTCAACCAAGGCAAGCTCGCGCCAGAGCTCGGCACGTGACCGAGCACGTGAAGCTGGTCGAATGCCGCGGTGAGCCCGGCCGCGTCGCGCCCGCGATCGACCGCAACAAGTGCGAAGGCAAGGCCGATTGTTTGCGCGTGTGCCCATACGGCGTGTTCGAGCTGGGCGTACTCGCACCGCCAGAGCGCAGCGAACTCTCGCTGCTCGGGCGCCTCAAAGGCTTCGCGCACGGCTACAAGCAAGCGTTCGTCGTGAGGCCCGCCGATTGCCACGCGTGCCAGCTGTGCGTCGCGGCGTGTCCCGAGCAAGCGATTCAGTTGGCGCCAATCAGGAGTTAGGCCCGTGCCCCGAGTCGTACAGCCGCCCGTCATTTCCGCTGCCGATGCCGCCGCGCTCGTGAAGCCCGGCGACTGGGTCGACTACGGCCTGAACGGCGCGCAGCCGATCGTGTTCGACCGCGCACTCGCGGCGCGCGTGAACGAACTGCGCGACGTGAAGATCCGCTCGGGCCTCGCGCTCGCGCCGCGCGCTGTGCTCGCCGCCGATCCCAAGGGCGAACACTTCACGATGCTGGCCTGGCACTTCAGCGGCGCCGATCGCAAGGCTCACGATGCCGGCATCACGCACTACATCCCGATGAACTTCGGCGAGGCGCCTGACTACTACCGCCGCTTCATCGCGCGCGTGGACGTCGCTTGCCTCCAGACCGCGCCGATGGACGCCCACGGCTTCTTCAACTTCGGGCCGGCCGTCACCTATCTCAAAGCCGTAACCGAGCGCGCGAAGAACTTGATCGTCGAGACCAACCCGAACATCCCGCGCGTGTTCGGGGCCGAGGAGTCCGTGCACGCGAGCGAGGTCGACTTCGTGCTCGAAGGCGAAGCCACGCCGGTGCCGCAGCTTCCGAGCGCGCCGCCGAACGACGTCGACCGCGCCGTCGCGCGCCTAATTGCCGCCGAGATCGAGGACGGCTCGTGCCTCCAGATCGGCATTGGCGCGATGCCGAACGCAGTCTGCTCGATGCTCAAGGAAGCCGGAGTCAAAGAACTCGGCATTCACACCGAGATGCTGGTCGACGGCATCCACGAGCTCTACGAAGCCGGCGTAATCACTGGCCAGCACAAGCAGATCAACCGCGGCCAGATGGTCTTCACCTTTGCGCTCGGCTCGCAGGCGCTCTACGACTTCATCAACCAGAACCCAGCCGCGCAGAGCTTCCCGGTCGACTACACGAACCTGCCTGACAACATCGCCCGCAACGAGCGCGTGGTTTCCATCAACAACACCACGCAGATCGACTTGCAGGGCCAGGCCGCGAGCGAGTCGAGCGGGCACCGCCACATCTCAGGCACGGGCGGGCAACTTCAGTTCGTGCGCGGCGCCTACGCCTCGAAGCGAGGCAAGTCGTTCATGTGCCTCTCGTCCGTGTACGAACGCAACGGCAAGCGCGCGAGCCGCATCGTCACGACGCTGACACCAGGCAACATTGTTACGACGCCGCGCACCGACACGATGTACGTCGTCACGGAGTACGGCGTAGTGAACCTGAAGGGCCTCTCAGTGCCCGAGCGCGCGAAAGCGCTGATAGGAATCGCGCACCCCGAGTTCCGCGAGGCGCTCGAGCGCGAAGCGCGAGAGAAGAACCTGATTCCGCGGGCGTGGGGATGAGCGTATGCAGGAGAGAACCGACACCCAGCCGAACCGTGCCATCGCGGGAGTAGACGCCCTAGTCGCTCGCTTTGGCGCCTGGCCGGCTTTTCACGACTGGGAGGTCGTCGAGCTATCGCTGCTGCGAAGCGGCATCTCGAAGCTCGTGCTGTCATTCGGGACGAGCGTCGTCGAGTTCCAGTTGGTCGATGTCCTCGATCTGGAACTCGTTGACTTCAGCTCGCAGAATGTGATCTCCGATCTGACGATCGAACCACTCGAGGAAGGCACGTGCTTTACGCTCGGCCCCTGTTACGGAGTCACCGGTTGGATCGTTGCGAGGGACTGGTCGGTCTCGCTGCGTTCGTGACTCGAGGTCTTCAAGCCTCCTCGCGCGTCAGCGCCCGCGGCTGCGAGCCGTCCACGTCAGTGAAGCCGTACGCCAGCGCGAACTGCGCGGCGACGAGCGCGCGGCCCGTGCGCAGTAACAGCTCGGAGTCGCGCGCGAGGGCCGCCACAGCGCGGCCCGTGAAGCGCGGCGACTCGCTGTTGGTGAGATCGAGGAACGCTGCCGACTCCATCACCTTCTCGGTGCGCACGAGGCCTGGGTAGAGCGACACGACCGCGATGCCGTGCGCGCGCAATTCGTGCGCGCAGTCGGAAGTGAGGCGATCGGTAGCGGCCTTCGCGACGCCGTACGCCACGTTGCCCAGGTACTTCTGCGCGGCCCAATGAGACACGTTCACGATCAGCCCGCGCCGCTGCGGAAGCATCGCGCGCGCGGCGAGGCGCGAGCAGGCGTAGGCCGCCCGCACGCCGCCCGCGAGCATGGCGTCCCAGCGCCAGAGCGGCTGCTCCCAGTGCGGGCGCGGCCAGCTGAACTCGCCGGCCTCGCTCATGTTCTCGTAACCGGCCCACGCGCTGTTCACGAGCAGATCCAGCCCACCGAGCTCGCGGAGCGCGCTTGCGAACAGCACCTCGGTCTGCGCGTCGTCGCGGTGGTCGCAGCGAACGGCGATGCCGCGGCCACCGAGGCTTGTTACGGACGCCGCCGCTTCTGCGAGTGCAGATTCGTCGCGCCCACTCAGCACCACCGCAGCGCCGATCGCGCCGAGTGCTTCCGCGATGCCGCGCCCGACACCGCGGCTCGCGCCCGTAACGATTGCCCGAAGTGCGGCTCCGCTCGCTCGTTGGCCTTCGCTCGCCATGCGTGCCTCCTTCTCGCACCGCATCGCTAGGGAACGTGCTCGCCAGCTTTGAGCCGCCGCGAACCGGCGCGCGCAGGGCGGTGTCTCGGCCTACGCAACCACCTCACTCGGAGGATTCATGCGCCAACCCGCTCTCTCGCTCGCCGCGTTCTCGATGGGTGCCGCGTTCACGCTCAGTTGCGCGACGGAATACGTCACGCCCGGGCGCGCCGCGAACCTCGCGGAGGCGGATCGCAGCGACATCCGCGCGGAACTCGCGCGCGAGCCCGCGGCGAGCTTCCCGGCGCGGCTTGCGATCGTGCGCGTGCAGGCGCGCGAGTACCGCTCGTACTCCCAGTCGGGCGGCGGCATCGCGGCGGGTGGCTTCGAGGTGCTCACGGTCCAGGAGTTGCTGAGTGACGCGCAGCTGAAGTCGATCGAGGCGTGGCGCGAGGTCGCCGGGGTGGCGCCCGTGAACCGCTTGCTGCTGCCGGCGCACATGAACGGCCTCGATGATTTGCGCCTCGCCGCCGCCAAAGTTCAGGCGGACGTGCTGCTGCTCTACACGCTCGACACGCGCTTCGAGGTGCGACGCAAATCGGTGTTGCCCACCGGTGTGATCTCGCTCGGCATCGCGCCCGATCGCGACGCGCACGTGGTTTCGACGGCGTCGGCGCTCTTCATCGACGTGCGTACCGGCTTCGTCTATGGGCTTTCGGAAGCGACAGCCAGCGAGCAGGGGCTCGCGAGTTTCTGGAGCTCGCAGGAGCAGATCGACCAGAAGCGGATCGCCGCGGAGCAGCGCGCGTTCGACGACCTAATCACCGCGAGCGCGGAGACGTGGCGCGGAATCGCGCGCAAGCACGCGGCTTCGACCGGGGACCCGAGCGATCCGCCTCAGCTCGTCAGCGACATCTTGTAGGTCACCAGCGCCACCGCGACTTCGCGGCCAGCCGCGTCGGTCACGCTGACTTCGCCCGTGCAGATCTCGCGGCCGCGCCGGCGCACGCTCGCGTTCGCGATTAGGTCCTGCCCGCGGCCCGCGGCGATGAAGTTGATGCTGAAGCCGATCGTGGTGCCGCGCGCGCTCGGCGACGCGGCCGGGTGCGCCCAGAACGCGGCGGTCGCGGCGGTGTCTACGAGCGCCGAGATCGCGCCGCCGTGCACGGTGTCGCCGAGAGTTGTTACGTCCACGCGGTAGGGGAGGCGCACGCGCACGCGATCTGGCTCTGCGCTCACGAGTTCGAGGCCGAGCAGCTTGCCGTAGGGCGAGCGCACGATCGCGCCGTCGACGAGTTGGCGGACGCTGTCGGGAAGAGCGGACACGCGGTTCTCCGTGTTGGGCGCGCGCAGCGTACGACGCGTTCGTTTAGGATGCGCGCAGGGCACGAGGAGCAGCGCGATGCGCGCGGATCGGGAAGCGCTGGTCGCGGTCGCGAAGCGGCACGCACAGGCCGAGGCGGACGGCGATCTCGCGACCACGCTCGCAACGCTCGAGGAGGCGCCGGTCTACGAGCTTGCGACCGTGGGCCTATCGTTTCGCGGCAAGGACGCGGCGCGCGCCTACTACGGATATTTCTTCGGCACGTTCCAGCCGTGGATCGCGGGCTTCGAGCTCGTCAACCAATGGGCAACGGACGAGGGCCTCGGCGAGGAGTACTGGATTCAGCTCGCGCTGCCGGACGGCTCGCGCGAGAGCCATCGCATCATCGGGGTGCTCGTGTTCGGCGAGACGAGACTCGCAGGCGAACGGCTCTACGCGAGCGAGCGCTTGTTACGGGTGATGCTGGGGCCCGCGTACGAGATCGCGGAGCGGCAGACCGCGGCGCTGAGCCATGAGATCTGACGCGCGCAGGGAGTTGCATGAGCCCCGTCCGGGGACGTTCTTGCAGAAATCCGCAGGCGCGAGTCGCGGAGTGCTGGGTTCGTCAGGTCGCTGACTTACCCAAGAACGTCCCCGATTCCGACTATGCAATTCGCGGGGATGAACGCGGTTGTCGCGGTGGCTCACCTCCCGCGGAACGTCGGCTCCCTCTTCTCGACGAACGCGCGCGCGGCTTCGCGGTGGTCTTCCGTCAGCCCCGTGTGCACGTGATGCGTCGCCTCGAGGTCGAGGCAGTCGAACACGTCGGCGCCGCTCGCCGCGCGGTTCAGGTTCTCCTTCATGTAGCGGTACGCGACGGCAGGCCCGTTCGCGAGGCGCAGCGCGAGTTCCTGCGTTGCCTTCTCGAGCTCGGCCGCGGGCACGACGCGGTTCACCAGCCCGATGCGCAGCGCTTCCTCCGCGCTCACGCGATCGCTCAGGTAGTAGAGCTCGCGCGCGCGCGCGGCGCCGACCACCTGCGTCGCGAAGAAGGTGCCGCCGTAATCACCCGAGAAGCCGACGCGCGCGAAGGCGGTGAGCAGCACCGCGTTCGCGGAGGCGATGCGCAGGTCGCACGCCATCGCGAGCGCGAAGCCCGCGCCGGCCGCAGCGCCGGGCAGCGCAGCGATTACGGGCTTGGGCATCGTGTAGATGCGCCCCGCGGTGGCGCGCTGCGAGAGCCGCTGCGCGTGGATGCGCGCGTCGATGCCGGGCGCTTCGGCGCCGCCGCCCGCATTGCGCTCGTCCATCCCTTTGACGTCGCCGCCTGCGCTGAACGCGCCGCCGGCGCCGGTCAGCACCACGCAGCCCACGTCGCTCGCGCTCTCGGCGTCTTCGAGCGCGCGCGCGAGGCCCGCGAGCATCGCGTTCGAGAACGCGTTGCGGCGCTCCGGGCGATTCATGGTGAGCGTTGCGACGCGGTCTTCGACGCGCGCGAGCAGGTGGTCGGTGCCGGTGTCAATCGTGCGGGCGGTCATGTGAGCTGTCCTCCGTGGGCGACGCGACGTTACACCGCGCGTGCGCGCCGGCGGCGTGGCATCGTGTCCGCGCACAACGAAGGAGCCCCGATGAAAACCCGCCAGCTCGGACGCACGGGCCTGCGCGTCCCCGTGCTCTGCCTAGGCACGATGACGTTCGGCTTGCAGTGCGACCGCGATACCTCGTTCGCGATCCTCGATCGCGCGCTCGAAGGCGGCCTCGACTTTCTCGATAGCGCGGACGTGTATCCGCTGGGCGGAACAGGCCAGACAGTCGGCCGCACCGAGGAGCTGATCGGCGAATGGATGCAGCTCCGTAACAACCGCGACGCGGTCGTGCTGGCCACCAAGTGCCGCGGGCAGATGGGGCGCGGCGCCAACGACGCCGGCCTCTCGCGCCAGCACATCCTGAAAGCCTGCGACGCGAGCCTGCGCCGCTTGCGCACGGATCGCATCGACCTCTACCAGACGCACTTCTTCGACGCCGACGTGCGCATCGAGGAGACGCTGCGTGCGCTCGAGGATCTCGTGCGCGCCGGCAAGGTCCGTTACGTCGGCTGCTCGAACTATCCGGCCTGGCGGCTGGCCGAAGCCCTAATGGCTGCGCGCGAACTTGGCACGGAGGGCTACGTCTCGGTGCAGCCGCGTTACAACATCTTGTACCGCGAGATCGAGACGGAGCTGCTGCCGCTCTGCATCGCTCAGGGTCTCGGCGTGCTCGTCTACAACCCGCTCGCGGGCGGCTTCCTCTCGGGCAAGCACAAGCTCGCGCCGGAGCCCGCGGAAGCGGGCCGTTTCACGCTCGGCGCGGCCGGCAAGATGTATCGCCATCGCTACTGGCAGGAGACACAGTTCGCGGCGGTCGAGCGCCTCAAGAAAGAAGTGGAAGCGCGCGGGCTCGATCTCGTGAGCGTCGCGGTCGCCTGGGTCGTCGCGCAGCCGGGTGTTACGTCCGCGATCATCGGCGCGAGCAAGCCCGCGCAGCTCGTGGCCTCGCTCGCCGCCGCCGAGATCGAGCTCGACGAGAGCCTGCGCGCGGCCTGCGACGCGCTTTGGTGGGAACTGCCTCGCCGTCCCGTGGCCGAGGGCTACCGCTAGCCGTGCCGCCCGCAGGACCCGCAGCGAGCGCCCAGAACCCGAGCATTCGCGCGCCGTTCGCGTGGTTCGCTGCGCGTGGGCTGCGCCTGCGACTTTTTTGTGGCTCCCCCAAATTAGGGGACGCGGAACGTCACGTATTCGCGCAGAATGGACACACTGCTTGGCAAGCCAGCTTGCTCAGGCGGCATCACCCATCGTCCAATGCTGATCTCCGCACAGCGGAACGAGGATAACTTCCATGGCGAAAGCGATTAGGTACCGAAGCAATTTCCGATCCGGCTACGCACACGTCGCGCTGTGTGCACTGATCTTTTTGATCGGCAGCGCCGCTGCGGGGCAGAGCACGACTACCGGCGGCCTTCCGGATGACGGCGTGCTGCGTCTCCAGCTCGGCGACCTCAATCGGCTCCTTTGGGAAACTCCGTCGACCAGTGACACCGATCCGACGCAAGGCCTCTTCGATCGGCGCAGTCTCTCGAGTCGGGTGCGGGACAAATGCCTGCTTCAAGTCGGGCCGATCGGGTCAACACCGTTGCTGCTCAAATTCGTCGCTGGAGTCCACGTCGAGAACCTGCCCGGCTTCGCGCTCGGGTCGATCGGCGTGTTCGGTGGCGGCAGCACCTCCGCGGCCCGCGGCGTGGATTGTTCGCGCGTCGGCGCCAACGAATCGCTCACGCTCTCGCTCGTCGGGTCTCTGAGCGGCTTGGTCGCCAAGCGCAGCGAACTCGACATCGAGGTGAAGCAGAACGCGCGCATTCTGGCGACTGCGACCGCCGGCGGAATCGTGACGACCTGGGAGCTGCGCAGTGGCACGGGCATCGTCCCCGGGCAGGGCTCGGACGTCCCCGGCTCACCGATCTTCAACTGTTCGGCGCTGTCGGATTCGGGCCCGGACTCCGGCGCGTCCGACAACTGCCGTTGGGTGATCGATGGCTTGTGGAACTCGCTCGAGCTGAGGACGCTCGCTGGCGAGTGGTCGCTCGAAGGCGGCGGCGATTTCTTTGGCAACGTGTTCGCTAACAACTCGCTGTTCGTCCTCTCGCACACCAGCGGGATTCTCGACTGCCTCGACCCAACGATCACCACCGGCAGCGGCATCACGGACGCGCTCGTCAGCGGTACGCGGCTCGGCAACGCTGGGGGGTCCGCCTGCGTTCCGATCCCCTACTTGCTCGAGTCGACCGGCAACAACGTCAACTTCCAGAAGGACCTGATCGGGCAGGCAGACGCGGCGTTCGTGTTCGACGTCACCTGGACGATCGAGAACGCGGTCTCGCTGGCGGCGATCCCGCTCTCGTTCCACAGCTTCGACGGCGTGACCTTGTTCGATCTCGACCTCTGCGTCGGGACGCCGACCTTCGACACGAACGGGAATCTCGAGAGCCTCACCGGAGTGCCGGATCTCGATCCGCTGCAACCTGGCAACCAGTATGCGTGCGTGATCAGCCAAACCATCGATTACGTCAGCCCCAGCACGATCCAACTCGGCCAGACGATCTACCTCGAAGGAGACTGGACGGCCGGCCGCAGGTAGGCGGGCACGCTCTCGGGAACTCGTTCGACGCCGAGCTGTCGCAGGATGCTTTGCGCCTCCGACAGCTCGGCGGGTTCCTGAGTTCTTCCATCGAGTTCAGCCACGGCTCCCGCGAGCAGCAGAAGCAACGCCCGCTCGTAGGGGAGACCCAACTCGGTCGCCTCCTTGAGTCCTCCGCGCAGTTCTCGCTCTGCGGAGTCGAGTTGCCCGAGCGCGGCAAACGCGCTCGCTCGCGCGTGCGCCACGCGCGGCCGCAGCACGTACGCGTCTTTGCCCGTGAGCGCCGCTGCTCGCGCGAGTAGCTCGAGGCCACCCGCGGCGTCTCCGCTTCGCACGCGCCCAAGTGCTCGGGCCACCGCGGCTTCGAGCGCGGTGGCGGTCTTGCCCATCTTGCGGAACTCCGCGCCCACGCGTTCGAGCGCGGCATCCGCCTCCTCCAGCTTGCCTCGCTCGATCAGCACTCTCGCCAAGTGCAGCTCCGCGGAGGCGGCGCCATCGAAGAACTCGCTGGCGCGCATCACGCGCTTCGCCTGCTCGAGCACGAGCTCCGCCTCATCGACGCGCCCTTGGTTGACGAGCATCTCGCCCAGGTTCAGCGCGCAGATCGCGGCGCCCACGGCGTCGCCCGCGCGCAGGTGAGCGTCACGTCCCGTGGTGAGCCACTCGACGGCCTCATCCCAGCGCCCGAGGTTCGCCGCGACGAAGCCGAGGTTCAGGCGCACGGTCGACTGCATCGCGAGATCGCCGAGCGCCTCGAAGATCGTCAGCGCCTCGCGCAGGTGCTCGCCGTTGGTGTGCTCGCCGGTCGCGAGCTGCGCGAGGTCCAAGACCTCGAGCGAGCGCCCGAGGGCGGCCTGTTCGCCCGCGCTGCGCGCCTCCGCCGCGGCCTCGCGAGCGAGCGCGAGCGCCTGCGCTGCGTGGTCCTGCCCAAAGCGCACCATCGCGGCGAACGAGAGCAGCCGCGCGCGCGCCTTCGCCGCTTCGGGCGAGCTGTGCGTCGCGAGCGCCCGCCGGCCGCGGCTGAGATCGCGCAGCGCCGCCGAGAACTGCCCCGCGCGTTCGCGCGCGCGCGCCTGGCCGAACAACACCTCGGCGAGCGCCACCGGATCCGCGCCGACGAGGCGCGAGGCTCTTCGATAGGCATCGAGCGAGGCGTCGAACGTGCCTGCCAGCTCGCGAACTTCGCCCAGATCGATCCAGGCCCGCACGAGCTCGGCGTTCGGCACCGAAGCGATGCGCCGCGCGCCATCGAGCGCGAGTTCGTAGAGGCGCACCGCGTCGGAGTTCGCGTAGGCGCGGCGCGCTCGCTCGGCGGCCGCGCGCCCGTAGCGCCAGCTGCGCTCGAACTCGCCCGCTCGCGAGAAGTGGAGCGCAAGCGAATCGGCGCTGGCGAGCGGATCCTCCGCGGCCCGCTCGATCGCCTCGCCGGCCACGCGGTGCAGCCGCGCGCGCAGGCGGTAGGCGAGCCCCTCATACGCCGCGTCTCGCACGAGGCCATTACGGAAGCGCAGCCGCTCGTCGCCATCGGGTTCGAGAAACGCTTCCAAACGCGAGAGCGTGGGTTCGTCGAGCGCTTGCTCCGCCGAGTGCAACAGCTCGGCCAGGCTCGCGCGGTTGAAGCTGCGCCCTAACACCGACGCGTAGCGCAGCACATGGCGCGCCGAGGGATCGAGCGCATCGACCTGCGCGGCCATGGCCGCTTCGAGGGATTCCGGCACCGCGTCGAGCGAGCCGAGTTCGCGCGCCACGCGGATCGTCTCCAGCGCGAACAGCGGGTTTCCGCTCGCGCGCTGAACCACGCGCTCGGCGTCGTGCGGCCGGAGCGGCGCCGCCTGCGTCGCCGCGTCGACCAGCGCGCGCATGCTCGCGGCGTCGAGCGTGCCGAGGCGCAGCTCGTGGCCCTCCGGCACGCGGTAGCCACCTTCGTCGTCGCGGCGCGCACTCAGCATCAACCAAGGCCGCTCGCTGCACGCGCTGGCCAGCCGCCCGAGCAGATGCGTGGAGGACTGGTCGGCCCAGTGTGCGTCGTCCACGGCGAACAGTGTGGTTCCCGGATGGAGCGCGCCGAGCAGCCGGACAACGACGTCGGCCACGCGCTCGGGCCGAAAGCGCGCGTCGATCTCGCGAACTTCAGCGGAGGCCTCGACCTCGATGTGGGCGACGTCCCCTAATAACGACAGCAACGGCAGAAGGCTCGCATCCGCGCCTGCCACCGCACGCTCGAGTGCGGCGCGCATCGTCGCCGCGGGCCCGCGCTCGATCCCGAGCAAGCCACGCAGCGTGTCGCGGAACATCCGGTACGGGCTGTTCACGCCGTAGGGCTCCGCGCGCAGCGAGAGCACGGCGCGTGGATCGACCGCGGCGAGCGCCTCCCGTAACAACCGGCTCTTGCCGAGGCCGGGCCCAGCGGCGAGGCCGAGGATTCCGCCGCTGCCGGCGCGGACCCGTTCGACCGCTTCGCGCACGGCGCGCAGCTCCGCGCTGCGGCCCACGAGCGGCACAGCGTCGAGGCCGTCGTGCGCGCGCGTCCCCAGCTCATCGCCGAGCTGGTAGACCGCGAGCGGAGCTTTCTTGCCCTTCAGCACGAGCGGGCCTGCGGGCCTCACGTCGAACAGCGTGCGCGAGTAATCCAGCACCGAGGGGTGCGCGAAGATCGTGCCCGGCGGCGCCTTGCCGGCGATGCGCGCGGCGGTGTTGGTGGTGTCGCCCATCGCGGAGTAGGCGGCGCGCCGCGGCGTGCCCAACTCGGCGGCGAAGACGTGGCCGCGGTTGACGCCCATTTGCAGGGTGAGCGGCAGGCCCGCATCTGCGATGCGCCGCAACGCGCGCAACATCACGCCCTCGTCGTCCTCGTGGGCGAACGGCACGCCGGCGCCGAGGAACAGCTTCCCGCCGTCGCGGTCGATGTCGATCGCGAGCAGCGTCACGCCTTCGGAGACGAGCACGTCCTGGCTGCCGGCGACGGTCTCTTGCAACGCTTGCGCGAGCGCGTCCGGGCCTGCGCTCGCGAGCAGCGCGTCGGTGCCCGAGAAGCGGATGAAGGCCATGCACGCGACGCGGTGCTCGGGCTCGGGCGCGCCGGCCTCGAGCACGGCGCCCAGCGCACGCGGGAACAGACCCCTCGCGACGGACGGATCGAAGGCGCGCTCGCGGGAAGCCTCGCTGGCGCCGGCCGCATCGCGGTTCGCGTCCGTCTTCGCCGCCGTGCGCCAGCGCAACAGCAGCCAGCCGTCCGCCCGCGGCTTCACCGCCGAGCGCGGGAGCAGGGCGGCCGTGGCGGCGCTCACCGCGATCTCGCCCGCGTTGGCGGCGCTCTCGGTATCGACTGTGGTCGAGACCGCGGGCCCGAGCACCACGAGTTCGCGGTGCGACGAGCCCACCAGGAAGAACAGGATCTCGCTCGAGTGAACGCCCACCGACATCGAGAGGCGCAGCGGGCCCACCGAGGTCGGGATCTCGGCGGCGCGGCGCAGAGAGCTCCGCATCTCGACGGCGGCGGAGCAGGCGCGCACGGCGTGGCCCTCGCCGCGGAAGAACAAGAGCAGCGCGTCGCCGCCGAACTTGAGCAGCATGCCGCCGCGCTCGGCGGCGATGTCGAGCATCGAGCCGAACACGCGGCTGAGCGTCTCGACCAGTTCCTCGCCGCCCGAGCGGCCGCGCTGCGCGAGCCGTTCCGCGAGCGCGGTGAAGCCCGAGATGTCGGCGAACACGAGCGTTCCGTCGATCGCTTGCCAGCGGCGCTCCGGCGAATCGACCATCCACTCGAGGGCCAGCTCCGGAACATGCCTGCGCAGGCCCAACGACATCTCGCATGCCTCCGTTGCGGAGCGTTGCACGCGAAGCGGCGCGCTGCATCGGCGAGCAGTCGCGATTCCCCGGTTGACGCGCACCACAGCAGCAGGGCAGTCTCGTTGGTGGCCGCTGCGGACGCCGTGCGAGTTGTTGTGGCCGGGCACGCTGAGGAGCACGCGAAGTGGCGAGCGAAACGGATCAGCGCGAGCGCAGCAATGGCTTGCGAGCATTCGGCGTGCTGCTCGCGCTGGCCGTGCCGCTGCTCGCACTCGCCAGCTGGCTCGAAGGCAGCGGGGCTTGGCGGCACCCGCTGCGCTGGCTCGCGTCGCTCGATACGGCCGGCGCGCTCGCGCTGCTGGCTGGCTCCGCGCAGGTCGTCGCCGGCGTGCTCGCGATCCTGATTACGGTGGTCGCGATCGTCGTAGAGCTCGCTTCGACTCGATACACGCACCGCATCATGCAGCTGTTCGTGCACGACCGCGTGAACGTCGCGGTGATGTCGTTCTTCGTGCTCACGACCGTGCTGTGCGTGTGGCTCGGCGTCGTGCTCTCGGGCGAGGCGGGCCAGGCCCCGGTGCTACCGCGCGGTGGCTTCCTGCTCACGATGGCGATGATGACCGCGTGCCTGCTGATGCTGCTCCCCTACTTCAGGTACGTCTTCCACTTCGTATCGCCTCACGAAGTGATCCGCCGGATTCGCGCCGATGCGCTCGCGCAAGTTCGCGGTGCGAAGACCAAAGACGTGCGCGCCGCCAAGCGTGCTGTGATCGAGTCCGTGGAAGAACTCGAGGACGTCGCGCGCAGCGCGATGGAGCACAGCGACCGTGGCATCGCGATGGCGGCGGTGGAGGCGCTGTTCGCGCTGCTCGCCGACGTGACCAAGCTGCGCGGCGAACTCCCGCCCGCATGGTTCCTCGTGGACGACGCGGTCGCGCACGACGCGGATTTCGTAGCGATGGCCGCGCCCGCGATTCAGGAAATCGCACGCGAGGGCAGCTGGTTCGAGGCGAAGATCCTGCGCCAGGGCCTCGCATTGTTCGGCGACGCCGTCGGCGAGGCGCGCGACGTCGCCAGCATGATCGCGATCCACACGCGCCAGCTCGCGGAGGCGAACGCGCTCGCGCATCCGCCGCTGGTCGAGCAGTGCCAGCGCGCGTTTCACAGCTACTTGCGCGCGGCCATCAACGCGCGCGATCCGCGCACCGCGTACTTCGTGCTCTTCCAGTACCGCCTGCTCGGCGAAGACTTGCTCGCGAAGGGTCTCGAACCCGCGGCGCTCGAAGTGGCGAGCCGGATTCGCTTTTACGGACGGCTCGCGAGTTCGAGCGAACTGCCGTTCTTGTTAGAGGCCGCGGCCTACGACCTCGCGAACTTGGTGGAGGCCGCCGCCGAAAAGGCGACCGCGCGCGACGCGCTGCTCGAAGTGCTGCTCACGATCGACCACGAGGGCGCGGAGCACCTGCTCGGCGTGCGCCGCGCGCAGATCCAGCTCGCAACGTTCTTCCTCGAGCGCGGCGAGGAGGGCCCCGCGCGCCGCATCGCCGCCGATCTCGCGGGCGAGCGTCGCGGCCTGCTGCTCACCGCGCGCGAAGAACTCGAGCATGAGGTCTCGCCTCATTATTGGGAGATCAACGCGCGCGGCTCGAACTTCTCGTATCTCCCGCCCGCGCGGCGCGCGAAGCTGGGCGAGTTCTTCGCGATGCTGGCGAAGCCTGCGTGAGCGCGGCGCGGCCACGCGCGAAGCCGCAACCGCCGCGCGCGCCGGGCAAGCGGCGTTTCGCCGCGCGCAGCGAGGCGCAGCCGAGCGAAGGGAGCGCGCTAGCCAGCGGACGCGCAGCGTCCGCGTATCAGCGCATCTGGCGCGTGGTCGCGCGCATTCCGCGCGGGCGCGTCGCCACGTACGGGCAGGTGGCCGAACTGGCTGGCCTGCCGCGCGCCGCACGCCAAGCCGGCTACGCGATGCACGCGCTCCCAAGCGGCTCGCGCGTCCCGTGGCAGCGCGTCGTCAACGCCCGCGGTGAGGTGAGCCCGCGCTCCAATCCGGGCAGCGAACTCGTTCAGCGCGTGCTGCTCGAGCGCGAAGGCGTCGCCTTCGACGCGCGCGACCGAATCGACCTGGCGCGCTTTGGGTGGCGGCCGCGCCAACCCATTGCGTAACTCAAGTTCGGGGACGCTCTTGCGTATCTCGACTCTCTCGCCTCGGCTGACGAGTTACGCAAGAGCGTCCCCGATTTCGAGTTGCGCAACGAGTTGTGGCCTCGGCGATGCGGCACCCCCGACGCTAAGGTGCCCGGCCATGCGCACCCCCCGACGCTTCTGCCTCCGCCCACTCCTCGCCGCCGTTGCGTTGGCATCGGCGGGTCCCGCAGCCGCGCAGGACGCGCTCGCGGGCTTGATCGAGGAACAGCAGGCGCAGGTAGCCGACAGCGCGAACCTGCTCGAGGGCATCGCGGCGCAGGTGGGCTCGGACATCGTGCTTGTTTCGGAAGTGCGCGAACTCGCGGCGCCCACGGTCGCGCGCGCCAAGGCGGCCGGCGCGAGCGAGCGCGATTTGCGCATGATCGAGGCGCAGGCACTCGAGCGCTTGATCGAGAAGGCGCTGCTCAAGCAGATCGTGAAGCGCGCGGAGTTGCAGGCGACCGACGAAGAGATCGACGGCACGATCGCCGACATCGCCGGCGACAACGGCATCACGCCCGAGCAGCTGCGCAAAAGCGTCGAGGCGCAGGGTTTGCCGTACGCCTCCTATCGCGAGCGGATCAAGGGCGAGATCGAGCACTCGAAGGTTGTTAATGGCGTGATCGGTGCGCGGGTGGAGATCACGCCCGAGGAAGTGCGCGAGATCTACGACAAAGAGGTGGCGAGCCGGCCGCAGAGCGGCGAAGAGTTTCGCGTGCGCCACTTCGTGGTGACGCCGAAGACGCCGCCGGAGCTCGCCGCATCGTGCGAGCAAGTGCGCGGAGCGCGCGTGCGCGTGGCTGCGGGCGAGGATTTGCTCGAGGTCGCAAACGGCATCGCGACGATGGACCCGGAACTCGGCTGGGTGCATGAGAGCGAACTCGCGCCGTGGCTCGAAGCGGAAGTGCGCCCGCTCGGCGCTGGCCAACTCAGCGAGGTCAGCGAGCAACCCTTCGGCTGCGTGTTCGTGCAACTGGTCGAGCGCCGTACGGTGAAGGCGATCTCTTACGAAGATGCCGAGCGCCCGATCATGAACCGCCTCTACAACGACCGGCTCCAGGGCGAGTACACGAAGTTCATCGAGGAAGTTCGCGCGAACACTTACGTCGAGCGCAAGGACACGATCGCGAGCCTCGAGGAGCTCGAGAAGTCGGCCCCCGAGAACGCGGGCTCTTGAGCGGAGCGCCCTCGTCCGCCCCCGTGCGCGGCGAGCCGGCGGCCATCTCGGTTCGCGGGGCGCGCGTCCATAACCTGCGCGAGATCGATGTCGACATCCCGCGCAACCGGCTCGTCGTAATCACTGGCCTTTCGGGAAGCGGCAAATCCTCGCTGGCCTTCGACACGCTCTACGCCGAAGGCCAGCGCCGCTACGTCGAATCGCTCTCGGCCTATGCGCGGCAGTTCCTCGATCAGCTGGCGCGGCCCGAAGTCGAATCCATTACGGGCCTCTCGCCGTCGATCGCGATCGAGCAGGCCACCGTCAGCCGCAGCCCGCGCTCGACCGTCGGCACCGCCACCGAATTGCTCGATCACTTGCGGCTGTTGTTCGCGCGCGTCGGCGTCGCGCACTGCCACAAGTGCGGGAAGCCGATCTCGAGCCAGACCGTGGAGCAGATGACGGCGCGCGTGCTCGCGCTCGGCGTGGGGGCGCGCGCGACGCTGCTCGCGCCGATCGTGCGCGAGCGCAAAGGCGAACATAAGAAGGAGCTCGCCGAACTCGCGGAGAAGGGCTTTGTGCGCGCGCGCATCGACGGCGAACTGCGCGATCTCGCGGGCGAGATCAAGCTGGCGAAGACGCGTGTGCACACGATCGAGGCGGTGGTCGATCGCATCGTGGTGCGCGAAGCGGCGCGCGCGCGCGTGCTGGAATCGCTCGCGACCGCGCTCGCGCTCGGCGGCGGCGTGTGCACGATCGCGTGGGAGACGAAGACGGGCAGCGAGGAGGCGCTCTTCTCGCAATCGAGCGCCTGCCCGGATTGCGGCGTCTCGTACCCGGCGCTCGAGCCAAGGCACTTCTCGTTCAACAGCGCGTCGGGCGCGTGCGGTGCGTGCGCGGGTCTCGGCACCGCCAGCGAACTCGACCCGGAGAAGGTCGTGCCCGATCCCGAGCGCGAACTCGTGCGCGCGATCGCGCCCTGGGGCGGAGCGCGGGCGGCGCGTTATTACGCGCAGCTGCTCGAAGGCGTGGCGGCGCATCTGGGGGTCTCGCTCGAAACGCCGTGGCGCGCGCTGCCGAAGGTGGCGCGCGAGGTGATCTTGCGCGGCGCGGGCGCGCAAGAGATCGAGTTCCGCCACGGCAAGCGCGGGCTGCGCAGCGTGCGCCGCAAGTTCGATGGCGTGTTAGGCGAGCTCGCGCGCCGCATCGCCGCGGGCGAGCTCTCGGACGAAGACCGCGCGCGCTACTCGCGCGCCGCGCCTTGCAGCGAGTGCGCCGGCGCGCGCGTCGGCCTGGTTGCGCGCAACGTTCGCGTCGCGGGCCGCACGCTGCCGGAGATCGCCGCGCTGCCGATCTCGGCGGTGCGCGCCTGGCTCGCAGCGCTCGCGCTCTCCCCTAATCAGCGGGCGATCGCCGATCGCATCCTCGAGGAGATTCGCGAGCAGCTGAACTTCCTGTGCGACGTCGGCCTCGATTACCTCTCGCTGGCGCGCCCCACGAACACGCTCTCGGGCGGCGAGGCGCAGCGCATCCGGCTCGCCACCCAAGTGGGCGCGCACCTGATGGGCGTGATGTACGTGCTCGACGAGCCCTCGATCGGGCTGCACCCGCGCGACCACGCGCGCCTGCTCGCGAGCCTCGAAAAGCTGCGCGACGCCGGCAACAGCGTGCTGGTGGTCGAGCACGACGAGCAGACGATGCGCCGCGCGGATTGGCTGATCGACATGGGCCCCGGCGCGGGCGTGCACGGCGGCCGAATCGTCGCCGAGGGCACGCCCGCCTCCATAATGGCTGACGAGCGCTCGCTCACGGGCGCCTACCTGAGCGGGCGCCGCAGCATCCGCGTGCCGGTGCGCCGCGAACTCGCGAGCGCCGCGCGCCTCGTGCTCTCCGGGTGCAGCGCGCACAACCTGCGAGATGTGCGCGCCGAGATCCCGCTCGGGCGCTTCACCGTCGTCACGGGCGTCTCGGGCTCGGGCAAATCCACGCTCGTCAACGACACGCTGCACCGCGCGCTCGCGAAGCGCCTGCATCGCGCGGAGGCCGAGCCTGGCGCGCACACAGCCATTACGGGCGCGGAGGCGCTCGAGCGCGTCGTCGACGTCGACCAGGCCCCGATCGGCCGTACGCCGCGCTCGAACCCGGCCACCTACACGGGTGTCTTCGACGGCATCCGCGCGCTCTTTGCCGCGGTGCCCGAAGCGCGCGCGCGCGGCTACGGCCCGGGCAGGTTCTCGTTCAACGTGAAGGGCGGGCGCTGCGAGACTTGTCAGGGCGACGGCTCGCTGCGCGTCGAGATGCACTTCCTGCCGGACTTATTCGTGCCGTGCGAAGTGTGCGGAACGCGCCGCTACAACCGCGAGACGCTCGAGATTCGATACAAGGGCAAGACGATCGCCGAGGTGCTCGCGATGCCGATCGAGGAAGCGGCGGCGTTCTTCGAGAACGTCCCGAAAGTGCGCCGCCCGCTCGAAACAATGCGCGACGTCGGGCTCGGCTACCTCCACCTCGGCCAGCCCGCGACGACGCTTTCGGGCGGCGAGGCGCAGCGCGTGAAACTCTCGCGCGAACTCTCGCGCCGCGGTGACGCCAAGACGCTCTACCTGCTCGACGAACCCACCACGGGCCTGCACTTCGCCGACATCGAGCGCCTGCTCGACGTCTTGCAGCGCCTCGTAGAACGCGGCAACACCGTGCTCGTGATCGAGCATCATCTCGACGTGATCAAGGTCGCCGATTACGTGATCGACCTCGGGCCCGACAGCGGCGAACTGGGCGGGCGCGTGGTCGCGGTGGGCACGCCCGAAGAGATCGCGCGCTGCGCCGAGAGCCACACCGGGCGCGCGCTCGCGGAGTTATTGGGATGAACGAGCGGCCCGTGGGCAATCCGTTTCCGAATCCGTCGACGGCGTTCACGCTGGCCGCCACCGCCGCGTTTCTCTCGTTTCTGCTGCCCGCCTCGTTTGGCGGCGGCGTCGCTTCGATGGCGGTCGGGAGCGCGCTCGGTCTCGGTGGGCTCGGCTACCTCGCGGCGCGCATGGTTCCCGAGCCGGTCGCGCTGCGGCTCGGCATGGTGTCGTTTCCGGTGCGAGCGTTGGCGCCGGTCGCCCTGCTGGTTCCAGTCGCGTTCGTGGTCTCCGAACTCGACAACTGGATTCGCCTCGCCTTCGCTGCGGCGCAGAATGAGAGCCTCGGGAAGCCGGAGTTCGCCGCGCCCGAGACGATCGTGCTCGCCGTCTTCTTGCTGCCGGTGCTCGAGGAGTTCTTCTTTCGCGGCGTCCTGCTGCAGGGCTGCGTCTCCGCGCTCGGGCGCTGGCGCGCGATCGCGCTCGTAGCGGCGCTGCAAATCGTGCTGGTGCCGAGCCTGCTCTTGATCCAAGTCTTCGGCGACGCTGCGCCGCTGGCGCCGATTACGAGCCAGGGCGCGCGCACTCTCGTGCTCGGCGTGTTGTTGGGCTTGCTCCGCCTCGCGACGAGTTCGCTCTGGCCCGGCGTCGCGCTCAGCGGCGTCATCGCGGCGCTGAGCTACGCCGCGGGCGCCTTCCCCGACCGCGTCGGTATCCCCGGCTTCAACGCGCCCGGCGATACGACGCCGTTCGCCATAATGCTTCCGGCAGTGCTCTCGGTCGCGCTCGGCGTCTGGCTGCTCGCGAACCAACTCGAGCGCGAGCCCGAACTGCCGCCGATCCCGCCGCCGCAACCCGAGGACGACGAGGAGCCCGGGCCGCTGTTCTAATTCCAGCTGCGTCGCGGGAATCCACGCCCCGAGATGTCTTCCGGCGCAGAAGCCATTGTTCGACCCCGCTTGCCCTCAGGTTCCCTCGAGCTTCCCCATCGGCCCGCGTCCGCTGCCGAGTTCGCCTTCGGGCCCGAAGTGCCCGCGCCCCGGTACGTGGTTCACCTCGACGCGCAGCCCATCGGGATCCTCGAACAGAATCGAGTAGTAACCCGGCGCCCAGGGCCCGACCTCGGGCGCGCGCAGGATCGTCACGTCCGGTTCGCCGCGCAGGAATGCGTGCACCGCGGAGACGTCTTCGTTGCTGCGTGCGCGGAAGCAGAAATGGTGCAGCCCAGCGCGCGTTTGTTCGAACTTCGTCGCGCGATGTTCGGGCGCCGAAGCGCGCACGAGAATGCCGGTGCGGCTGCCGATGCAGTACAGCGTGTCGGCGTTCTTGATCAGCGTCTTCATCGACAGGAAGTGACAGAAGCGTTCCCAGAACGGCAGGCAGCGCGCGGCGTCGTTCACGTTCAGCTGAATGTGCGCGATGCCGTTCATCTCGACGGGCATTTGGGTCTCCGTGTCATTGCGAGCGGGGCAGCACTCCGCTGAAACCCTGCAGCAGGGCGACGTTCGCGCGCGAGGAGCGGAAGCGATGCTGCGCGAGCGCCTGATACTCCGGCGAGCGATACCAACGCTCCGCTTCGGCTTGATCGGGGAAGCGCAGCAGGACGGTGCGCGTGTGCTTCCAGTCGCCTTCCATCACGGTGGGCTGCTCATCGACGGCCAGTACTTCGCCGCGGTAGCGCTGGAAGATCTCCGCGAAGCCGGCCTCGTAGATTGTGTAAGTCGCTCGATCTTGGATCGTGAGTTCAGCAACGATGTAGACGGGCATGGGCTTCTCCTCGCTTTCGGAGTCGCAGCATAGTTCGGCGTGGATGCGGCGATAGCATCGCTGCGGGCCAAGGAGTTCGATTTGGAGATCCGGCCGGCGCGCCCTGATGACCTCGCCGCGGTGCAAGCACTGCTGCGCGCGAGCGAGTTGCCCTGGGAAGACGTGGCGCCGCACCTCGGCGCGTTCCTCGTCGGCGAGCGTGCGGGTGCGCTCGTTGCCTGCGCGGGCTTCGAGCATTACGGCGCGGCCGCGCTCGTGCGCTCTGTCGCGCTCGAGCCTGCGCTGCGCGCGCGCGGCCTAGGCGCGGCGCTGTGCGAGACGCTGCTCGGCGATGCGCGCCGACGCGGCGTGCGCGCTGCGTTTCTGCTCACCACCACCGCTTCGGTTTTTTTTGCGCGACAAGGCTTCGCGCCGCTCGCACGCGAGCACGCGCCGGCCGTAATTCGCGCCACGCGCGAGTTCGCGGAACTGTGCCCCGCGAGCGCGGTGTTGATGCAGCGCGCGCTCGTCAGGACGACCGCCTGATCGCGGGCTGAGAATCGGGAACGTCGGGTCTGACCCTGGCCGGTCTCGCTTCCCGCGCGAACAGGTCCGAAAACGGCGAGTCCACGCGTGCGGCCTCGCCTAGGATCGCTCGTCATGGACACAGAAAAACCGAGCCGACGCGTTGCCAGCGAGAACCTTCGCGAAACGCGCGAGCCCGCGGTGACGCTCGACGCGCGCGCCGCGTACGCCGCAATCCGCGCCCACGACGCGCGCTTCGACGGGCGGCTTTTCGTCGGCGTTTCCAGCACGCGCATTTACTGCCGCCCGGTGTGCCCCGCGAAGACGCCGCGCTTCGAGAACTGCACGTTCTTCGCGAGCGCAGCCGCGGCCGAGCGCGCGGGCTTTCGCCCGTGTTTGCGTTGCCGCCCCGAACTCGCGCCCGGGCTTGCGCGTGTCGATGCGCTCTCGCGGCTCGCGCAGCGCGCAGTGCGCCGCATCGAGGACGGCGCCAGCGAAATGCCCGCGCTCGCGCGCGCACTCGGCGTCTCGGAGCGCCACGTGCGCCGCGCCCTAACAGCCGAGCTGGGCGTCGCGCCTGCCGAGCTGATCCGCACGCGCCGCCTGCTGCTCGCGAAGCAGCTGCTCACGGATACCCGCATGACTGTTACGGACGTGGCGTTCGCGAGCGGTTTCGCGAGCCTGCGCCGCTTCAACGCGGCGTTCCGGGAGCGCTACCGGCTCGCGCCGACGGCGCTGCGCAAGAGCGCTGCGGCAAAGCCCGTGCGCGTCACACGCGCGGCCACGCTGGTGGAGGAGGCGCCTGACGCGATCGCGCTCGATCTGCCGTTCCGCCCGCCGCTCGATTTCGCGGCGCTGCTCGGCTTCCTGGCGCCGCGCGCGACGCGCGGCGTCGAGCTGGTGAGCGAGGGTTGTTACGCGCGCACAGTGCAGTACGGCGAGCGGCGCGGCTGGGTCGCCGTCGCGCGTTCGCCGCGCGCGAATGCGCTGCGCGCGCAGATATCGGCCTCGCTCGTGCCGGCGCTGCTGTCCGTGGCGGCGAAGTTGCGCGCACTCTTCGATCTCGCGAGCGACCCCGCGCAGATCGAAGCGCAGCTCAGTGCGGATGCACGCCTCCGCGCGGGCATCGCCGCGCACCCGGGCCTGCGCGTACCGGGCGCCTTCGACGGCTTCGAGTTGCTCGCTCGCGCGATTCTCGGCCAGCAAGTTTCCGTGGCCGCGGCGACCACGTTCGCGGCGCGCCTCGGTGAGCGCTTCGGCGAACCGCTCGAAACGCCGCACGCCGCACTCACGCGCCTAACACCCACGCCGCAGAGAATCGCGAGCGCGCGCGTCGATGCGATCGCCGCGATCGGCATCACGCGCCCGCGCGCCGAGAGCCTGCGTGCTGTCGCGCTCGCCTGCGCAGAAGGCCAGCTCGATCTCGCACCCGGCGCAGACCCGGAGCGGGTGCGCGAAGCGCTGCTCGCGCTGCCCGGCGTCGGGCCGTGGACCGCGGACTATGTGTTAATGCGCGCCGTCGCGTGGCCGGACGCGTTCCCGCACGGCGATCTCGGCCTGCGCCGCGCGCTCGGCATCGACGACGCGCGCGCAGTGCTCGCTCGCGCCGAAGCCTGGCGCCCGTGGCGCGCGTACGGCGCGCTCCACCTCTGGACCTCACTTGCGACGAAGGGGACCTGATGACTCCGATCGACTCGATTCACGCGCAGATCGAGAGCCCGCTTGGCGCGCTGCTCGTCACTTCGGACGGCGAGGCGCTCACCAGCGTGCGCTTCGCGGAGCACGCGCACATCGCGCCGCTCTCCGCGAGTTCGCGCCGCGACGAGCACGCCGGCCCGCTCGCCGAGGCCGCGCGCCAGCTCGCCGCGTATTTCGCG
>JANNRF010000293.1:0-11600 GCA_031401135.1 Deltaproteobacteria bacterium | reverse complement strand
TGAGAAGCACCGCCGCGGCAGCAGTCGCGCTGCTGTTCGCAAGCCTCGCCGCCGCGGACGCGCCAGAGCCGGGCTGCGAGGAGCAGGCGACGAGCCCGACGCCGATCGCGCTCGAGCGCTCGATGTCGTTTCCGCCGTTGCCCGCGCGCTTCAACGTCGAGGGTCACGTCCAGCTCGACGCGACGATCGCCGCAGATGGCCGCGTTTCGAGCACCAAGGTGGTCGCGGCGGAGCCCCCGGGCACGTTCGATGCGACGGCGCGGCGCGAAGTCGAGACGTGGCGTTACTGCAAACACCCGGACGGCGAGAGCGGCGCACTGCGCAGCGTCGGCCTAATGCTTCGCTTCAACCTCGAGGAGAAACGCGTGCTGCCGATCCCTGAGAGCTGCGAGCCCGGTGAGGCCTGGACGCTCGTGAAGTTCGACCTCGAGGCGGACGGCACGGTGACGAATGCTGCCATCGAGCAGGCCTGCCCGCCGGGCGTGCACGACCAGGCTGTGATCGAGGAGGTTCGTTCGCTCCAGTACTTCCCCGACGTGCCGCAGCCCGTTCGCGGCGCGCGCGAGTTATACGCGATCGAAGGCAAGATCCTCGAGCTGCGAAACACCTCGCGGCTCTCGCGGTTCGAGTGAGCGGATGCAGCGCACGCTCGCGCTGACGCGCGCGGTGCCCGCGAGCATCGCGGCCTGCGAACTCACGCACGTTGCGCGTGCCCCGATCGATCTCGCGCTCGCGCGCGCGCAGCACGTCGCCTACGAGCGCGCGCTCGCACGGGCGGGCTGCGAAGTGTTACGGCTGCCCGAGCTTCCCGAGCACCCGGACTCGGTGTTCGTCGAAGACGTCGCCGTCGTGCTCGACGAAGCCGCGATCGTGACGCGCCCCGGTGCGCTCTCGCGGCGCGGCGAGAGCGCTTCGGCCGCTTCGGCGTTGCGCGCGCACCGGCCACTTCTCGAGCTCGCAGCGCCCGCGACGCTCGACGGCGGCGACGTGCTCGTGCTGGATCGCACGCTCTTCGTCGGCCTCTCGCGCCGCACGAACGCTGAGGCCGTCGCGCAGCTGCGCGCGCTCGTCGCGCCGCACGCTTATCAGGTCGAGGGCGTGCAGATCGAAGGCGCGCTCCACCTGAAGACCGCAGTCACGCGCGTAGCCGAACGCGCGTTGTTAGTGAACCCGGACTGGGTCGACGTGCGTCACTTCCAGAGCTGGGAGCCGATCGAGATCGATGCGTCCGAGCCTTTCGCGGCGAACGCGCTCTGGCTCGGCGCCGCGTTGATTCACGCCGCCGCGTTCCCGCGCACCGCCGAACGCCTGCGTGCCTGCGGCATTGCCGTCACGTCCGTTGACGCCTCCGAACTCGCCAAGGCTGAAGGCGGCGTGACGTGTTGCGCGCTGCTCGTGCGCGGCGTTCAGTAGGCGCATTCCGCGAGGGTCGCCTACCGAGGCACCTGTGGGTTGCGCGCTGCTCGTGCGCGGCGTTGAGTAAGCGCGCGTCGCGTCTCGGAGTTCCGCGCCCGCAGCCGCGCCCGCACGCTGCCGGTCACAACAACTCAGCCGGCGCCGCGGGTCTCCACTCCGCCCAGCGCACGCGCCAGACGTCGTCTTCGAGCGCGAGATCGAGATCGATCGCGTAAACGTCGGCGTGCAGCGCGCTCTGGCCCGCGCCCGCGAAGCCGGCGTGGAGCATCACGCTCGCAGTCGCCTCGCTCGTGAGCCGCACCTCGCGCACGCGCAGCATCACCTCGCGCCCGCGCGGGTGCGCCAGCACGTGAAAGCGCACGTAGTCCGCGAGGGCTCGCTGGTCGTGGCCGAGGGCGTCTTTGTATTGCGCGGAGACGAGTTCGCGGAAGGCGCCGACATCGCCTTCCTCAGCAGCGGCCTCTAGCGCGGCAAGCGCGGCGCGAACACGCGATTCGGGCGTCTCGGGCTCGCCGCAACCCGACAGGGCAAACGCGAGTGCCGCAAGCACGAGCGCGGCTGCGGCGAGCGCAACACCGCGGCGTCCGAGCAGCCCAGCGGCGCGAGAGATTGCGGCGCTTTTCATGCGAACCCCCGTGCAAGCCGTGGCTTGATCGTCCGCCCAAGCGCAGAATGAGAGCGTGACCCCCGAACAAGCGCAGCGATACCCGTTCCTCCCGTTCGGCGGCCTGTCGCTCCAAATCGCGCGGGCCGAGGGCTCCTATCTCTATACGGCGGACGGGCGGCGCATTCTCGACGCCGCGGCCGGCGCGATCGCGGCCAACATCGGCCACGGGCATCCCGAGGTGGTGGAGGCCGCGGCGCGCGCGCTCGCCGAGGTGAGCTACGTGGTGCCGCCGTTCGTGACGGAGCACCGCGCGCGGCTGGTCGAGAGGCTGCAGCGCGCGTGGCTGCCGCGCGGTCTCACGCGCTGCATCTTCGCGAGCGGCGGCTCCGAGGCCGTCGATCTCGCGCTGCGCATCGCGCGCCAGTACTTCGTGGCGCGAGGCGAGACGAAGCGCTGGAAGGTGATCGGCCGCGAGCTCAGTTATCACGGCACGACTTTTTCGACGCTCGACGTCGGCGGGCACACAAAGCGGCGCAAGGGCATGGAGCTCTGGCTGCACGATTTCCCGAAGGCGCCGGCTTGTTATGCGCTGCGCTGCGCCAGCTGCCGCGGCGAGAGCGCCTGCAATTTGCGCTGTGCGGACGGCATCGAGGAAGCGATCGAGCGCGCCGGCGCCGAGACGGTGGCCGCGGTGATCCTCGAACCCATTGGGGGTTCGACTGCGGGCGCACTCGTGCCGCCGGACGGCTACTTGCCGCGCGTCGCCGAGATCTGCCGCCGGCGCGGCGTGCTCTTGATCGCGGACGAAGTGATGTGCGGCTTCGGCCGCACTGGTGCGCGCTTCGCGGTCGACCACTGGGGCGTGCTGCCGGACCTAATGGTTGCGGGCAAGGGCCTCGCCGCGGGCTATGCGCCGATGAGCGGCGTCTACGCGACCGACGCGGTGGCGGAGCCGATCGGCGCCGCGGGCATGGAGGTCATGTACTACACGTACAGCGCGCATCCGGCCTCGTGCGCGATCGCCGACAAGGTGCTCGAGATCATGGAGCGCGACGGACTCGTGGCGCGCGCGGCCAGAAGCGGCGAGCGGTTACGGCAGCGGCTCGTCGCCGAACTCGGCGATCACCCGAACGTCGCGGAGATCCGCGGACGCGGGTTGTTACAGGCGATCGAGCTCGTGCGCGATCGGGCGACGGGCGAGCCGTTCCCCGAGGAAGCCAAGGCCGCGGGCGCGGTGGTGGGCGCCGGGCTCGCCCAGGGGGCGTTCTTCTATCCCGGCGGCTGCGCGCCCGCGCAAGACGTGGTGGTGCTCGGGCCTCCGCTCAACGCCAGCGACGCGGAGCTCGATGAGTGCGCCGCGCTGCTGCGCAAAGCGCTCGACGCCGCGGTCGCACGCATCGCGGCGAAGGCCTAATCGATGCAGGTGTGGCTGCGTCACCAGCTCGCGCGCCGCCCGTGGTGGATGAACGCGCTGCTGCTGTTCTGCGCGTTCATGGCGTTTATCTACGTCCCGTGGGACCTGATGATGAAGCCGACGCGCTTCGACGAGGAAGTGTGGTTCGGCATCCGCTTCGACGGCGTCTGGGCGAAGCTGCTCGAACTCCCGCATTGGCTCGTCTACGGCGCGGGCGTGCTCGGCTTCTGGCGCATGCGCGCCTGGATGTGGCCGTGGGCCAGCTATTACGCCGCGCAGGTCGCGTTCTCGATGGCGGTATGGCCGCTGCTCTACAAGCGCGAGCCTGGCCCGATCTTGGGAGGCCTCGTCGCCGCGTTCCTGTTCGCAGTGATCGCCCGCGAGCTCTGGCGCGCCCGCGAACTCTTTCAGCCGCGCCGGCTCTCGCTGCGCGAGCGCTACGGCGACTGGGCGCTCGTCACGGGCGCGTCGTCAGGAATCGGCGCCGAGTTCGCGCGCGCGCTCGCGCGCGACGGCGTTTCGCTCGTGCTGGCCGCGCGCCGCGCGGACAAGCTCGAACAGCTCGCGCGAGAGCTGCGCGAAGACGACGGCGTACGCGTGCGCTGCGTCGCCTGCGATCTCGCGACCGAGGAAGGCGTGCGCGCGCTGATCGCAGCCGTCGCGGATCTCGAGATCGCGGTGCTCATCAACAACGCAGGCGCCGGCTACGTGGGCCGCTTCCACGAACAGGAGCCCGCGCGGCTTGCGGCGATGGTGCAGCTCAACTGCGCCGCGCCCGTCGCCCTAACAGCCGCGCTGCTCCCGAAGATGGTGGCGCGCAAGCGCGGCGCGCTGGTGTTCACCGGCTCCGTCTCCGGCTCGCAGCCGCTGCCGCTGCACGCGCTCTACAGCGCCAGCAAGGCCTTCGACAACTACCTGGGCGAGTCATTATGGGGCGAACTGCAAGGCACCGGCGTCGACGCGCTCTCGCTCTTGCCCGGCTCCACCGACACCGAGTTCGCCGCCAGCGCCGACGAGCTCCCGCACGAAGGCGCGAGCCCCGCCGCCGTCGTGCGCGACGCCTTCGACGCGCTCGGCTACCAGCCCTCCGTAATCTCCGGCTGGTTCAACTGGCTGCGCGCCAACGCCGGCATGCGCCTGCTCCCCCGCAGCGTCCTCGCCCTCCTCGCGAAGGGCGTCATCGCCAAGTGGGTGAAGTAGCGGGGACGTTCCGTAAGAAAGTTAAGTTGTTTCGCCGGGCGTGAAGTCCGCTGCGCGCGGCCGCTCGGCTTGATACGTTCGCGCGCACCCCACCGGTCCCGCGAGTGAGCACAAGATGCCCCGCGGCCCTCGCCTCGACGCACCTGGCGTCATCCATCATCTGACAATCCGTGGCGTCGGTTTTCGCGACCTCTTTCGGGACGACGAAGATCGCGAAGGACTCCTAACGCGCCTTGCCCGGCTCGCCCCGGAACTCTTCTTCGCGATCCTCGCCTGGGCCCTGATGTCGAATCACGTGCACTTGGTGATCCGCTCTGGCCAGGTGCCCATCTCGCACCTCATGTCGCGCTTGATGACCGGGTACTCGCAGTACTTCAACAAGCGCCACGGCTGGGTCGGGCACGTCGTCCAGAACCGCTTCCACTCATCCCGAATCACGGACGACGCCTACCTGCTCGCCGCGATTGCCTACGTGCACCGCAACCCGGTCGAGGCTGGACTGGTCCAACTCGAGGCGCTCGCGGAATACCCGTGGTGCGGCCATGGAGCCTTGGTCGGCGCCACGCCGCCGCGGCCCTTCGAGGCGGCGGCTGAGGCGCTCGCTTTGTTCGGATCGCCGGCGCGCGCCTGGGAGGCTGTCGCAAGAGCTGAATCCGTCTCGGAGCCCAGCCAATGGCGGCGCTCGCCAACTCCCTCACGGGCGCCGCTGCTTCGCGCGGGCGGGGCCGAGTTCGATTCGCTGCTTTGGAACTCAGCGCTCGCCGCGGGCGTGACGCGCGAGGCGATTCTCTCGCGCGCACGGTCTCGCGACGTAACGCGCGCCAGAGCAGTCGTCGCGGCACGCGCCGTCTGCGACCTCGGGCTGTCGATGGCGGAAGTCGCTCGCCGCCTGGGAGTTTCACGACCGGCTGTGTCTCAGATGGTCAACCAGCGCGGTCCTCGGGGGCAAACAACTTAAGTTTCTTACGGAACGTCCCCGCTTTTCTTCTTTCTTCGAGAACTGCAACCTGTTCTAATTCCTCGATGGCGTCTGACGCGCACGAACCTGCGAGCGAGTTCTCGCCGCCGCGGCTCGCGGTTTCGCAGCTGAAGCGCATTCGCCGGATCGTCGACGCGGCGATCGAGCTCGCGGAAGCGGGCGGCTTCGAGGCGGTGCGGTTGCGCGACGTGGCCGACGCGTCCGGGGTCGCGCTTGGCACGCTCTACAAGTATTTCCGCAGCAAGGAGGACGTGCTCCTGTTCGCGGTGAACGAGGACAACGAGCAGCTGCTGCAGATCCTCGCGGCGCGCCCACCCGAATCCGCGCTCGCGACGGAGCGGCTCGTCGAGTTGTTCGCGCGCGCGACGCGCGGGCTCACGCGCCGCCCGCACTTTGCCCGCGCGGTGCTGCGCGCGATCGCGGCGAGCGAGGCCGCTAGCGCGGTGCAGCAGGCCGCGTTCCACCTGCGCATGTCGCGCATGATCGTCGCGGCGCTGCGCGGCGCGCCCGCGGACGCGAACACGCCGCTCTCCGTACTCGTCGGCAGCGAGCGCGAACGCCTAATAGCGCGCGTGCTCCAGCACGTCTGGTTCTCGTCGCTGATCGGCTGGGCGAGCGGGCTCCACCCGATCGCGATGGTGACGGAGCGCATGCAGGAGACGATCGAGCTCGTGCTCGAGCCGCGAGAATGAACGATCCATAGTGGAGAGCCAGAAATGAGAAGGGCCCCGCGCGTTTGGCGCGAGGCCCCTCAGATTGCGCTCCGGCTCGGGCCGGCCTTGGTGGCTTGTTACGGAGAGACGCCGAACGTCGCCAGGAAGTCGAGGTCGTCTTGCTGGTCGATGCGGTAGCCGCCATCGGTGCCGGTGCAGTTCGGGCTGATGCCGAAGGACGTCACCGCGACGATCACGTTCGTTGCGCCGTCGAACACCGGGCCGCCAGAATCGCCGAAGCAGGTGCCGCCGGAGTGCTTCTTCCCCGCGTTGTTCGAGAACTTGACCGAGACGCCTTCGGGAATCCCGAACACGCCATTCACACCTAGCAGGAGCGATGACGCCTTCTCGCGCGTGTCGCCGCCCTCGGTGCTGATGGGGAGCACCTTGCTCAGGCCATAACCCACGGGCGTGAAGCGCTGCGTGTTCTTCGGCGTCGCGATGAAGCGGTCGAGATAACCGAGCGGCGCGAGTTGACCGAAGCTGAACTTCGAGCCCGCGGCTTGCACTGGCGCCTCGAGCACGAGCACACCGGCGTCGTGCAGGAAGAACGGGCCGTTGTTGAACTCGGGGTGCGAGTAGGCGGTCGCGCGCACCCAATCCGGATGCGCGTCCAGCCACGCAGCGCGGTCGACGTAGCGCTGGGCATTGTTATTGGGGATGTAGCCCGCCGAGGGCGGGAAGCCGTTGAAGTCCGGCGCCTCGCTGAAGTTGATCCAGACGTCGTTGCCGCCGTCGCCGCCGCTGCCCGAGGTGGCGACGCCGTTCAGGCCGATCGCATCGGTGCAGTGGCCGGCCGTCAGCGCGACGGTCGGCGTCAGTAGCGTTCCGGAGCAGGTGAACCACGCGCCGGGATCGCTGAGCGCGGGTCCACATCGTCGGGGACGTAGAACAGCAGCTGCCCCACGTAGGGGTGCTCACCCGCGTCGGGCTGGCCGTTGGTGATGGCCCAGATCGGGACGGCAACCGCGGCCGTAGCGGCGACCCCGGCAAGGAACAGGCGGAAGCGTCGAGACATGCGTCACCTCGAATGGTGGGGAGTTCAGAAGTGCGGGAGTTCAGTGGGATATGTGCACCGCCCGGGTCCGGAGGTGGCGCGAGCGGGGGCTCGCATCCGATTTTCGATGGACAACGGCCGTGCGTCGCGGGCATAATCCCGAACTAGAACACGTTTCAAAAACGTAAACCGCCCGGCGGCCCCGATGCGCATCGACCTCTCCCCCGAACAGCAAGCCCTGCGCGCGCAGATCCGCGCGTACTACGAGGAGCTGTTCGCCGAGGGCGATCTGCGCGCCCGCCTCGACGCGGAGTGGGACCAACTCGGCGGCCCGGCGTTTCGCGAGGCGATGGGCCGCATGGGCAAAGACGGCTGGCTGACGATCGGCTGGCCGCGCGAGTGGGGCGGCCAAGGCCGCAGCCACCTCGAGCAGTTCATCTTCTGGGACGAGACCTGGCGCGCGCGCGCGCCGCTGCCGCTGATTACGGTGAACACGGTCGGCCCGATGCTCATGAAGTACGGGAGCCCGGAACAGCAGGCGCACTTCTTAGGGAAGATCCGCAACGGCGAGATGCTGTTCGGGATCGGCTACTCGGAGCCGTCCGCCGGCACCGATCTCGCGTCGCTCACGACGCGCGCGGTTCGCGACGGCGACGAGTGGGTGATCAACGGCCAGAAGGTCTTCACCACCCACGGCCACGAATCGGATTACATCTGGCTCGCCGCGCGCACCGATCCCGACGTGCCGAAGCACCGCGGCATCTCGATCATCCTCGTGCCGAACGCGGCGAAGGGCTTCAGCTCGACGCCGATCACCACGATCGGCGGCGAGCGCACCAACGTCACGTATTACGAAGACGTGCGCGTGCCGCTCACGAACACGGTCGGGCCCGTGAACGGCGGCTGGACCCTGATCACCGGCCAGCTGAACCTCGAGCGCATCACGCTGGCGATGCCGGCCTCGCTCGAAAAGGTGTACGAGGAAGTTGTCGCGTGGGCGCGCTCGACCGAACGGCCCGGCGGCGGGCGCGTCGCCGACGTGCCGTGGGTGCAAGCGAACCTCGCGCGCGTGTACGCCAAGCTCGAAGCGCTGCGCGTGCTGAACTGGCGCAGCGCCTGGCTGATCGATCAGGGCACGCCGGCCATGGCCGACGCGAGCGCCGTCAAAGTGTTCGGCACCGAGATGGTGATCGAGTGTTATCGCTGGCTGCTCGAGATCACGGAGCTGCCCGGTATCGCGCGCCGCGGCGAGCCCGGCTCGGTGACCGACGGCCTAATGGAAGGCGCCTACCGCCTCGCGATGGTGAACACCTTCGGCGGCGGCGTGAACGAAGTGCAGCGCGACATCATCGCGCAAGCCGGCCTCGGCCAGCCGCGCTCGCGCAGATAGCAAGCGAAGCGCGCAGCGAGGCCACGCGAGCCTTGGGCTCGCGTGAGCCGAGCGAAGTACAGATAGGACGGAGTGATGGCGCTCAGCGCGGAACAAAAACAACGGCTCGAAACGCGCATTCGCGCGTTCGTCGGCAAACCGATCGGGCCGAAGTTCACGGGCCGCGATGCGGTGAACGAGCCGATGATCCGCCAGTGGTGCGACGCGATGGGCGACGCGAACCCGGTGTACGTCGACCCGGCCGCCGCGAAGGAGAGCGTGTTCGGCGGCATCGTGGCGCCACCCATGATGCTCGACGCATGGACGATGCAGGGCTGGGAGATGCACAAGGGCTACGACACGCCGCAGAACGAAGAGCACCGGCTGCACAAGATCCTGAGCGACGCGGGCTACACGGGCGTGTTAGGGACCGACACCGAGCAGGAGTTTCACCGCTACCTGAAGCCGGGCGACACGGTCACTGCCGAAACCGTGATCGAGCAGATCAGCGAAGAGAAGGCCACCGGCGCGGGCGTCGGCTTCTTCATCACGACGCGCACGCGCTTCACGGATCAAGCCGGCGCCGAGGTGGGCTGGCAGACGTTTCGTGTGCTGAAGTTCATTCCGAAGGAGGCGCCGCGCACGGCGGCCCCGGCGGGCGCGAGCGCGGCGCAAGCTGCGAAGCCCTCGCGCTTGAAGCCGCCCATGGGCCACGACAACGGCTGGTGGTGGACCGACGTCGCGGAGAAGAATCATCTGCCGCTTCAGCGCTGCACGGGCTGTAACAAGTTGCGGCACCCGCCGCGCCCGATGTGCGATGCCTGCGGTTCGCTCGCGTGGGATGCCATCGCGGCGAGCGGGCGCGGCACGCTCCACAGCTTCACCGTGATCCACTACCCGCAGTTCCCAGGCTACGAGTTCCCGATCGTGGCCGCGCTCGTCGACCTCGAAGAGGGCGAGCGCATCCTGTCGAACCTCGTCGGCTGCGATCCGAAGGACGTGAAGATCGGCATGCGCGTCGAGTGTTTCATCCAGCGCGATGAAGACGGCTTCAAGCTGCCGCTCTTCAAGCCGGCGCCGGTATGAGAAGCCGACTGAGCCTCCGGGTGAGCGAGGCCTCGCGAGGTCGCCGCGAGCAGCAAGCGACCCACCGTCGCGAAGCGACGCAGGCCGCGCGCAGTGAGCCGCAGGCGAACGGAGTTCGTTAGAGATGAACTTCGAGTACAGCGAAGAGCAGCAGACGATTCGCGATCTCGCGCGCGGGATTCTCGAGCAAGAGGCGACGCAGGAGCGGCTGCGCGCGGCCGAGACCACCGAGGACTGGATCGACGCGGCGCTCTGGCGGCAACTCGCCGCGGCCAACTTGTTGGGGATCGCGCTGCCCGAGGCGCACGGCGGCATGGGCATGGGCTTCCGCGAGCTGTGCGTGTTGCTCGAAGAACTCGGCCGCGCGGCGGCGCCGAATGCGGCGTTCGCGGCGCTCGTGCTCGGCGCACTGCCGCTCGCGCAGTTCGGCAACGCGGCGCAGCAGGCGCGCTGGCTGCCGCGCGTCGCGAGCGGTGAGGTGTTGCTGAGCGCGGCGCTCGACGACGCCGGCTCCGCTGACGTGCTCGCGCCCGCCACGCGCGCGCGCCGCGAGGGCGCGAGCTGGGTGCTCGATGGCGCGAAGCGCTTCGTGCCGCACGCGCGAGCGTCGAGCGCAGTGCTCGTTCCAGCGAGCACTGAGAACGGAGTCGCGCTGTTCGTGGTCGAGACCCACGCCGCCGGCCTAGCGCTCGAAGGCCGACGCGTTTCGAGCGGCGAGCCGCTCTTCGACCTAACACTCCGCAGCGTGCGCGTCGCAGACGAGGCGCGCTTGCCCGCGGACGGCGCAGAGATTCTGCGCTGGCTCGAGCCGCGCGCGCTCACCGCGCTCGCCGCGCAGCACGTCGGCGTGTGCGAGCGCGCGCTCGCGATCACGGCGCAGTACACGCGCGAGCGCATTCAGTTCGGCGTACCGATCGGCTCGTTTCAAGCCGTGCAGCACCGCGAGGCCGACGCGTTCATCGATCTCGAAGCGATGCGCTGGACGCTTTGGCGCGCTGCGTACCGGCTCGCGGAGGGCCTGCCCGCGGAACGTGAAGCGCGCGTCGCGAAAATCTGGGCGGCCGAAGGCGGCTCGCGCATCGTGAACGCCGCGCTGCACCTGCACGGCGGGATCGGCTCCGACGTCGACTATCCGATCCAGCGGTACTTCTTATGGTCGAAGAGCCTCGAGCTCTCGCTCGGCGGCGCCTCGGCACAACTCGCAGTGCTCGGCGCCGAGCTCGCGGCGAACGGGCTCTCGGAGCCCGCAGCCCTCTCGGAAGGTGACGCCGGCCGGGAGAACGCATGAATCCCACGCTTCGCCTCGCGGACGTGAAGCCCGGCGACGCGCTGCCGCCGCTCGATCTCCCGATCACCGCAACGCTCGTCGCCGGCGGCGCGATCGCTTCGCGCGATTACACGCCCGTGCACCACGACCCCGGCGCCGCGCAGGCGCAGGGCCTGCCTAACATGTTCATGAACATTCTCACGACCAAAGGCTTGGTCGGGCGCTACGTCACGGATTGGAGCGGCCCGAACGCGGTGGTCAAAGGCGTCTGGCTGAAGCTCGGCGGCCCGAACCTGCCAGGCGACACGCTGAAGCTGCGCGGCAGGGTGCTCTCGGCCACGCCCGAGTTCGTCGAGATTGAAGTGGCCGGCAACAACGCTTGGGGCAACCACGTCACCGCCAAGGTGCGCGTGCAGTTGCCGGCAAGCGAAGCGCGCAGCGAGGCCACGTGAGCCTTGGGCTCGCGTGAGCCGAGCGGAGATCGAACAGTGGCCTCGGTGCCCAGAGCCGCTCGGAACGACGGAGGTGGACAGTGCCCATTACCCTGAACAA
>JANNRF010000292.1:0-2022 GCA_031401135.1 Deltaproteobacteria bacterium | reverse complement strand
GCTTCCACCGCGACCGCAACCGTCGATTTGCCCGAGCCTGAGAGGCCGGTGAGCCACACCGTCGCGCCCTTCTGGCCGAGGATTTGCTCGCGCTCCTTGCGGCCGATCTGTCCTGGGTGCCAGGTGATGTTCGTCGCTTTGGACTCCGCCACGGCTGTCTCCTCGGGTTCGTGAAAAAGCGGCGCAAGCTAGCGGGCGGGGTTGCTCGCAGCGATGCCGGAAGCGCGTTCCTTGCGCTGTTTGCGCACTTCTTCGGCGATGCGCTCGGCGGCGAAATCGACTTCGGCTTCGGTGCTGAAGCGGCCGAGGCCGATGCGCAGGGAGGCTTTGATGCGGGCGAGCGGCAAGCCGAGTGCAGCGAGCACGTGGCTCGGCTCGAGGTTGGCGGAGCTGCATGCCGAGCCGGTGGAGAGTGCGAGATCGGGGAGGCGCGCGATTAGGGCGTCGGCCTCGATGCCGGCGAACGCGACGTTCAAGTTGCCCGCGAGCCGCGGCGCCGCGGCGCCGTTGAGTTGCAGATCGCCTGCGCTCTCGGCGAGGCGCGCGAACAGGCGATCGCGCAGGACCGCGATTCGCGCCGACTCGGTGGGCTGCTCCGCGACCGCGAGCGAGACCGCGCGCGCGAAGCCGACGATCAGCGGCGTCGGCAGCGTGCCGCTGCGCATGCCGCGCTCCTGGCCGCCGCCGAAGACGAGCGGCGCGAGCGTGAGACGCTCGCCGCTGCGGCGCCGCCTGCGCACGTAGAGCGCGCCGATGCCCTTGGGCCCGTAGAGCTTGTGGCCCGAGATCGAGAGCAGATCGAGACCGAGCGCTTCGACGTTCAGCGGGATCTTGCCGACCGCCTGCGCCGCATCGCTGTGGAACAGCACGCCGCGCTCGGCGCAGAGCGCGCCGATCTCGGCCAGCGGCGCCAGCGCGCCGACCTCGCTGTTCGCAGCCATTAGGGAGACCAGCACAGTTTCGCGCGTGATGGCACGCGCGACATCGTCTGGGGAGACGCGACCGCCCGCATCGACGGGCAGCACGCTGAGCGCCGCGCCTTGCTTCGCGAGCGCGCGCGCGGTGTCGAGCACCGCGGCGTGCTCCGTCGCGCCCGTAACAAGCCCTGCGCCCGCAACACCGCGCGCGCGCAGGGCGCCTTGCAGCGCGAGGTTGTCGCTCTCGGTCGCGCCGCTCGTGAACACGATCTCGCGCGGGTCCGCCGCACCGATCGCGCGCGCGATCTCCTCGCGAGCCGCCTCCACCGCCGCCTCAGCACGCCAGCCGAACGCATGCGAAGCACTCGCGGGGTTGCCGAAATCCTCCGCCCAGTAGGGCCGCATCGCTGCAACCACACGCGGATCGCAAGGCGTCGTCGCGTGATGGTCGAGGTAGATGGGCGGGCGACTCATCTCAGCGACTCCGCTCGGCCGCTCGCTGTGCGCCGAACGCGAAGTTCCTCAGGCCGAAAAGGACTGCCCACACCCGCACGAATTTTTCGCATTCGGGTTTTGGATCTTGAATCCGGATTCCATCAGCGTGTCGATGTAATCGAGCGTGGTGCCCACCAGATAGAGCGCGCTCTTCTCGTCGATCACGACGCGGACGCCAGCGTTCTCCACCTGGGCGTCGGTCTCTTTGAGATTGGGATCGAACGAGAGCTGGTAACTGAGGCCGGAACAGCCGCCGCCGACCACTTTCATGCGGAGCGCGTGGGTGGCGGCTTTGCCCTCGGCGTCGAGCAGGCGTTTGATCTGGCCCGCGGCGGATTCGGTGACTTCGATCAGCGACATGGCGTGTTCTCCCTCGGCGCGAAAAATCGCAAGCTAGCAGCGTGGTTCATATCGGACGAGATCAGTCTCGATTGGAGGGGTGCAGCCAGAGGAATACTTCGCGGTTGCCGGCGGGTCCGGGGAGCCTGCTCTCGGCCTCGCCGAGCGCCGCGTAGCCGAGCGCCTGGGCGGCCTCGCGCACGCGCGCCACCGCGCCCGCGCGATCGGCGTCGTCGCGCACCACGCCGCCCTTCCCCACGCGCCCCCGCCC
>JANNRF010000291.1:0-16648 GCA_031401135.1 Deltaproteobacteria bacterium | reverse complement strand
AGAGGGAGCCGGAGGTGACCGGCACTCGCCTCACTCTCGTTCCGGTGCTGGGCGGTGGCACGTACGGCGTGTCCGCGACGCTCGACTTCTGATTGCAGGCTCACATTCGAGGGAGAAGAATGAACTTCGAAGCTCACTGCTCGCCCCGGGCCTCCTGTCTTCCTCCGTGGCTCGCCGCGGCCTTTGGATGGAAGGGCGCCTTCGAGTGTGCGCGTGTTTGCTGAAGGCGCTTCATGGCATTGGGCCGCGCCTGCGCTTTTACCTCGGCGCCGCAGCCCCCGGCCCCGCCGCGTCTGCTTGTGCTTGGCCTCCGAGCGGAGTTTTTCTTAGGGAGTGGCGCGGATCGGCGCGGCTTTGAGCCGCGCCTCCCGCGTGCGCTTCACGCTTGGCGGTTGGCGGTTTTGTAGGGTGCGCGTGGTTTGGGAGGCGGCGGGCGGTCTATGAGCTTCATTCTCGTTACAAATGACGATGGCTACGAGTCGCCATCGCTCGTTCCCCTAATTCACGCGCTCGCGAAGCTCGGGCCGGTGCGGGCCGTGGTGCCGGATCGGGAGCGGTCTTGGATTGCGAAGGCGATTACGCGCTGGGAGGATGTGCGCGTCGAGCGCGCGGATCGCGAGGGCTGCGAGATTTGGCGCACGAGTGGGTGCCCGGCGGATTGCACGCAACTGGGTGTGCACACGCTGTTCGGTGAACAGCCGAGCATCGTCGTCTCGGGCCCGAACCTCGGCTTCAACCACGGGCTCGCGTTCTTCATGTCGAGCGGCACGGTTGGCGGCGCCACCGAAGGCTGGATCGCGGGCTTGCCGGCGATCGCGCTCTCCGCGGGCGTGCTGGAGAACCACACTGCCTGGGCCGAACTCGTGCGCACGCCGGCTGCGCGCGCGAACTGGGAACGCGCGGGGGAACTCTGCGCGGAGATCGTCGCGAACGTGCTCGCGCACGGCATGCCGGCGGGTGCGGATCTGCTCAACGTGAACTTTGCGTGGGGCGCGAACCGCGAGACGCCGCGCGAAATCACCGAGCTCGGCCGCGTCGGCTACGACCGCGTGTTCTACGAGCGCGCGCCCGGCGTCTTCTTCCACGAGTTCGGCGGGATCGTGCGGCGCACCGAGGGCAGCCTCCGCAGCGCAGACGTCGTCGCTGCGAAACGCGGCGTCGTTTCGATCACGCCCGTGCAGCTCGCGCACACCGCGGAGATCTCGAGCGCCGATCGCGCGCGCTTCGAGCGGCGATGAGCGCGGCTTCGCGCCCGAGGCGGCTCGCGGCCGATGATGCTCAGCGATTATGGTGGCGCGACGGCGCGATCTATCAGGTTTACCCGCGCTCCTTCGGCGACGCGAACGGCGACGGCAGCGGCGATCTCGAAGGCATTCGCCAGCGCCTCGACCACCTTGCCTGGCTCGGCGTCGCCGGCATCTGGATCTCGCCGTTCTTCACCTCGCCAATGAAAGACTTCGGCTACGACGTCGCCGATTACTGCGACGTCGATCCGATCTTCGGCACGCTCTCCGACTTCGACCGGCTGCTCGCGGACGCGCACGCGCGCGGCATCCGCGTGATTCTCGATCTCGTCCCCAATCACTCGTCGGACCAGCACCCGTGGTTTCTGGAAGCGCGCGCGAGCCGCGCCAACCCGAAGCGCGATTGGTACGTCTGGCGCGACCCGGCGCCCGGGGGCGGCCCGCCCAACAACTGGGTGTCGATCTTCGGCGGGCCGGCTTGGGAGTGGGACGAAGCGACCGGCCAGTACTACTTGCACTCGTTCCTGAAAGAGCAGCCCGACCTCGATTGGCGCTGCGCCGAGCTCGAGCGCGCAATGCACGGCGTGCTGCGCTTCTGGCTCGAGCGCGGCGTCGACGGGTTCCGCATCGATGTGGCGCACCGCATCGCGAAAGACCCCGCGCTGCGCTCGAACCCGCGCGTCCCGGGCAGCGACGATCCGGGCTACGGCGGGCAGGAACACCTTTACGACGAAGATCACCCGGACCTGCACGCGATGTATCGGCGTCTGCGCGCGCTGGTCGACGAGTACGACGAGCGCGTGTTGATCGGCGAAGTGTTCCTGATGGATCCGGCCCGCGTCGCGAAGTATTACGGCGCTGGCGACGAGCTCCATCAAGGCTTCAACTTCTCGCTGCTCTCGGGTCCGTGGTCGGGCGAGCGCTTCAAGCGCGAGGTCGAGCTTTTCCAAGCCGCCGTGCCGCGCGAAGGCTGGCCGAACCAGGTGCTCTCGAACCACGACGTGCATCGCCACAGCACGCGCTACGACCACCCCGAGCACGGCGATGCCCGCGCACGACTCGCCGCGTTCCTGTTGCTCCTGCTGCGCGGCACGCCGTTCCTTTATTACGGCGAGGAGATCGGCATGCGCTGCGCGTTCATCCCTGAGAACCGGCTGCGCGATCCGATCGGGTTCACGCTGCATCCGAGCCTGACGCGCGACCCGGAGCGCACGCCGATGCAATGGAGCGGCGAGCCCGGGGCGGGCTTCACGACGGGCGAGCCGTGGTTGCCGATTCACCCGGATGCAGCGCAACGCAATGTCGCGGCACAGCGCGCGGACGAGACATCGCTGCTGCACCTCTACCGCGCGCTGATCGCCCTGCGCGCCGCGCACCCGGCGCTCTCGCGCGGCGAGCAGCGCACGCTGCCTGCGCCGCACGATGTGTTCGCGTTCGAGCGCAGCCTCGGCAGCGAGCGCTTCGTGGTGGCGCTCAACTTCGGCGACTCGCCTGCGGCCGTACCGCTCGGCAGCGGTGCGGCGCTTAACGGAATCCACTCGCGCGCGGGCGCAGCGTTGCCGCGCGATCTCGCGCACGTCGAACTGGGCGCGGCGGAAGGCGTCGTGCTGCGCGTCGCGTAAGTGCGGCGCGCAACTTCACGCGCGCGCTCGTGCGCACGCTTCAGCTGCGAGCCGCCGCACGGATCCGCTGCGCTGCGCGCCAGCTGCGCACGTCGGCGCGCCACTCCGGCAGCAGCGCCGTAATCACCAGCTCCTCGAGCGACGCGAGCACCGCGAGCGCGGTCGCGATGCGGAACGGCCAGCGCGGGCCGTCGAGGTAAACCGACAGCATCGCGCCCGCCAGCAGCACGGCGGTGCTCTTCGCCGCCCAGCTGTGATAACTCGGCACGCGCCCGAACTTGATGCGGCCCGCGAGCATCGGCAGCACGAGGCTCGCGAGCAGCAGCGCGATCGAGCCGGCCTCGGCGCGCACGAACTCCGGCCGTAACAACCAGGTCGCGATCGGCAGCGAGAGCCAGAGCGCCATGTCGGCGCGGCTGTCGAGCTTGGCGCCGAGCGGGCTCTCGAGCTGCAGGCGGCGCGCGAGGTAGCCGTCGATCGCGTCGGTGGCGAAGGCGGCGGCGAGCACGGCGACGAACGCGCTGGGGTTGCCAGTGGCGGCGAGCACCAGCAGCACCGGCACAAGCGCGAAACGCGTGGCGGTAAATGCGTTGGGCAGGTTTCGCGGCGAGAACGTCTCTTGCAGGGCGCTGGACACGGGCGGCTCCTTTCGGAAGCGAGTTAGTCGCGTATCAGCGCAAGCCGCATGCCACTCCGCCCGGACAGGCAGAAGTCGAGCGAATTCAAATGGTTGCGCCAGCGCGTGCTGCGCGCGTCACGGATGACGCGGCTCCGCTGCCGAGCACTCGCTGTACGGCGCGTGCCCGCCGTGCCTGGCGCGGAGGGCGTTTGGTTTTGCGGCGAGCGCACTAGCGTGCGCCGCAATGCCTGCGCCGTATCGCGTCGTTCAGTGGGGAACCGGAAACGTCGGCGCTGAGGCGCTCCGCGCGATTCTCGCGCAGCCGGACCTCGAGCTTGCGGGCGTGTTCGTGTTCGGCGCCGACAAAGACGGGCGCGATGCGGGCGAACTGTGCGGCGCCGCGCCGATCGGCGTGCGCGCGACGCGCGACCGCGCCGCAATCCTCGCGCTCACTGCTGACTGCGTTTGTTATATGCCGCGGCTCGCGGCGCTCGATGATGTGTGCGCGCTGCTCGCTTCCGGCAAGAACGTGGTCGCGACGCCGTTCTTGTTCGACCCGCAGTCCGCGCCCGCCGCCGATCGCGCGCGCCTCGAAGCCGCGTGCGCTGCGGGCCGCGCCTCCGTCCATGGGACTGGCATTCACCCCGGCTTCGTCGGCGAAGTCCTGCCGCTCGTACTCTCCGGCATGTGTCGCCGCATCGAGCGCGTGCAGATCCAGGAGCGCGCGAACTGGAGCCTCTACGCCAGCCCGCACATCACCTTCGGCAACATGCGTTTCGGCAGCGCGCCCGCCGAAGCGACGCTCACTGCGAACCCGTTCGCGCGCTTCAACTCGGGGCTCTTCCAAGAGCAGATCCGCGTGCTCGCGCGCGGGCTCGGGGGGACGCTCGAACGCATCGACGTTGCGCAGGAGCTGATCGCTGCGGACGCTGATTATGAAATCTCGGGTGGGCGCATTGCGCGCGGCACGGTGTGCGGGCAACGCTACGTGTGGACGGGCTTCGTCGAAGGGCGCGCGGCGATCGAAATCGAGGCGCTCTGGACAGTCGGACCCAACTACCCTGAGAAGTGGCCGCGGCCGAAGGACGGCTGGACCGTGACGATCGAAGGCGCGCCTTCGTTGCGCGCGCACTTCACGAACGCCGCGAGCTTCGCCCACGCGCGCGAGCGCTCCATCGCCGAGCACGTGCACGCAGCCGACATCGCCACCGCGATGCAAGCCGTGAACGCGATCGCGCCGCTCTGCGAGGCGGCGCCCGGCTTGCGCACGTTCCTCGATCTGCCGCTCGTGCGCGGCCGCTTCGCGCTGGCTCCCTAACACTCGCCGAGGTTCCGGATGACCAAGCAATGCTCCGCGTTCGACGAGTTGCCGCGCCCGCAGCTGCTGCGCGCGGCGCTCGAGACGATGCACGTCGGCCATCTGCTCGACCGCGCGCTGATGCCGCAGGTGTTTCTCGCGACGCGCGACGTCGACGGCGTCGATCAAGTCGCGATCGACGAATGGATGGGCGCGAGCCCGATCTACACCGGGCGCATGCGGCGCTTGATGCAGATCGAAGGCGACACCGTGCCGGCGATCGTGAAGGCGCTGCAGCTCGACTGCGGTTTCCCGCACCAATACATGGATGTCGGCTGGAAGCTGATCGACGACGCGCACGGCGAGTTCTTCCTGCTGCACTGCGGCGCGCTGATGGACGTCGAGAAGCATGGCGAAGCGCGCGTGATCGGGATGTGCCACACGATCGAGGATCCGACCTTCGACGCGACCGCGTACGCGACGAATCCCCGCGCGCGCATTCGGCCGATCCATCGTCCGCCGCGCTCGCCGAAGGATCGCCATCCGCATTGTCACTGGACGATTGCCATCGAGGCCGAGAACGAACCTGTTGGGCCCGCGAAGAACACGCTGGCGGTGGGAGCACTCGCGCTCGCGCGCATCGAGAACACGCGCGCTCCGGAGCGCGACGCAGGTTGGAGTGATTATGCGCGAGCGGCCGCGCCCGGCTTCAAGCTCGGGCACCTCTCGAGCGCGACGCTCGCCGCCGTCGCGCGCGAGTTCCAGATTCAGGAGCACCTGCTGGCGTGCTCGGCGGAGCTAGCGCTCACGGAGCGCATTGGCGCAGACAAAGCGCGCGAAGCGCTCAGCGGGCAATGGGTGGGCGTCGGCTGGCACGCGGGCGCGCGGCTCGCGCGAGCGCTCGAGCTGACCGGCGGCGGCGCCGAAGCGGTGGCGCGAGTGTTAGGGCTGCACGCTGCGCTGCCGCCGGGGTTCTCGCGCGAGATCGAGGTGCGCGGCGAGCGCGTGCGCTTGGTGCTCGAGCCGCAGCGCGCCGAGCTGCTCGATCCCGCGCAGCCAGGCTGGCTCGGGCTGCTCGCGCGCGGCGAGGGACGCGGCATCGAGACCGCAGCGCAAGGCGCCGACCCGCGCGCGCGTCTCCTGGCGCTCGAAGTGCGCGCGGGGCGCATCGAGGCGGAGCTCGCCGTGAGCGCGAGCAGCGAGCCCGCATCGATCCCGCCCTCCGCCGCAATGATGCGCTTCAGCAGCGCGACGAGCTTCGCGTTCGACACGAGCGAAGCGCGCCTGGGCCGCTGACGCCTCGAACAGGGACGTTCCTCGACGAACGCGACGAACTACCCCGGGACGTTCCTTGACGAAAACCGGGCGGGTGCGGCTGACACACTCCAGCGCGAAGCCGAGTCGTCCTGTCGACCCCACGGGATTTTCGTCGTGGAACGTCCCCAGTGGTTTCGTCGCGTTCGTCGTGGAACGTCCCTGCTCACTCGCTGCTGTAGCGCTTGGCTTCCTCGTCGTAGGCGTCGAAGCCGACGAGCGCGCGCAGTTCGCTGAAGGAGAGGCGGTCGGCGTCGGCGGGGTGCGCGCCGCGCGCCATCGCGGCGAGCGCGCGCTCGATCGCGCGGGCGCCGACTTCGAGCAGCGTGAGCGGGTACGCCGCGATGCGGAAGCCGAGCGACGCGAGCTTCTCGTGGGACACGAGCGGCGTGTTGCCGTCCTCCACGAGGTTCGCCATTAACACCTCGCCTTCGAGCGCGCGTGCGACGCGCTCGAGCTCCGCCTCGCTGGTGGGCGCCTCCACGAACAAGATGTCGGCGCCGGCATCGCGGAACGCCTGCGCGCGCGCGATCGCTTCGTCGAGGCCGTGCGTGGCGCGCGCGTCGGTGCGCGCGAGCACGAGCACGCCCGCACCCTCGTCGCGCGCATCGCAGGCAGCGCGCACGCGCGCGAGCGCCTCGCCGCGGGCGACCACCTCCTTGCCGCGCGTGTGCCCGCAACGCTTCGGCGCGAGCTGGTCCTCGATCATCGCGCTGGCGAAGCCCGCCTGCGCGTAGCCGTGAACGGTGCGTTTCACGTTGAGCGCGTTGCCGTAGCCGGTGTCGGCGTCCCCAATCACTGGGATCGCGACGGCGCCGCAGATGTTACGGCCTTGGTCGAGCATCTCGGCATACGAGATCAATTGCGTGTCGGGTGCGCCGAGGCGCGCAGCGGAGACCGCGAAGCCGCTCATGAACGTGAGCGGGAAGCCGGCGCGCTCGATCAGGCGCGCGGAGAGCGCGTCCCAACAACACGGCATCACGCGCAGGCGCGGCTCGGCCAGCAGCGCCGCGAGCTGAGCCGCGGGCGCGCGCAGTGCGCCGCGCGAAGTCACGCGCGGGCCCCGCGTTCACGCACGCCGGCGACCCGCACCGACTTCTCAGGCGAACGCCGCAAACAACTCCTCGAAAGCCACGAGCTGATTGCCCTTCGCCGACGACGGCACCAGGATCGGCGTGCGCAGGCCCGCATCGAGCCACGCTTCGTAGCCCTCGCGCACTTCCTTCACGCTGCCGAACAGCGAGATGTCCTTCAGCCAGCGCTCGCCCATCAGTTCGGACAGCTTCTCGCCACGCTCACCGCCCGCGATCGCCTGCTCCACCGCCGCGATCTCGCTCGCGTAGCCCGCATCGCGCCAGGCGTTCCGGTAGTTAGGCAGATTCAGATACATCACGAACGTGCGGCGGTTCACCGCGGCTGCCGCGGCGCGATCATCGCTTATGCACGTCGGCAGCATGTTGCCGATGTAGAAGCGCGGGTCGGCCTGCTTCGCGGCCGGCAGCGCAGCGATCGCTGCGGGCAGCGTCGAGCGAGTGGTGTTCGCGAACACGATGCCATCCGCGAGTTCGCCGGCGAGCGCGATCATCTTCTTGCGCAGCGTGGCGAGCACGAGCGGCGGAAGATCGCCGACGCGCGGCGCCGCCTTGTACTGCTCCGCGAAGCGGCGCGCGTCGGCGAGCGGCTTACCCGTCTGGACGCCGAGCCGGTCGTTCATCGGCCCGTGCGAAACACCGACGCCGAAATAGAACCTGCCGCCCGATAACTCGTGGATCAGCGACGCGCTCTGGGCGTAGTCGAAGACGTGCCGCGTGTACATGTTCACGATCGCGGTGCCGAACGGGATGCGCGTGGTCGAGAGCGCGATCGCCTCGCACAGCCCCATCGCGTCGCCCACGCTCGCGCAGTAGATGCCCGCGTAGCCGCGGCGCTCGATCTCCTGAGCCAACTCGAGAGTGCGCTTGCGGCGGCCAGGAACTGCAGCGAGCGCGACGGCGGGAAGCGGTGTGTTCGTCATAGGTCGCGCACGCTAGCCCGAGCGGAGAGTGCGGGTCGAGCGCGATTCGAGCGGCAAATGCTGGCCGCAGCGACAGCCGAACGCTTCAAACCTCCGTGCTGTAGGGCGGCGCCGGGTCGTACTGGATGTAGCGCTGCACGCGCCGCGCGATCTCCGGTGTCCAGAGTTGCCCTACGAGCCAAAGCGCCATGTCGATGCCTGCGGAGACGCCGGCGGCGGTGACGAGATTTCCGTCGCGCACGTAACGCGGCCCGTCGAGCACGGTCACGTCGCCTCGCTCTTGCAGCGTCTTCACGAAATTCCAGTGCGTGGTCACGCGCTTGCCGCGCGCGAAGCCCGCCTCGTGCAGCAGCAGCGTGCCCGTGCACACGCTCGTCACCCACGCGCACTGCGCGCCGGTCTTGCGCAGCCACTCGATCAAACGCGGGTTGTTTACTTCGCGGCGCGTCCCCTGCCCGCCCGGTACGAGGACTACGTCGAGCGCGGGTGCGTCCTCGAAACCATAATCAGCGAGCACGCGCATGCCCTTGTTGCACTGCACAGGGCCGGCTCGCTCTGCGATCAGCACCGCACGTCCCAGCTCGGGAGAAAACTTGAAGAGCCCGCCGAAGACTTCCCAGGGGCCGACGAAGTCGAGTTCCTCGACGTCGTCGAAGATCAGGATGCCGATCGTTATGGGTTTCGTTGCGGGTGTTTCCATAGGAAGACTCCCAGCGTGCAGACGCCCCTCAATCCATCCGCTCCAGAATCGTGCTGATGCCCATGCCGGCGCCGATGCACTGCGTCGCGAGGCCGTAGCGCGTGTTCGAACGGCGCAGCTCCTTCGCGACGGTCGTAACAAGCCGTGCGCCGGTGGCGCCGAGCGGGTGACCGAGCGCGATCGAGCCGCCGTTCACGTTGACGCGCGAGAGCGGGATGCCGAGATCGCGGCAGCTCGGGATCACCTGCGCGGCGAAGGCTTCGTTGAACTCGACGCGGTCGATCTTCTCCGAGCCGATGCCCGCGTGCTTCAGCGCTTTGCGTGTGGACGGGATCGGCCCGAGGCCCATCACTTGCGGCTTCACGCCGCCGACGCCGAGGCCGACGATGCGCGCGAGCGGCGTGAGCCCCAGCTTGATCGCGAGCTCCTCACTCATTAGAAGCGCCGCCGAGACCGCGTCGTTGGTCGGGCACGAGTTGCCCGCCGTAATCACGATCTCCTTGCCGCCGAAGCTGATCACGCCCTTCACCGGCTGGAGCGCGCCGAGCTTCTCGGCGGTGGTGTCGGCGCGAATGCACTCGTCGCGATCGAACAGCACTTTCGCGCCCGTCTCCGCCTCGACCCAGTTGCCCTGCGCGTCGAACACCGGGTCCTCGACCTCGAGCGGCACGATCTCGTCCTTGTAGATGCCCGCCTCCGTGGCGGCGTGCGCCTTCCTGTGGCTTTCAGCCGAGAACGCGTCGAGTTCGGCGCGCCCGAGCTCATAACACTCGGCCGCGTTCTGCGCGGTCTGCACCATCGCTTGCAGCGGCGGCGAGTTCAGCACGTAATCGGGGAACGGCACCGAGAAGGTCTGCGCGTGGTCGTGGGCCATGCGCTTTTGCGCGTCGTTCATCTGGAACCAGCGCGGATTCAGCTTGGTGACGCGCGTCGGCGGAACCTGCGGCCCGCCGCCGAGGCCGCGGCCCATGCGCTCGACGCCGAGCGCGAGCCCGCAGTCGATCGAGCCCACCATGATCGCCATCGCCACGCGGTGCAGCGTCTCCATCGAGGAGCCGCACTGGCGGTTCGTGTTGAAGCTGCACGTCTCGAGCGGCAAGCCCGCGAGGCGAGCCATTATGCCGAGGCCCGTGAACTCGCCGTAGCCGCCGACGTTCCCGAGGCCCGCGTCCTCGATCAGCGTGTCCTTCACCTTGGGATTACGGTCGAGCAGCGCGCGGATCACCTGGCCGCCGGCCTCGTCGAGGCGCGTGGCCACGAGCTTGCCTTTCCCGCCGCGCGCGAATGCAGTGCGGGCGCCGTCGACGAGGACCACGTTGCGAATGGCGGGCATGGAGGCTCCTTGGGAATGAGAAGTGGGCGCGAGAGGCGCAGTCTAAACCGGCTCACGCGGGGGCGGGCCTAGTAATCCGGGGCGGTGCGCAGGAGAATCTCGCTTCGTTTGCGGGGACCACGAACAACTCGGCGTCGCGTATCCGACCGTCAGGGAGTGAGCGCTCGTTCGCGGGGAGTCCACATGAAGCTGCAGGGTCGAGTGGCAGTGATTACCGGCGCCGCGCAGGGAATCGGCGCTGCGTGCGCGCGCGCGTTCGCAGCGGAGGGTGCGCGCGTCGTCGTCTCGGATGTGAACGAGGCGGGCGGCTCTGCGCTCGCGGAGGACATCGCTGCGCAAGGCGGCGCGGCTTCGTTCTGTCACGCCGATGTTGGCGAGAAGAGCGACGCGGAGAGGCTCTTTCGCTTCGCCGCCGAGCGCTACGGCCGCATCGACGTGCTCGTCAACAACGCCGGCATCGTGCACGCCGCCGAGTTCGTGGATCTCACGGAGGCCGATTTCGATCGCGTGCTGCGCGTGAACCTCAAGGGCCCGTTCTTGTGCGGCCAAGCGGCGGCGAGGCAGATGCTCGCGCAGGCGCCGCGCGCAGACGGCCAGCGCGGCGTTGTCATCAACATGTCGAGCGTGAACGCGGTGCTCGCGATCGCGAACCAGGTTCCGTACACGGTGAGCAAGGGTGGCCTCAATCAGCTGACGAAAGCGATGGCGCTCGCGCTCGCTCCGCAGAGCATTCGCGTGATGGGCATCGGGCCCGGCTCGATCGCGACGGAGATGCTGAAGACGGCCGTAATGACCGACGCGGCCGCCAAGGCGAGGATCCTCTCGCGCACGCCGCTTGGGCGCTTGGGCGAGCCGGAGGAGATTGCGCGCATCGCCGTGTTCCTCGCGAGCGACGACGCTTCGTATCTCACGGGCAGCACGCTGTATCCCGACGGCGGGCGGCTGGGGCTCAACTACGTGATGTGAGCGACGCCGGCCTGCCTCGCGCGCGCCGAGCGCCTCACTTCTTCAGCGCAAACACCCATAACACCCCGCCCTGTGGCACCTGCACCTGCTGCGCCGGCGGCACCTTCGCATTGACTGCGCCCTGGATGCGCTCCGCGTCGACGCCCCAGCCCGAGAGCACCGCGACGTACTGCACGCCGTCGATCTCGTAAGTGGTCGGCACGCCCACCACGCCCGAGCTGGTGCGCTGCTGCCAGAGCAGCTCGCCCGTTCGCGCGTCGTGGGCACGGAAGAAGCGGTCGTTGGTGCCGCCGCTGAACACGAGGTTGCCGCCCGTAACAAGCAGCGGGCCCCAGTTGTGGCTCTTGAAGGTCTTCTTCCAGACTTCGCGCGGCGCGCCGTCGATACTCCACGCTTGGATCTCGCCGATGTGGTCTTTCGCGTCCGGGTGCAGCACGAAATCGATCGTGTCGCCGATCACGAGTTCGACGCCGGTAAAGAGCTGCCCCGGCTGATACTCGGCCGGCACCGGCTTCAGCGTCGCGCACAGGTTTTCGTTCGCGGGGATGTAGAGCAGCTTCGTCTTCGGGCTGTAGACCGAGGGCATCCAGTTCGTGCCCCCCGAGAGCGAGGGACAGAACGTGGCGGGCTTGCCCACCGCGGGCTTCTTCGCGGGGTCGTACTCGGGGCGGCCGGTCTTCGGGTCGAGGCTCGTGAAGACGTCGTTGCGCACGAAGGGCTGCGCGTCGACGAAACCGATCTTGTCTTGCGTGCGCTCGAGGAACCACAGGTAGCCATTGCGGCCGGGGTGCACGAGGCCGTGGAGGGTGCGGCCACCGCGCTCGAAATCGAGCAAGAGCGGAGTCGAGACTTCGTCCCAATCCCACGAATCGTTCCAGTGATACTGGTGATGCGCGGCGATGCGGCCGGTCTCGATCTCGAGCGCGAGCACGGAGTTCGCGTACAGGTTGTCGCCCGCGCGGGCGTCGCCCGCCCACGGCCCGCCATTGCCGGTTCCCCAATAAGTGAGACCGAACTTCGGGTCATAGGCGCCGGTTACCCAGACCGGCACGCCGCCGGTCTTCCAGGAATCGCCCGGCCAGGTGTCGCTGCCCGGCTCGCCTGGCGCGGGAATCGTGAAAGTCTTCCACGCGAGCCCGCCCGTGCCCGCGTCGAACGCGGCGATGAAGCCGCGGATACCGAGTTCGCCGCCCGAAACTCCGACCAGAATCTTGCCCTTCACCGCGAGCGGGGCCAGTGTGCAGTAATAACCGCTCGCGTAGTCTTCGATCTGCTGCTCCCAGACCACCTTGCCGGTGCGCGCGTCGAGCGCGACCAGGAATGCGTCGGCGGTCGCCATGTAGACGCGGTCGCCCCAAAGCGCGACGCCGCGGTTCGTGGGATGAAGCTGCTGCAAGTCCTCGGGCAGCTCGCGCTCGTAGCGCCAGAGCTGCTCGCCCGTGCGCGCGTCGAGCGCGATCACGTGATTATGTGGCGTGCTGAAGAACATCACGCCGTCGTTCACGATCGGCGGGGATTGGTGGCCTTCGCGCAGGCCGGTGGCGAACGTCCAGGCGGGCGCGAGTCGCTTCACGTTCTTCGTGCTGATCTGGTCGAGCGGGCTGTAGCCGTTCGCGTCGTAAGTGCGGCGGAACATCAGCCAGTTGCGCGGCTCGGGGCTCTCGAGGCGCGCTTGCGTCACGGGCGTGTAGGGGCGCGCTTCCTGCGCGAGGCTCGGCGCAGCAATTAGGGCGAGCGCCACCGCGGCAAGCCGGCGAGCTGTGGTGCGAATCATCGGCGATCTCCTCAGGCCGGCGCGAAGCCGACTTTGCGTGTGAAGCCGCGCGCCACGCGCAGATCTGCGTTCTCGATGCGCAGCGGCAGCATCGCGAGCGGCTTGGTCGCCGGCCCCTTGGTCACTGCGGCCGCGTCCTCTGCGCTGAACTCCGAGCCGTGACACGGGCACACCAGCCCGCGCGTCTTCGCGTTCCAGCCCGCTACGTCGCAGCCCGCGTGGCTGCACATTGCCGCGTACGCGACGACGCCTTCCGCCGCGTTCGCCGCCGCGCGAGGCGAGAGCGCCGCGGGATCGAGCCGCAGCACGTGCACTCGGTTGAGCCGCGAGCCGTCCCGTAACAAGCCGCTCGCCGCGTCCAGCGGCCAAGCAGGAATTGGCGCGGCGCCGAGCATGACGTCGCTCGCGGCGAGCGGCTGCCCCGCGCGCTCGCCCGTAGCGAACGCGAGGCGATCTCCGACTTGCGGGCGCAGCTTCGCGGCCGGGCTCGCGGCTTGCGCGAACGCAGGCAGCGGCGCGAGGCAACCCGCGGCGACGAGCCCTTCGAGCAGCGCGCGGCGCGTGCAGAGGCCCGCACCGGCGCCGCGAGCCGCGCCGGCTCGGACGCAACGTTGCTTCACGGAGCGCTGCCTGGCATCGACCCGCTCTGCTCACGCCGATAGCTGACGCTGAACAGCGGCGACCAGCCGCTGCCCGCTCTCTGCTCACGCGCAGCGGTGAATCCGTCACTGCCGTCTCTGCGCAACACGGTGCGCATCTCGAACTTGCCGTCCGGGTCCATCTCCCGATCAAGCACCAGCACGAAGTCGCCTGCTTCGAGCCAACCCGTCGCAGTCTCCAGCGAGCCGTCGCTGCCCCAGAAGAAGTGACGAACGCGCTTGTTACGGGCGTCCCAGGCGTAGACCGAACTGGCAGTGAGAGCGCTGACGACACGGCCTTCCGCGAGCGTCTCCACCACTTGATCGACGCGCAGAACTTTCCCGAACTGGGCGCTGTGGCATTGGCGATCGCGCGTTTCTCCACCCGGAAACTCAGCGCGCCAACACGAGCCCGCCAGCTCGGCGAACCAGCCATACACGGCGAGATCGGTTGCCTCGCTGGAAGCATCCGCGTCTTGGGCCGAGCCCGCGCCACTCAGCAGCACGATCAGCGAGCAAGCCATTAGGCCGGCGACGAACTTCACGGGCAGCCTCCCTACGCGAGCCACTTCGGCACAGGCAAACCCTTCGCCCGCAGGAACTCAGGATTCCACAGCTTCGATTGATAACGCTGCCCGGAGTCCGCGAGGATCGTGACGATCGTCTTGCCCGGCCCGAGATCGCGCGCGAGCCGGATCGCGCCGGCCACGTTGATCGCGGACGAGCCGCCGAGGCACAGGCCCTCTTCGGCGAGCAAATCGAACAACAGCGGCAGCGCCTCGGCGTCGGGCACCTGATAAGCCTCGTCCACTGCGAGGCCCGCGAGGTTGCCGGTGATGCGCCCCTGCCCGATGCCCTCGGTGATCGAGCTGCCAGAACTCTTGAGCTCGCCGTGCTTGAACCAGTGATACATCGCGGCGCCGAGCGGATCCGCCGCGGCGATCGCGATCTCGCGGCGCTGCTCTTTCAGGAACGCGGAGATGCCCGCGAGCGTGCCGCCGGTGCCGATCGCGCAGACGAAGCCGTCGACGCGCCCCTCGGTTTGCCGCCAGATCTCCGGCCCGGTGCCGCGGTAGTGCGCTTCGCGGTTCGCGAGGTTGTCCCACTGATTTGCGTACACCACTCCGTTCGGCTCGCTCGCAGCGAGTTCCTGCGCGAGCCGCTCCGCAACCTTCACGTAGTTGTTGGGGTCCTTGAACGGGAGCGCCGGCACTTCGCGCAGCGTCGCGCCGGCGAGCCGCAGCGCGTCCTTCTTCTCCTGGCTCTGCGTCTCGGGGATCACGATCAGCGTGCGGTAGCCGAGGGCGTTGCCGACCAGCGCGAGCCCGATGCCGGTGTTGCCCGCCGTGCCCTCGACGATCAGGCCGCCCGGCTTCAGCACGCCACGCCGCTCTGCCTCGCGAATCATGAAGAGCGCTGCGCGGTCCTTCACCGAGCCGCCCGGATTCAAGAACTCGGCCTTACCGAGAATCGTGCAGCCGGTCGCTTCGGACGCACCGCGCAGCCTAATCAGCGGCGTATCGCCGATCGCTTCGCACAGCCCGTCTCGAATTTCCATGGCACTCCCGCCTTGCCGACTTTCTTCCCCGTCGAGCATCCGCGCGCTGAGCGATTCGCGGCGCCCCGCTGGCAAGGCGCGGACGCCGACGGCGGGTTCCTCACCCGCCAAGGCGGCCGCAACGCAGCCAGCGGGGATGCCGCGGATCGCTCAGCCGAGGCCGCGCAGCATCCCGTGCCAGTAAAGCGCCGGCAAGCCGTAGCGCTTCAGCCACCAGTACAGGCGCTGCTCCTTGGTACCGTCGAGCAGCGGAAAGGTGGGCGCCGGCTTCAGGTCGTAGTCGAACTCGCACAGCAGCAGCTTGCCGTAATCAGTCGGGATCGGACACGCGGCATAGCCGTCGTAGCGCGCAGCGAGCGGGCGCGCGTCGATCGCGGCGAGCAGGTTCGCGACGAGCACCGGCGCCTGCGCGCGCACCGCGGCGCCCGTACGCGAAGTGGGCAGGCTGCTCGCGTCGCCCAGCGAGAACACGTTCGGGAAGCGCGCGTGGCGCAGCGAGTGCTTGTCCACCTCCACCCAGCCCGCGGCGTCGGCGAGCGCGCTCTGCTTCACCATGTTCGGCGCGCCCTGAGGCGGCGTCACGTGGATCATGTCGTACGCGATCACCTGCTCGGCCTGCGTCTCGGTGTGCACGAAGCGCGCCTCGCGGCGCTCGGGCCGCAGCTCGACGAGCTTGTGCTTGAAGATGCGCTCGATGCCTTTGCGCTCGCAGACTTTGTCGAGTGTCGCGGCGTACTCCTTCACCGAGAAGATCGAGGGCGTGCCTGAGACGTAGATGATCTTCGTCTTGTCGCGCACGCCGGCCCTTCGGAACCAACTCTCGGCGAGGTACATGATCTTCTGCGGCGCGCCGGCGCACTTGATCGGCGGCGGCGGCATCGTGAAGACCGCCGTGCCGCCGCGGAACTCGCGGATCGTCCGCCAGGTGTTCTCGCACTGGTCGTAGGCATAATTGCTGCACACGCGGCCATCGCCGAGCGCCTTCGGCAGCCCCGCCACGGCATCCCAGTTGAGCTGGATGCCGGGGCACGCGACGAGCCAGTCGTAGGAGATTTCTTCGCCGGCCGCGGTCACCACGCAGTTCCGATCCGGCGCGAAGTGCTGCACCGCATCGCGAATCCAGGTGACGCCGGGAGGGATTAGGCTCGCTTGCTCGCGCCGCGTCGCCTCCTTCGCGACGACGCCGGCGCCCACCAGCGTCCAGAGCGGCTGGTAGTAGTGCTTGCTGTCCGGCTCGACGATCGCGACGTCGAGCCCTCGCCGCGCGCGGCGCAGACGCGCGGCGACCGTAATGCCTGCGCTGCCGCCGCCGACCACCAGCACCGAGTGGTGGCGCCGCGTGGGCGCGGGATCGATCGCGGAGGCAAGTGCGGCGCTCATGGCTCACTCCTCGCTGGGCGCGAAACATCCTACGCCCGTGCGGTGCGCGTGGCGCTGATTTTCACATGCGGTGCGCGAAGGCCTGCTGGCCGAGCGAAGAGCGCCTCAGGCGGCCCTGCGCTCCGCTGCGAGCCACGCGACGTAGGCGCGCGGCGGCGCGAACGCGAGCCACATCCCGATCGCGGCCAC
>JANNRF010000290.1:0-8060 GCA_031401135.1 Deltaproteobacteria bacterium | reverse complement strand
CCCGCCCAGCGTCGCGTGCCGCACGTGGAAGCGCAGATCGAAGTGCGGATCCTCCTCCCAGCGCGGCGGCGCGAGCCCGAGCGCATCCTGCGCGACGCGCTGCCGCAGCCGCGGAATCTGCGCGAGCGTGTACGCGATCGATTCATCGAAGCGCGCGCGATCGGGCACGCAGTCGAACTCGCACACCATCGCGATCGTCGAGCGCAAGCGCGGGTCGCGCTCCGCGTGCCAAAGGGCGGCGTCGGCGTCGCTCATCCACTCGTCGAACTCCATCTCGGGCATAGCTGGGTGCTCCGAAGGGGCCGCGCAGTGTGCCACGACCGTGCAGGATCGTTGCGACGATCCCGGTAGACACGGCAATCGCGGCAGGCGGATGCAGCGGGCGGCGTTGCCGCCGCTGATCCGCTTGCGTGGCTGGCGGGACCGGGCGCTAGCCCGCGCCGTGCTCCGGGGCGTCGTCGAGCACTTCCACGGGCTCGCGATCGCTTTCGATCTGCTTCCAGCGCCCGCCCCGGAAGCGGCCCACGAACAGCAGGCCCTTGATGATGTAGTCGGCGATCAGCGCGGCGTAGATCCACTCGATCGACTTGCCGAGCCACATGAAGAGCGCGGCGAACAGCAGCCGTCCGAACGTGAGGCCGCTCAGCACCGTGATGAACGGGAAGATCGTGTCGCCAGCGCCGCGCAGCGCGCCGCCGAGGGTGAACTCGATCGCCATCAGCGCCTGCACCGAGCCGAGCACCCAGATGAAGATCACGGTGAGCCGCACGACTTCGGGATCGTTCGGGCTGAGGAAGCGCGCGAGCGGCTCGGCGAACGCGATGACGAGGCCGCCGAACACGAACATCACGCCGATCGCGAGCGACATCGCCCGCCAGCCGCTGCGCTCCGCGCCGGCCGCGTCGCCGGCGCCGAGGTGCTGGCCAACGAGGGTCGAGGCCGCGATCGAGAACGCCTGCCCGACCAGGAACGAAAACGCCAGCAGGTTCACGCCGAGCTGATACGCCGCGTTCGCCTCGTTGCCGTAGCGGGCGATGATCCAGATGAAGCCCATGAAGCCGACCTGGAAGCCGAGCCCCTCCGCCCCTGCCGGGATGCCGATGCGGAACAGGCGCATGATGCGCGCGCGGTCGAAGTCGTCGCCGCCCGGCGCAGGCCCGATCACGAGCGACCCGCGCCGCCACAGCCAGACCGAGATCGAGGCGCCGACCAACGCGCCCACCGCGCCCGCCATCGCGGCGCCCGCAACACCCAGCGACTTCACGCCGAACCCGCCGCCAACGAGTACCCAGAGCGCAAAGATGGTGAGTGCCGCGCCCGCGATGCTGATCCACAGGGGGGTGCGCGTGTCGCCCGCTGCGCGCAGTGCGGTCGCGATCACCATGCCCGCCGCGAACGGCAGCGCGGAGAGGCTCGACCAGCGCACATAAGTCGCTGCGAGCTCGCTGGTCGGGCCGTCGAGGCCGAACACGCCGACCAGCGCGCGCGCGAACACGATGCAGGGCAGCATCACGATCAGCGCGAGCACACAGCACAGCCAGAGCGAGGTGCGCGTGACGCGCTCCGCCTCGACGCGATTGCCCGCGCCCCACGCGCGCGCGACCAGCGCCATCGTGCCGGTGGTGACCGCCATCAGCACGACTTGTTGGGTGAAGAAGATCCGGCCACCGACGCCGGTTGCGGAAATTGCGTCTGTCCCGAGCTGTCGCGAGACGACCGCCGCGCCGATCAGCCCGACCGCGGATTGCAGCAGGTTTGTCAGGATCGCGGGCCACGCGAGCGCCCACACGCGCAGCGTCGTGCCGGTGCCCCGCGCCGTTAGCTCCGGCACAAACTCGCGTTCCCCCATCGCGCGCGGGAGATAACGCGATCGCGCGCCGAGGGCACGCGCGGGGCCGCGATTCGCGATGCGGCCCGTAGCCGCGGCGCCGGCGCAGCGCGCCGAACGCGAGCGCGCTGGCTGCGAGCAGCGTGGCGGGCGCCGGTTCGGGCACGGCGTAGCCCTGATAGGTGAGAGAACTGACGGTGAACACTGCGAGGGCGTTCTGACCGGTCGCTCCATCCCTCCAGAACACAGCGCATTGGCAACTCGTGAACGGGCCGCCGGGCGCATTCAGCGCGCTCGCGGACTGGGCGAGCGCATCGCCTTGCACGAAGCCCGCGAGCGCGGGCGGCACAATCACCCCGATCACCGCGTAGTAGTTGCGCTGCACCGGCGAGTAATCCCAAACGATCTTCGTGAGGCCCACGCTGTCGCCGAGCGCCGAATCACTGACGCGCACGCTTTCCTCGTTGGAGCCCGTTCCCGCGAACGACGCGTAGGTGCGTCCGTTCACGGTCCAGGTCGACGACAGGAAGCTCGGAACTGCGAGATTCCCGACCTGATAATTACCGCTGTTGGGGCTCACGTTCGAGTCGGTCGGCGCCAGCGCGGTATCGAACACGAAGGTCAGCGTGATCGCCTGGCCGACGGCGGTGTCCGAACCCGAGCCGAGCCCGAACACATTGCCGACCGCGTCGGTGCTTTGCGTGACAGTGCCGGTTGCCGTGATTTGGAAGAGCGCGGCGCTAGCGGAGAGCGGCAACGCGAGCACAAACAGGAGCAGCGAGAGCGTGCGGAGCAGCAATTTCAAGCTTCGATTGAAGTGAGAGTTGTCATGGGAAGCGGCGCGCGAGCAGCCGGCTGCGCCCCGAATGGGCGCGCGGTCACAAACTGGTCACGTTCGCGTCTACGTCAGCTTTTCCGGCGCAGCGCGAGTGCGAGTGCGGCCGCGCCTAACAGCAGCGCGAGCGACGGCTCGGGCACGAGCGGCGGCGGGCCGTAGCCAGCGCTCACGTCGTCCCAGAACGCGTCGCCGGTAAGGACGAGGTACTGCTCCGAGGAGACGCCGGGCATCCAGCACCTTCGTGGCGCCGCCGTAATCCAGACCATTTCCTTGGACCAGCGAAGTCTGCAAGGACTGCGTGCCGCGGTGGGCCTGCACGTCGCTGATCGCGCCCAGCGAGTAGCCGCCCCAGCCGCCCTGGCCGGGCGTGTAGAGCGGGACGCCGCCGATGAGGCCGACGCTGAACGTCGGGGTCTCAAAATCGACGACGCCGAGCGTATAGACGGTGGTTGCCGAGGCGAAGGTTCGGGACTAGGTCGCGCGAGAGAGCGTGCGTTCTCTGCCTAAGTAGCTGCCTGGGCCTCGAGGTGGTGTGCGGTCACGAAGTGGTCACGTTTGCGTCTCGCTCAGTTCGTCCGGCGAAGCACAAGTGCGAGACCGAACCCGACCGCCCCGAGCAACAACGCGAGCGAGGGCTCGGGCACCACGCGATACGAGATCGCGATCCCCGTTTGGGAAATTCCCCAGCTCGCGTTCTCGTTCTTGCCGTTGGTGTGGTCTTCCCAAAAGCCGCCGCACTGGCCGCAGCTCTGCGAAGTGGCCTGCGCGTTGAGGCTGCCGAGCGGCTGCTCGAGCACGTCGCCGGTCGTGAGATTCGGGGCGAGGATCGCGCTGAGCGTCACATAGAAGTACCGGTCGTTGGTCGTCAGCGTGCCGTCGTAGGTGCCGTCGCGGATCGAATACGAATCGATCCCGCCAACTAGCGTGCTGTCGTTGATCAGAACGTGGTCGATCTGGTCGCGATTCGGCGGAAACGACGTGCGCGAGACTCCGTTCACGGTCCACGTCGCGCGAACGAAGTCGCGGCTCGGATCGCCGCCGTTGTAGAGCTGTGAGTCGTAGTTTCCGAAGCTGCTCCCGGCGAAGCTGTCCGCGGGCGCCTTAGTGGTGTCGATCAAGAACACGATCGTCACCGGCAGGCCCGCTGGGTCGCCGTTGGGACCGAGCCCGAACACCGAGCCGTCGAGATCGTGGCCGGCAGCGATCGTGCCGGTGACGGTGACTTCGAGCAGCGTGGCCGCCGCGGGCGAGGCGAGTGCGGCGAGGAACAGCGGGAGCAGCAGCAGCTTGCGGAGCATTGGAAACCTCTCTCGCGCGAAATTGCGCGGCGTGAGGTAGGTGGCCGGGCGCGCCCAGAAATGGCGCGTGGTTACGAAGTGGTCACGTTCAGGTTTCGACCAGCAGCCGCTGGGGCAACCCACACGCGCGATCGAGGGGTGCCAGACTGCGCGTGTGGCGGCGGAGCGCAGCGCGATCGCGGTTCTCGGTGCGGGCCCGGCGGGCGCGGCGGCGGCGGCGCTCGGGCTCGCGGCGCTCGGGTACGACGTGTGCGTGGTTGCGCAGCCGCGCGCTCGGGCGGGGCGCGAGAGTTTCTCGGCGCGGGTCGTGGCCGCCCTGCACGCGCTCGGTGTGGAGGAAGCGCTCGCGGCGCTGAGTGCGCCGTGCGCGCGCGTGGTGCACTGGGCGGGAGATGCGCGCGAGTTGGCGGGCGAGGCGCAGGTGGAGCGCGCTGCGTTCGATGCGGGGCTCGCGGCGGCGCTCGCGCGGCGGGGGGTGCGCGTGCTGCGCGGTGAGGTGCAGCGCGTGAGCGTGGACGCGAACGGCTTAAGGATTGCGCTCGCATCGGGCGCGCTGATCGAGGCGAGCTTCGTGATCGAGGCGCGCGGGCGCGCGGCGCCTGCGAGCGGGGCGCGCGAGCGCGGGCCCGAGACGACGTGCGTGGTGCAGAGCTGGTGCGTGCCCGCACGCGAGCCGCGCATCGCGGTGGCGTCGCTCGCGAACGGCTGGGCGTGGTGCGCCGACGACGGGCGCGGCGCGCTCACGACGCAGCTCGCGCTGGATGCGCGCGATGCGCCGGCGCGCGCCGAACTGGCTGCGCGCAGCGAGGCGGCCCTGCGCGCGCATCCGCTCTGCCGGGAGTTGTTACGAGACGCCGCGCCGAGCAGCGAGCCGTTCGCGCGCGCGGCGACGCCGGTGTTCGATGCGGGCCTGGTTCGCGAGCGCATGCTGCGCGTCGGCGACTCAGCGCTCGCGGTCGATCCGCTCTCGGGCAACGGCGTCTTCCAGGCGCTCTCGACCGCACAGGTCGCGCCCGCCGTCGTGAACACGCTGCTCCGCCGCCCCGAGCACGGCGCGCTCGCACGCGAGTTCTACATCGCCCGCTCGCGGGACATCTTTCTGCGCTTCGGCCGCGTCTCGCGCGATTTCTACGCCGCGGGCGCGGCGCATCACCGCGGCGCGTTCTGGGAACCGCGCGCGCAGTGGCCCGACGCAGCGCCCGCGCACGCGAGCGGCGGCGAGTTCGAGCTCGCGCTGCGCCCCGTGGTGTGCGACGGCTGGATCGAGCCCCGCGAAGTGGCGTTAACCGCGGCACGCCCACTCGGGACATGGCAAATCGCGGGCGTCGAGATCGCGCCGCTCGTGCGCGCGATCCAGCGCGGAGGCGCTGCCGCGGAGGCGCACGCCCTCGCCGCGCTGCCCGAGCCCGCGCGCGCCCCGCTGCTCGCGTGGCTCCGCGCCCACCGCGTCGAACCACGCCGGGACGTTCCTCTACGAAAAGTTTCGTCGGGGACGTTCCTCGACGAATGACACACGTCCGGACGCGAGCGCACGCCTCGGGCCAGCGCGCGCGTCCCGCACGTTCACGAAACCTCGGGGACGTTCTTTCACGAAAACGCCGTAGGGGCTGCTCAGGGCCAGGCTCGGTGGCTCCGACTCCGTTGCGCGTGAGCCACGGCTTGCTGAAAGAACGTCCCCGGGGTTTCGTGAACACCCGCGTTCAGCGCGCGCGGTGCTCGGGGCCCGTGTAGTGCGCGCGCTCGCGCAGCGCCTCGAGCGCGCGCGCGGGGCTCGCGCCGTCCGCGAGCAGCGCGGCGAGACGTGCGCTCACGTGCGCGCAGCCCGCGCTCGCGCCGCGCACGGCACCGGCTCGCACGTGCGCGCCGAAATCCGCGTGCGCGCTGCCGAGCCACGAGTACTCGCCTGGGGCGCAGCGCGCGTCGCCCGTGGCGCGCACCACGCCCGCGTACGCGGCGGGGTACACGGGCTCGCCGCGCGCGGGCGACGCCGCCACCAGCACGACGCCGCGTGCGAGCGCGCACGCCACCGCCTCCCGTAACACCTCGCGATCCTCGCGCAGGCCGGCGCTCATGCTCACGAGCACAGCGCCGCGCAGGGCGGCCCAGTCGAGCGCGGCCGCAAGCTGCGCGGCGCTGGTGACGAGGCGCTCGCCGAACACGCGCGCTACGACGAGCTCGATGCGCGCATCTGCGAGCAACACATCCGCGAGCGCCGGGCCGTGCGCGAGCGCCGCACCATGCGCGAGCGCCTCGCTCGTACCCGCGCCCAGCCCGTCCTCAGTAACAACCTCACCCGCCGCGCCTAGCGCGAACGCGCGCACCGCCAGCACGCGCGATGCGTGTCGCTCGGCCACCCCCGCATCGATCAGCGCGACGCGAATCACGCGCTCCTCGTATCCGCCAGGAGCTTCCCGTCGCGCAGCACGAGGCGCAGATCCGCATCGGCCAGGGGAGCCTCGCGGTGGCTGATTACGAGCCGCGTCGTGCCTGCGAAGAGCCCGTCGATCTCGGCAAGCAGCGCAGCCTCGCCTAATGCATCAACCGATGACGTCGGCTCGTCGAGGATCACGAGCAGCGGCTGCTGCAAGAGGGCGCGCGCGATTGCGATGCGCTGCTTCTCGCCGCCCGAGAGGCCCTGCCCGCGCTCGCCGAGCCGCGCGCCGATGCCGCCGGGCGACTTGGCGATTAGGTCCGCGAGCCCCGCGCGCTGCGCGGCGCTCGCGACTTCGGCATCGCTCGCGCTCGGCACGGCGTAACGCACGTTATCCGCGAGCGTGCCGCGGAAGATCACGACTTCTTGGGGCACCAGGGCGACTCGCCTTCTCCACGCAGCGAGCGGAATCGCATTCAGATCAACGCCGCCAACGCAAATGCGCCCAAGCACCGGCCGCTCGTGCACCAGTAACAAATCCACCAGCGTCGTCTTGCCGATGCCCGACGCGCCACAGAGCGCGGCCTTCTTCCCGAGCGGGAGCAGCGCGCTCGCCTCGCGCAGGATCGGCGGACCGTCGGGATAGGCGAACGTCACCGCTTCGAAGACGATGTCGCCAAGCGGCGGCAGTACCGGCAGGTGCCGCGCGTGCTCGGCGTCGCCAGCTGGCGCGCCCGCTGCCGCGCCTCGCACCGGGACCTTGACCGCGGCTCGCACCGGCGCCGCCGCACTGCGCAACTCCCAGACGCGCTCGAGACTCACCACCAGCCGCTGCCACGCGAGCGCAATTCCTAACAACGCCTGCACAGGCCCGATCGCCAGCGCGAGATACGCCCCGAACGCGACCAGCGCGCCGAGCGCGAGCTGGCCGTCGATCACGAACACGCCGCCGATCCCCAGCACGCCCGCGCGCGCCGCAGCCAGCAGCGCGCGCGGGAGAGCCGCGGCGCCGAACTCCTGGCGCTGGAGCCGCAACAAGTCGCTCGCGTAGGCGCGGTTCAGTGCCGCGAGCCGCGCCGCCTCGCGCGCCTCCGCCACCGCGTTCTGGATCGCGCGCACCGCCGGCAACGTCTCGGCGAGAAAACTCGAGACGTCGGCGCCGCGCGCACGCAGAGCGCGGCTCTTCGCCTCGACGCGCGGGCGCATGCGCCAAAGCCAGAGCGCCTCGATCGGCGCGAGCAGAAGCGGCGCGAGCGCGAGCCGCGCGTCGATCTGGAACATCAGTGCGAGCGCGCCCGCGAGCCCGAGCGCGGAGGAAATCCCCGCGAACAGCGTGTCGACGCTGAAGCGCTGCAGCTCCGCGACATCGCCGTCGAGGCGTGAGAGCAGATCGCCCACGCGCCAGCGGCGATGGAACCCAGGCGGCAGTGCGAGCAGGTGCGCGTACACCTCCTCGCGCAGCGCGAACAGCACGCGGCTCGAGAGGCGCGTGTGAAACAGCCGACTCGCGCCCGAGAGCGCGACCGCCGCGAGCCCGGCCGCCAATAACAAGCCGGCGTTCGCGAACAGCGCCGCGCGATCGCGTGCGAGCAGGCCGTCATCGATGATGCGCTGCGTGAGCCAAGGCTGCGCGAGCGCGAGCGCGGTGGTGCTGAGCGCGAACGCGAGCAGCACCGCCACGCCCGCGCGCTCGCGCGCCAGAAACGCGTAGAGCCAGCGCAGTGC
>JANNRF010000289.1:0-12422 GCA_031401135.1 Deltaproteobacteria bacterium | reverse complement strand
GTTCCGCTGAATCGCGGTGCGGCGCAACTTAGCCCGATGCGGCTTGCCCGATCAATCCCCTTCTGCGCGTAACTAGCGGCTGCAATTCCGCGGCAAGGCAGGGAAAGCGAGCGAACTTCGGACTGTGCGAAGCGTCACTGGACCGATTCCTCTCACCCGGTCGAGTTCGGCGAGCGAGCAGAGCGGGCGCGCTGAGACGATCGCTCGCGCGCGCGTGGGCCCGATGCCGGGCAGCAGCGCGAGCACCTCCGCTGGCTCGCGGTTCGCATCGAGCGGGGCGCCATAGAGCAGGCGCGCGGGCCCGCGCTCCGGAACTGCGCGCTCGCTGCGGATCGGCGCGGCGCTGGCGTCCGACAATGCCCGCGCGCTCAGCAGCGCCGCCACGAGCCAGAGCACGCGCGCTGCGCCTGCGCTCAAGCGCGCGCCTCAGCTCTCTGCGCGCGGCGCATCGGCGCCGCTCTCGACGAACGCGGCGTGCAGCGCGCGCACCGCGAGCTCCGTGTACTTCTCCTCGACCACGACCGAGATCTTGATCTCGCTCGTCCCGATCATCTGGATGTTGATGCCCTCGTCCGCGAGCACGCGGAACATCTGTGCGGCGACGCCGGCGTGGTCCTTCATGCCGAGCCCAACAACCGAGACCTTCGAGATCGCCTTGTCGGCCTCGACGCGGCTCGCGCCGACCGCGGGCGCAACGGTTTCGGCGATTTCCTTGGCGCGCTCGAAATCGTCGCGCGGCACCGTGAAGGTCATGTCCGTTGTGCCGTCGGCGGAGGCGTTCTGCACGATCATGTCCACCACGATGCCAGCGTCGGCGATCGCGCCGAAAAGTTTTGCGGCGACGCCTGGCGAATCCTTCACCCCAACAACTCGAATTTTCGCCTCGCCGCGGTTGTAGGTCACGCCCGAAACGACCAGCTTCTCCATCACGTCCTCCTCGCGCACCACCCAGGTGCCTTCGCTCGTATCGAACGACGAGCGCACGTGCAGGGGCACGCCGAACTGCATCGCGAACTTCACCGAGCGGATCTGCAGCACCTTGGCGCCGAGGCTCGCCATCTCGAGCATTTCCTCGAACGAGATGCGCGCGAGCTTGCGCGCGCCGCGCACCATGTTCGGGTCGGTGGTGTAGACGCCGTCGACATCGGTGTAGATCTCGCAGACGTCGGCCTGCAGCGCGGCGGCGACCGCAACCGCCGAGGTGTCCGAACCGCCGCGTCCTAGCGTCGTCACGTTGCCGCCTTCGTCGACGCCCTGGAAGCCCGCGAGCACCGCGATGCCGCCCTCATCGAGCACTTTGTGAATGCGCTCGGCGGCGATGTTCTGGATGCGCGCGCGCGTGTGGCTCGTGTCGGTGAGCATGCCCATCTGCGCGCCGGTGAAGCTGCGCGCGCGCTGGCCTAATTGATGGATCGCCATCGAGAGCAGCGCGATCGTCTTCGATTCGCCGATCGAGATCAGCGCGTCGTACTCGCGCGGGTCGGGCGTTTCGCCGCCGAGTTCCCTGGCGAGCGCCACCAGCGCGTTCGTCTCGCCAGCCATCGCGGAGACGATCACCGCGACCTGATTGCCGGCTGCGTGAGTCGCAACGACCCGCCGCGCGACGTTCCGGATGCGCTCCGGATCGCCGACACTGGTGCCACCAAACTTCTGGACGATCAGCGCCATCGCCTGCTCCAGCGCTCGAGGAGAATGCGCGAGCGCGGGCCCCGCGCTTCCGCATCAATAATTCTTGACTCGGGAACTTCGCCCGAAGCGATACGAACGTCCAGACGATCTTCGGGGAGTGCGTGCGGAAATCGCTCGCCCCACTCGGCGACGAGCACGGTGCCGGCGCTGAGCCAGTCATCGAGGCCCGCGTCCTCGAGCTCGGCCTCGCTCTCGACGCGGTAGAAATCCACGTGCACGAGCCGCTCCGGCGCGCCGGCAAGCGCGAGCGGGTACTCGCCTGCGATCACGAAAGTCGGGCTCGCGACGACGCGTTCGTCGAGGCCGAGCGCGCCTGCGAGCGCCTTCGTGAACAGCGTCTTGCCAGCGCCAAGCGCGCCCGACAGCGAGACGGCGGCGCCGCTCGCATCGAGCGCGGCGCCGAGTTCCGCCGCGAGGCGGCGCGTGTCAGCCGGGCTCTGGGAAACGAATCGCATCGCCCGGTCCGATCTCGCATTGCTCGCCACCGAGTGCGCGAATTACCTCGGGGATCGCGTCGGCGATCTCGCCCGCGAGCGCGCCGCGATTGCCGCGCCGCGCGCTCACGCTGTCGCCCGCGGCGCCGTGAACGAAGGCCGCTAGCGCGGCGGCCTCGAACGCGTCCATGCGCTGTGCGAGGAACGCGGCGACGAGCCCAGCCAGCACATCGCCGGTGCCGCCCGTAGCGAGCACCGGCCCGCCCGTGGGGTTCACCAGCACGCGGCCCGCTGGATCTGCGATCACGCTGCCCGGGCCTTTGAGTACGACGACCGCGCCGGTTTGCTGCGCGAGCGCGCGCGCGTGAAAGGGGCGCGCTGCATTGACCGCGCTTGCGGGGATGCCCAGTAACAAGCCGGCCTCTCCGGGGTGCGGCGTGAGCACGGTCGGCCTCGAGCGCGCGAGCAACTTCTCGTGACAGCCCTCGAAGGCGACCAGGCCGTCGGCGTCGAGCACGAGTGGCGCCAGGGCGGCGAGCGCGGCAGCGCGAAGCGCCTCGCGGAGTTCCGCATCGCGCCCGCAGCCGGGCCCCATCGCGAGTGCGCCGCGTTCGGACGCGAGCCGAATGATTTCGCGCGCGGCTTCGCGCGAGAAACTGCCGTGGCGCGATTCGGCGAGCGGCACGCTCATCGCCTCGACGCTCGCGCGCTGCAAGATCGCGTTCTGGCCGCGCGGGCAAGCGATCGTCACGAGCCCTGCTCCGCCCCGTGCGGCGCCGCGCGCGGCCAGCGCCGCGGCGCCGGCCTTGCCCGTGGAGCCTCCCGCGATGAGCACGTGGCCGAAGCTGCCTTTGTGGCCGGCGCGCGGGCGTTTCGGCAGCGCGCGCGCGGCGGCGGCGCGCGTCCAGCACGCCGCGGCAAGCGCGACCCCGGGCGCCGCGTCCGCGATGCCGATGCGCGCGACGATCACCTCGCCGACGAGAGAGCGCGCGGGCTCCTGCGTCAGCCCGAGCTTCGGCAGCCCGAGCGCGACCGTAACATCTGCGGCGACGGCGACGCCGAGCACTTGCCCGGTATCCGCGTCGAGGCCCGAGGGCAGATCGACGGCGACCACTCGGCACGCGGGGCGGCTCGCGTTGATGCGCCGAATCGCGCGCGCGGCGGTGCCTTCGACTTTGCGCGAGAGGCCCGTGCCAAAGATTGCGTCGACCAGCACGGCGCCGCGCGGCGGCTTACCGCGCGCGAGCGAGACCCCCGCACGCTCGGCGCGCGCAAAGTTGCGCGCCGCCTCGGGCGTGAAGCGCGCGCGCTCGCCGACGAGCACGACACGCACGACGACGCCGCGCAGCTGGAGCAGACGCGCGACGACGAGGCCATCGCCGCCGTTGTTGCCGGCCCCGCAATAACACCAGACCTCGGCCGCGCCCTCGCGCAGCCGCAACACCTGCGCCGCGATCGCCTGCCCCGCGCTCTCCATCAGCAACTCGCCGGGGACGCCGAGCGTTTCGATGGTGTGGCGGTCGAGCGCGCGCATTTCGGCGGCAGTCGCGAGCGGCCAGCGGTCGATCAGCATCGCGACAGGCTATCGCTGGGCGGACGCTTCGCGTCCGCTGGCTAGCGCGTTTACTTCGCTCGGCTTCGCCACGCCGCGCGCGGCGAGGCGCCGCTTGCTTAAATCCGCTCCCGCCAATCGCGGACGGCGCGCTCGATGCCGACGAGCAGCGCGCGCTCGATCAGGCCGCGGCCCGCGGAGATCCACTCGAGCGATGGTGCGGCCTCGAGCACGAGCGCGAGCGCGGCGAGGTCGAGCCCGCCACCGGCTCCGGCGCTCATGCGCAACTTCGCTGCGAGGCGCGCGGCGTCTCCGAGCGCGATCAGCGCGCCCTGCCGCTCGCGCGGCGGCAAGTCGACGAGCAGCGCGCTGCTGAACTCGACCGCGGTCACGGCCTGCGTGTGCGCTGCTTTGACCGCATCGAGCGTCGGCGCGATCGCGAGCGCGACCTCGATGCCCGCCTCGCGCAAAGTACGCAGTACGCCAGGCAGGCTCGCGCTCCAGCCCGCGAGATCGAGCGCGGTCGCGGGCCGGCCCTCGCGCGACTCGGCTGCGAGCACCACGCGATCTGGGCGCGTCTCGAAGGCGCACTTCACGAGGCCTGGCGACGGCGCCATGCACAGCTCGAGCTGCCGCGCGCTGCGCCGCAGATCGCGCAGCTCGGCAGCGCCTATCAGCGTCAGCTCCTCGCGCACGCTGACGCGCACGCGATCGGCGCCAGCCAGCTCCGTGAGCGTCGCTGCAGCTGTTAGGCGTGCGGCGAGGCGCGCGCTCGCGCCAGCCGGAATCGCCGCATCGAGCGAAACGCAGAGCGCGCGCTTCACGCGCGGCCGCCCGCGAGCGCGCGGCGCAGACCCTCGGCGAGATCGTTGGCGATCTGGTGCACGCGCTTTTCGTCTTCGCCTTCGACCATCACGCGCGCCTTCGGCTCGGTGCCGGAGTAGCGGATCAGCACGCGTCCGCGCGTCCCGAGTGCGGCTTCCACTTCGCGCAGTTGGCGCGTGAACTCGGGCAGCGATTCGAGCGGGCGTTTCTCCGCCACCGGCACGTTCACGAGCACCTGTGGAAAGCGCTCGATGCCGGACGCGAGTTCCGAGAGCGGGAGCTCCTTGCGGCGCAGGATCGCGAGCACTTGCAGCGCCGTGAGGAGCCCGTCGCCCGTGTGATTATGCTCGAGGAAGATCACGTGGCCGGATTGCTCACCGCCGAGGTTGTAGCCGTGGCGGCGCATCTCCTCGACCACGTAGCGGTCGCCCACCTGCGTGCGCACGAGATCGACGCCGATCTCCGCGAGCGCGCGCTCGAGGCCGAGGTTGCTCATTACGGTCGCGACGACCGCGCGCCCTGCGAGCTTGCCACGCTCCGCGAGATCGCGGGCGCAGAGCGCGAGGATCGCGTCGCCGTCGAGCAGCTTGCCCTTCTCGCAGCAGAGCACGACGCGGTCCGCGTCGCCATCGAGCGCGATGCCGACGTCCGCGCGCAGCTCGCGCACCTTCTCGACCAACTTCTCAGGGTGCTGCGAACCGACGCCGTCGTTGATGTTGCGACCGTTCGGCTCCACGCCGATCGGGAACACCTCGGCGCCCAGCTCCTCGAGCATGGTCGGCCCCACCTTATAGGCGGCGCCGTTCGCGCAATCGAGCACCACGCGCAGCCCGTCGAGCCGCAGCTCGAGCGGGAACGTCTTCTTGAGCATCACGATGTAGCGGCCCTGCGCATCCTCGATGCGGCGCGCCTGGCCGATGCGATCCGGCGCGCAGCGCAGCCGCGTCAGATCGCCGCTCGTAATCAGTTGCTCGATCTGGTCCTCGACCGCGTCGGGCAGCTTGAAGCCGTCGTGGGCGAAGAACTTGATGCCGTTGTCGTGATAGGCGTTATGGCTGGCGGAGATCATCACGCCGGCATCGCAGCGCATGTCGGCGGTGAGGAACGCCATGGCGGGCGTGGGGATCGGCCCGACCTGGATCACGTTCACGCCCATCGAGCAGATCCCAGCCGCGAGCGCGTCCTCGAACATGTAGCCCGAGAGGCGCGTGTCCTTGCCGATCACGATGCGGTGCTTGCCGCTGCCACCGCGAAACACGTGCGCCACGGCCTGGCCGAGCTGTAACGCCATCTCGGCGGTCATCGGGTGGACGTTTGCGGTGCCGCGCACGCCATCGGTGCCGAACAATCGGTCGCTCATCGCGCGCCCTTCCGCTTGCGTTTATCAGGGTCTTCCGCGGGCGGCGCAGTCACGATCTCGACGCGCACGCGAATCTCCTCCGCCGGATCCAGCCGGGTGTGCGAACCGAGCGCCACGGCGCCCACCACTCGCTCGAACGATTGCGACAAGCCCGTCACGTCGATCGTTTCGGTCAGCACCTCGCCGAGCCGGAGGATTTCCGACTCCGCGCCCGTCACCTGCAGCCGGCGCGGCGTAATTGACGGCTCGCCGACCTCGAAGCCGTCGGCGGGCTTGCCGATCACGTTGGCCTTGACGCGCATGCGCCGCGAAATCTTGCGCTCGAGCGTGAACTCGAGCTGGGTGGGCGAACGGCTGACAATCTGCGCGCCGCGGCCGACGTCGAGCGCGGTGAGATCGACCTCGAGGTTCGTTACGCCCGCCTTCGCCGCTGCGAGGTCCACTTCGTATTCGAGATCGCTCGGCACGCGGCGCAGAACGCTGCGGCTGCCGCGCACGCGGATATCGACCGCGTCGGACGAGCGCGCAGTCACGATCAGATTTTCCGGCACGCGGGCCGCTATCACCGGGATGTCGAAGCCGCGCTCCTGCGTTGCGGTGCGCTGCGAGAAGCCCCACAGCAGCACGGCGCTGAACAGCGCGAGCGCGGCGAACCGAAAATCGATTAGGCGCGTCACGGGCGAACCGCTCGGTCGTCGGCTGCGGCGGCGGCTTCGTCCTCAGCGAGTTCGCTGGCCGTGCGCGAGAACGAGTCCCAGAGCGCGACGCGCAGCCGCGCCGGATCGAGCTGCATCGTGAGCTCGCCGCCCTGAGCGAGCGCGATGCTCGAGGTCTCTTCGGAGACGACAACCGCGATCGCGTCGCTCTCTTCCGTAATGCCTACCGCCGCGCGATGCCGCGTGCCGACGCCTTCGGGCAGATCGCTGCGCAGCGTCAGCGGCAGGATGCAGCTCGCGTGCGCGAGCCGGCCGTGCGAGATGATCACGGCGCCATCGTGGAGCGGCGCGGTGGGCAAGAACAGCGAGACGAGCAGATCCTTCGAGATGGCGGAGTCGAGCGCGGTGCCGGCTTCGATCAGATCGTCGAGCCGCGTCTCGCGCTCGAAAACCACCAGCCCGCCGATCCGTCGGCGCGCCAGTTCCGCACAGGCGCGCACCACTTCCTCGACGACGCGCGATTCCTCGCGCTCCGAAAAGCGCGGCGAGAACAGCCGGCCGACGCGCGCCAGCGCGCGCCGAATGTCGTTCTGGAACAGGATCACGACGATCAACACGGCGGGGCCGAGGAAGTTGTCGAGCACCCAGGTGATCGTCATCAGCTCGAAGTAATCGGCGAGGATGCGTACGCCCATCAGCAGGCCAAGGCCCACCAACACCTGCACCGCGCGCGTGCCGCGCAGCAGCAGCAGCACCCAATAAATCGCGAGCGCGACCAGCGCGATGTCCACGGTGTCTCGTGTTGGCTCATAGGTGGTCTCGACGAAGCTGCGCAGCTCCGCGAGCTGGCCCGCGATCAGCTCCCAGACCGCGCGAATCATCGGCGCGCCTCGCGCAGTGCGAGCGAGACTTGCGCTGCGATGCGCGCGCCGGCGACGTCGTGAACGCGCACCGCGTCGGCGCCCGCGAAGATCGCTACTGCGCAGGCGGCGTGGGTCGCGAGATCGCGCCGCGCCGGCTCGCGCTCGCCCGTGAGTTCGCCGAGGAAGCTCTTGCGCGAAGGCCCGACGAGCACCGGCACGCCGAGGCGCGCGCGCAGCACAGCCACGTTCGCGAGCAGCGCGAGGTTGTGCGGCGCGCGCTTGCCGAAGCCAATGCCGGGATCCGCAACGATGCGCTCGCGCGCGACGCCAGCCGCTTGCGCGCGCGCAATTGCCGCCGCGAGTTCGTCGCCCACCTCCGCGAGCACATCCGCGAACGCGATGCCGTGCTGCATCGTGGCGGGCTCGCCGCGCAAGTGCCCGAGGATCACGCGCGCACCGCTTCGCGCCGCGACTTCGAGCAGCCGCGAATCGAAGGCGCCGCCGCTGATGTCGTTCACGATCGTCGCGCCCGCGTCGAGCGCGGCCTCGGCGACCTCCGCGCGCCGCGTGTCGATCGAGATCGGCGCGCCGAGTTCTTTCGCCAGCGCCTCGATGATCGGGCGCGTGCGCGCGACTTCCTCGGCAGCTGTTAGGGGCGCGGCGCCCGGGCGCGTCGATTCGCCGCCCACATCGAGCACGTGCGCGCCGGCCGCGAGTTGTGCGCGCGCTTCGAGCAGCGCGGCAGCGAGGTCGGGAGCGGCGCCGGCAGCAGTTACAAAGCGCCCGCCATCGGAGAATGAATCGGGCGTGGCGTTCAACACGCCGAGGATCGTCACCCGGTCGCGGCGGAAGAGGTCGATTTCATGCATCGCCGCGAACTCCCCGCAGAGATCCGAGATCTATCCCGGCATCGGTTCCGGGTCGGGCAAGTCGCCCCGCACGCCAGCCGGCTCGCGCGTGCGAGCGGGCCGCGCGGGACGAACGGCCGTGGCCTCCCCCGCTGCGGAAGGCGGCGGCATCGGCGGCAGCACTTCGCCCGCGATCAACTTCTGCAGGTCGCCGAGTTCGAGCGTCTCGCGCTCGAGTAGCGCATCCGCGATCGCGTCGAGCGTCGAGCGCCGACTCGCGAGCATCGCCTTCGCCTCGTCGTAGAGGCCGGTGAGCATGCGCTTCACCTCGTCGTCGATCAGCTCGGCGGTCTTCTCGCTGTACGTCTTGCGGGTCATGTAATCGCGGCCGAGGAAAATGTCGCCGCCGTCTTCGTCAAACGAGACGGGCCCGATCGCATCGCTCATGCCGTAATGACAGATCATGTCGCGCGCGAGCCGCGTGGCGCGCTGCAAGTCGTTCGAGGCGCCCGTCGAAAAGTGCGAGAAGACGACTTCTTCCGCAGCCCGGCCGCCCATCGCGTACTTGATGATCGCGACCATCTGCTGCCGCGTGTAACTGTGGCGGTCTTCCTCGGGCAGCGTTTGCGTGAGCCCGAGCGCCATGCCGCGCGGGATGATCGTCACCTTGTGGACCGGGTCGCTCTCCTTCGTGAGCATCGCGACCAACGCGTGACCCGCTTCGTGATAGGCGGTCGTGCGCTTTTCCTCGTCGCTCATGATCAAGCTGCGGCGCTCGGCGCCCATCAGCACCTTGTCCTTGGCCTTCTCGAAATCGACCATCGCGACTCGCGAGCCTTCGCGGCGCGCGGCTAGCAGCGCCGCCTCGTTCACGAGGTTCTGCAGGTCGGCGCCGACGAAGCCGGGCGTACCGCGCGCGGTCAATTCGAGATCAACGTCGTCCGCGAGCGGCACCTTGCGCGTGTGCACGCGCAGGATTGCGAGCCGGCCGCGTAGATCGGGCCGCGGCACGACCACGCGCCGGTCGAAGCGTCCGGGCCGTAACAACGCCGGGTCGAGCACGTCGGGGCGATTGGTCGCCGCGATCAGGATCACGCCCTCGTTGCTCTCGAAGCCGTCCATCTCGACGAGCAACTGATTCAGCGTTTGCTCGCGCTCGTCGTGGCCGCCGCCCATGCCGGCGCCGCGATGGCGCCCGACCGCGTCGATCTCGTCGATGAAGATGATGCACGGTGCGTGCTTCTTGCCTTGCATGAAGAGATCGCGCACGCGCGAGGCGCCGACGCCGACAAACATCTCGACGAAGTCGGAACCCGAGATCGAAAAGAACGGCACCGCCGCTTCGCCCGCGACCGCGCGCGCGAGCAAGGTCTTGCCGGTGCCGGGCGGGCCCACCAGCAGCACGCCCTTAGGAATGCGTCCGCCGAGGCGCGTGAACTTCTTCGGGTCGCGCAGGAACGCGATGATCTCCTCGAGCTCGGCCTTCGACTCCTCGACGCCCGCGACATCGTCGAACGTCATGCGCGTCTGACTCTCGGTGAGCAGCCGCGCGCGCGACTTGCCGAAACTCATCGCTTTTCCGCCGCCGGCTTGCATCTGGCGCGCCATGAACACCCAGAAGCCAATAATCAGTAGAAGCGGCAGGCCCCACGCGAACAGCATCTGCTGCAGCATCGGTGTCTCGGCCTTGGGTCGCATGTCGACGCTTAGGTTCGGGTCGCGTTCTCGGGCTGCGTCGATTTCGGCGGCAAAGCGCTCGCGGAAACCGTCATCGAGATAGGCGTGGAACTTTCCCTGCTGGTCGCTCGTCTCGCCGGTGACGTGGCCGTCCTCGATCAACAGATCCTTCACCTGACCGTCGCGCAGCATCTGGATCAGCTGGCTGTAGGTCTTCTCCGCGGGCGGCTCCTCGCCTTTGTTCACGACCGCGAGCAGCAGGATGACGGTGAGGAGCACCACCACCCACAACGCCATGTTCTTGAAAATCTGCTGGTTCACCGTCGCTCCAAGTTTGACGGGGGATCGACTCGCCGGGCGGATACGGGGCTTCGAAGCGGGCGCGACGCGAGCCGAAATCCTGAGGAATCGAGGCAGCCTAGCAGCGTGAGTCGCTCCCGCTGCTCGCGCGCGCGAGCCGGCACCGGTCCTGCGCCGCGCACCAGCGCAAGCCCCGCGGCAGATCGAGCATCGCGCCAACGCGCGCGCTGCGAACAAACGCAGCCGAGCGCTCGATCGAGGCCCGCGAGACTTCGCGCGCGCCGCCCATCGCGTGCAGCGCGAAGCGCACAAGACGCCGCGCGATGGGCTCGGGCAGCGCGCTGAAGCCCGCTCGCTCGAGCGTGAGCGCGCCGTTCTCCAGACGGAGCCAGCGCTGCGCTTCTCGCTCGACTTGCTCGTCGATCCACGCGGACTCCTTCCGCTGCACTTCGGCCAATTGCCCGACAGCCCTGAGCCATTCAGGATTCATCTCCGCCGCGAGCGCAGCGAGGCCGCTCGTGCGAAGCCGACCGCGGGCGTAGTGCGGGTCGCGATTGCTCGCGTCTTCGCGCCAGCTGAGACTCCGCTCCCGCGCGTAGCGTTCGATCTCGGCGCGCGAGACTCCGAGCAGCGGGCGCACGATCCCGCCGTCGCGCGATCTCTCAGGGATTCCGCCGAGGCCGGCCGGGCTCGCACCGCGGAACAGCCGCATCAGCACCGTCTCGGCTTGATCGTCGAGCGTGTGCGCGGTCGCGACTAGGTCGCAGTGCAGTTCGAGCGCAAGTTCCCGGAGCGCTTGGCTTCGAAGCCGGCGCGCCGCCTCCTGCAAGGTTGGGCGCGCGCGGCTCGAGCCGCCTTCGCGCAGCGCGCGCGGCGCCACGCAGCGCACGCCGAACGAGAGGCCGAGCTGTTTCGCGAGATCCGCGGCGGCGGCGGCGTCTGCTTCCGATTCCGCGCCGCGCAGCCCGTGATTCACGTGGCCCGCGGCGAGGTGGAGGCCGCGTTCAGGGGCCAGTGCCGCGAGCGCGTGCAGCAATACGCTCGAATCGACTCCGCCGGAGATCGCGACCAGCACGCGCGTGCCGCGCAGCGCCAGCGCATCGCACGCCACGCCCAGCGCCGTGAGCAGCGTGTCCGCGCCGCGCTCGCTGCGCCGCGGGCTCACGCCGGATTACTCGAGCGCACTCGCGTCCCCGAGCAACACGCGCGTGCCGTCCGCCTTGTCTACCCAGACGTCGCAGTGAACGCGCGTGCGCGTGCCCTCCTGCGTGCGCTCTCGCTCGCGCCCGAAGGCGGTCAGCGTCTCATCGACCCAGACCACGTTCGTCAGCTTGAGCGACATCTTCCCGCCCGCGAGGAAGCCTTCGCCATAATGATCGAGCATCACCTGCGCGGCGAAACACGTCGTCATCATTCCCTGCACGACGATGTTAGGGAAGCCGAGCTTCTGGGCTTGCTCCCGATCGGTGTGATAGTTGCGCGCGGGCCCTGAGAACATCCAGCAGCGGCGCTCGTCGATCTTCTTGGTTGTCGGCGCAAGCTCCGCGCCCGTCGCGGTCGGGAACGCCGCGCGCGGCTCACGCTCTTTCGCGCTCGCCGTGCGCTCGTCCACGACGAACGCGCCCGCCGGCTGCTCGCCCTTCGGCGGGAGCGGCGGCAGGAAGGATTGATGCGTGCGGCCACGCACGTACAGCACGAGGCTCTCGGCATCGAGCACGTCGGTCTCGTTGACCACGTAATCGCGCCCGCGCTTCTGGTAGCGCTCGATGATCGTCGAGCGCGTGCGCACGCGGCGGCCGATCGGAAGCGGCGCGAACAGTTCCCAATCTTGGCGGCCGTGCAGGTTCCCGAACAGGTTTTTCAGATACCACTGGCCGACGTGCTTGTAACACTCGGAGTGGTGCAGCAGCGGCGGCGCGAAGCGGGCGTAGAGCGGATTGCGATCGTCGAGCGCATCCGCGTAGAAATCGACGACATCGCGCGTGATCGCGTACTCATTACTGCCGCAGTGACGGCCGACGAAAGCGGGTTCTCCGAGCAGGTTCATGTGCGCTCCGGGTGTTGGGCGCAGAATAACTGCGTGCCCCGATTCTCCTCTGGGATTTTGCGGTGCGCTCGCGCCGCCTCTGCAATTCAAGGAACGTTCGGGTGATGCGATCTTCCGCAAACAACATCGCGCGCTGGATCGCTGAGCGCGCCGCGGCGGCGCCGTCGCGGC
>JANNRF010000288.1:0-4400 GCA_031401135.1 Deltaproteobacteria bacterium | reverse complement strand
TCGATCGCGTACACGCTCGCGCAGATTCCGCGGCTGCGGCAGCGCGTCGCGCAGGATGCGCTCGGGCTCGCGCCGCCGCGCTGGGAGGAGGATCCGCACTTCGATCTGCGCTTCCACGTGCGGCACGCGACGCTGGGCGGGCAGGGTTCGCTGCGCGCACTGCTCGACATGGCGGAGCCGATCGCGATGCAGGCCTTCGACAAGGATCGCCCGCTCTGGGAGCTGTACCTGGTCGACGGCCTAACAGGTGGCCGCGCGGGCATGATCCTGAAGCTGCATCACGCGGTCTCGGACGGCATGGGCCTTGTGCGCATGACGGGCGCGCTGGTCGAGCGCACACGCGAGCGCGATCCGCGCAAAGCGCAGGCCGGCGCGGACGAACACGGGCCCGCGAGCGAGCCCAGTGAGCGTGACCGGCTGCGCGACGCAGCGCGCCGGCGTGGCGCCCAACAACTGAGCGGCGCGCAGCGCTTCGTGGGCGTGCTCGCGCGCGGCGCCGCGAGTTTCCTGCGCGATCCGCGCGGCACGGCGGAGAAGCTGCGCGACACGCTCGACTCGGTGCTGCGCTCTCTCAAGCCGGTCAGCGAGCCGCTCTCGCCGATCATGCGCGAGCGCGGCATGGCGCTGCGCTTATCAGGTTTCACGCTGCCGCTGCCGGATTTGAAGCGCGCCGCCGACGCGCTCGACGGCAGCGTGAACGACGCGTTCGTCACCGCCATCGCGGGCGGCCTGCGCCTCTACCACGAGAAGCACGGCGCGCCCGTCGATGAGCTGCGCATGACGATGCCGATCAACTTACGCGAGGGCGAGAAGGGCCAGAAGGCCGGCAACCAGTTCGCACCGGCGCGCTTCCTGGTCCCGATCGGCCTGACAGATGCGCGCGAGCGACTGCGAGAGATCCGCGCGCGCGTGCGCGAGCAGCGAGCAGAGCCCGCGCTGCCGTACATCGACGAGGTGATGGGCGTGATCAACGCGCTGCCGCGCGCGGCCTCGGTCGCGCTGCTCGGCGGCATGCTGAAGGCGATCGATTTCGTGACGAGCAACGTGCCCGGGCCGCGCTTCGCGGTCTACCTCGCGGGCGCGAAGATCGAGCGCATGTTCCCGTTCGGGCCGCCGACCGGCGCGGCGGTGAACGTCACGCTCTACAGCTACGACGGCGTCTGCCAGATCGGCGTGAACTGCGACCGCGCCGCGGTGCCCGACGCCGAGCTGCTCACCGAGTGCTTCGAGCGCGGCTTCGCGGAGCTGATCGCGGCAGGCGGCACCGCCGCGCCCGCGAGCGCGGCGCCGCCTGCGAACGATTAGGTCTACGCCTTCAGCGCAACCGCCTTCACCAGCTCCTCGAGCGATTCCGCGAACATGTCCTTGAAGCGCCAAACGTCGGGCACCAGCTCGCGGCACGAGATCAGGCCCCAATCGAGGTGATCGCGGTAGCTCTGCACCGTGATGTTGAGGCCCTGGCCGTCCGCGACCGCCGAGACCGGATAATAAGTCTGCATCTGCGCGCCCGCGCAGTAGAGCGCTTCGCGCGGGCCGGGCACGTTCGAGATCACCACGTTGAAGGGCGGATTCATGCGGTCGAAGATCTTCGTGCGCGCGATGATGCGCGCGGCCTGCGCGATCAGTGCGGGCGTCGTCACTTGCGTCCAGTCCTGGAGCAGGTTCGCGGGCACGGCCTCCGAAGCCCGCTTGGCGTTCTGCATCGCTTCGTGAATGCGCTGCAGGCGCTCGAGCGGATCCGTCACGTCCGTGGCCAGCGTGCTGAGAATGCTGCCCACGCGATTCGTGTAGGCGTGCTTCTCGTGTTCGCTCCGAATCGAGACGGGGATCATCGCCATCAGCGGGTCTTTGGGCAGCGCCTTCTTCTCTTCGAGGTAGCGCCGCAGCGCGCCCGCGCTGATCGCCATCACCACGTCGTTCAGCGTGGTGCCGGCGGCGGTCTTCACTTTCTTCACGTCGTCGAGTGGCATCGAGAAGAATGCCAGGCGGCGGTGCGGCGTGATCGAGCGGTTGAAGGGCGTGCGAGGCGCGGGCGTCTGCGAGATCGGGTCCGCGTCCACCTCGGCCGTGCGGCGCCGTAACAAATCGCCTGCGATCGGGATGCGGTCGAGGCCGAGCGTGTTCACGGCCGAAGCCAGCGCCTCGTTCGACTGCGTCACCGTGCGCACGGTGCGGATCGCCATGCGCACCACGCGGTCCGGCGCGCGCACGAGGCCGCCGAGCCCGCGCAGCAGCATCTCGCCTGCGCCGGGGATGCGATCGGGCACCCAGGCTTTCGCGGGCGGAGCCACCGGCGCGCCCTCCGGCAGGCGATCCAATAACACCTGCATCATCTCGGCGCCGGAAACGCCGTCGATCGTGCAGTGGTGGATCTTCGTGTAGATCGCGACCTGGCCGCTGGCGAGGCCCTCGATCACGTACATCTCCCAGAGTGGGCGGGAGCGGTCGAGCGGGCGCGCGTGAATGCGCGAAATCAAGTCGGAGAGCTGCTGGTCGTCGCCGGGTTGGGGAAGCCCGATGTGGCGCAGGTGAAAGTCGAGGTCGAAGTCCGGGTCCTCGACCCAGTACGGGTGATCGAGACCGAGCGGCACCTCGACCAGCCGCCGGCGATACGGCGGCAGCAGATGAATGCGCTGGTTGATCGCCTCGCCGATCGCGTCGTAGAGCGAGCGCTCGCCGAGCCCTGATACTTCGTAGAGCGCGAGCGAGCCGACGTGGCCGAACTGGCCGCCGGTTTCCATCGTCAAAAAACTGGTGTCGAGCCCGGTGAGCTGTTGCATGGAATCCTCGAGTGTTAGGCGGAGGCCGCGGTTGAGGCGTTCTTGGCGGGCGCGCTGCCGAGCGTCGCGCTCTTCAGTTCCTCGAACGCGCCCTGCAGACAATCCTCGTAGAAATCCGGATCCGCGAGCATCTCGCGGCACGAGGTGAACGAGATCGAGATGGCGCCGCAGTAGCTGGTGACCGCATGGATCAGGCCCATGCCGTCCATCACCGGGCCCATGCCGTAGTTCTGGACCATGCGCGCGCCGGCCAGATACAGGGGAACCTGCGGGCCCGGCACGTTGGTGATTACGGTGCTCAGGAACGGCCGCACTCGGTTCGCGAGCCCGAGCCGCGCCGAAGCGCGAGCCGCTAGGCCCGCGAGCGAGCCGGGGATGAACTGCGTGTAGTCGGTCATCAGGCGCGCGCCGATCGCCTCGGTCATTTTCTTCGAGTGCTGCGTGGCCTCGTGCACCGCGCGCAGGCGCTCCGCTGGGTCGGCGAGGTCGCTGCGAACCGGGATGCTCATGGTCGAGACGCGATTGCCCGCGCTGCCTTTCTCGTCCGCGCTGCGCACGGAGATCGGCGCCATCGCGATCAGCGAATCCTTGGGCAACTCGTTGCGCGCCGCGAGATATTTTCGCAGCGCGCCGCCGCAGATCGTCACGATCACGTCGTTGACGGTGGCGCCGGTGACGGTCTTGCGGATCTCACGCACCAACCCGAGGTCGAGGTTCACGGCGCCGACCACGCGGTGCGGCGTGACCGCTTCGTTGAAGCGCGTGCGCGGGCAGGGCGCGACTTCCTCGATGCGGCTGCGCTTCTGCTCGTCCTGATAACGGCGCAGCGCGGGCACGGTTTGCCCGAGCAGGCGCGCCAGCCGGAACGGTGAGCGGATGTTATTGCCGACGGCTCGCCCGAGCAGCTCGAGCGCGCTCGGATCTCGTTCGGAGATCCAGGCGGCTGCGGGCGCGGGCGGCGCTGCGTCGGGCCGGTCGTCGTGCATCGCCGAAGTCATTTCGACGCCCGACACGCCGTCGACTGCCGCATGATGGACCTTGGTCACGATCGCGAAGCTGCCCCTCGGCAGCTCAGGGATCTGGTCGAGCCCGTCGATTAGGTACATCTCCCAAAGCGGCCGCGAGAGATCGAGCGGCTGAGAGTGAAGGCGCGCCGCCTGGGTGAACAGCTGCCGCCAGCTGCCCGGCCTCGGCAGCGCGATGTGGCGCACATGGAACTCGAGGTCGAACTCGGCGTCCTCGACCCAGTACGGGTGATCGAGATCGAGCGGCACCTTGGCGAGCTTCTGGCGGAAGCAGCGCGCGAGATGGAGGCGTGCCTCGGTCCCCTCGAGCAGACGCTGGTAGATCATGCAGCCGCCGGGCATCGTCGACGGGTCGTAGATCGCGAGACCGGCGATGTGGGTGTGCGCGTTCGGCGTCTCGAAATAGAGGAAGGACGCGTCCATCCCTGATAACTGTTGCATGGGGGGCTCCGTGCGTGAGTCGGGTTCGTGGCGTTAACGGAAGAACGCGCTGCGCCAGCCAGAGCGCTCAAAGGCTTTCCAGCCGGCCTCCGGCTGCGCGAGGCGATCGGCGATGGCGTACAGCGCGAGCGGGTTGAAGCCGAGGCCGCAGTGG
>JANNRF010000287.1:0-17673 GCA_031401135.1 Deltaproteobacteria bacterium | reverse complement strand
CCATGGCACCCGTAGCGGGCGCGTACACACTGGAGCTCCGGAACGGCAGCGGAGCGGTTCTGGCGAGTCACTCGTTCGAGGGGACCCCGCTCGCCGACACCGCGGACGAATACGAAGCGTTCGCCTTCGTGGTCCCGTTCGTCGCGGGAACCGCGCAACTCGTCGCGCTCGAGGCCGCGACCTCACAGACGCTCGCGAGCCAGGCGATCAGCGCGAGCCCGCCGCTCGTCTCCGGCGTGGCTCTGCCGGGCGCGCCCGATCCGGCCGACGGCACGGTCACGGTGAGCTGGGCCGCGAGCGACCCCGACGGCGACCCGCTGCTCTTCGACGTGCATCAGACGCGCGACGGCGGCGCGACGTTCTCGCCCGTGGAGCTGTCGGTCCCGGGCACGAGCTTCGCGCTCGACTCGACGCGCCTCGGCGGCGGACAGACGCAGCTCAGCATCGTCGCGAGCGACGGTGTGCACACCGCGTCGGCGCTGTCCGCGCCCTTCACCGTGGCGTCGCGGCCGCCCCAGGTCGTGATCTTGAGCCCGAGTGCGGGCACGCGCTTTGCCTGGGGGACGCTGGTGACGCTCGAGGTGGCGACCACCGATCTACAGGACGGCGAGATCGGCGATGCGAACATCGGCTGGGCCAACCAGTATGGAGTCCTCGGAACGGGCCGGGTCCTGCAGACGACGCAGCTCGCGGTGGGCACCAACACGATCTCCGTGACGGTCCTGAACAGCCTGGGTCGTGCGACCAACGCATACGTGACCGTCGAGGTCGGCGATCAGCTCGCGGATCTGCCGCCCACGCTCGCAGTTACGCCGACCTCGATCGACTGGCACGTCGCCGACGGCGAGACGGCACTCCAGGCCGTTCAGCTCGAGGTCCTCGACGCGGCCGCCATCGGCCTGATTGCGGACGTGACGAGCGATCAGCCCTGGCTCTCGGTCGCTGGCATGCCCGGCATATTCGGCGTCGCGACGCCGGCCACGCTGACGATCAGCGCAGACCCACTCCTGATCCCGCCCGGGACCAGCGCGGCGGGGAGCCTGACAATCACGAGCCAGACGAACCCGGCCGACAGCATCGCCGTGCCGGTCTCGTTCTCCAAGGGCAACGTCTTCGATCAGGTAGGGACCATCGACTTCGACCTCGACGACGTGCCGAACATCTCGGACAACTGCGACCTCGTCTCGAACCCGACCCAGGCCGACACCGGCGGCATCGGCCCCGGCTCCGCGCCCGACGGCATCGGCGACTCCTGCCAATGCGGCGACGTCAACAACGACGGCCGCGTGACCGGACTCGACGGCACGCTCATCAAGCGCGCGTCGCTCGGCCTCGCGCCTTTCACGGCCGGTGTGGGCGCGCTCCCGGCGCCCAACAAGTGCGATGTGAACGGCGGGGCGACCGGCGACGCCGTGTTCCACTGCAGCGGTCTCGACGGCACGCTGGTCCAGCGCGCGAGCCTGGTGCTGCCGCCCGGCGTGCAGCAGTTCTGCCCCGCGGCTGACGGGAACTAGGCCAGCGGGCGGCGCCCTCCCAGCGCCGCCCGCCCCGCGTCGGCGGGGCGCCCCGACTTTGAGACCAACCCCTAACGCGGAGAACCAAATGCGATTGAAGCTCTTTCTTCTTGCGACCGTGGCGGCGTCGTCGCTTGCGACAAGCGCGAGCTCAACTCCGATTCAGGCGATGTTCTTCCACAGCCCGGCAGATGACGGCGTGACGGCTGCGCTACCGCTGCCGGTGCCAAGCGGAAACATTTCGATCAATCTCTGGGCCGATCCGACAGCCGCGGCCGGCGGCATCACGTTCGAAGTGCAGGACGTGGTGTTGCGCGTCAGCGGTGCGGTCTCGGTGGTGGGCTTCACGTGCGACTCGGGTCAGGGTGGCTGCCTCGCCGACCTCGACGCAGATCAGCTTCACTGCGGGCGATGCGGCCAACGGGAACTCTGCGCGGTTCACCGTGGGCACGCTGGTCCTGAACGTCACGGGCCCCGGCACCCTCGAGCTGGTCTGCGGCACCGCGCTCGACGGCAACTTCAACGGCGACAGCATCATCCCGCACGTCGTACTGACGTTCGGAGTCCCGGAGCCCGCGATTGCCTCGCTACTCGCACTCGGCCTCGGCGGCCTCGCGCTCCTCGGCCGAAGGCGCAGCGCGTAAGCAGCGGCCCGCGTTTGCTCTTTCCCTCGGCCTCGAGAGTTCGCGCTCTCGGGGCCGATCGCGTTTCGCGCTACCGGCGCTCGCTATCGACGGCTCGCTCGGGATAATCTGCTCCGCTCTGTTCGCACCAAGGAGCCCCGATGCCCAACGTCGCCGCCGAGAAGGCGCGCGTGGGCGGCGACCCCGCAAAGGTCGAGGTTGCGCGCGTGTTCGCGCTCGACACGCTCGAACTGCTGCCCGTCGGCCCGAACGACGGGCACCTGCGTAGCCTCGCGGTCTCCGCCAAGCACAACATCGATCACGCGGCGACCGCGGACACGATCAACATCGCGGAGGCGCGCGGCGGGAAGATGTTCACGGGCAACAGCGCGACCGTGGCGCGAGATCGTTCTCCTCGACCGCCGTGTCCGGCCAGACCGCGTCCGTCAGGTCGCGTTTTGTCGCGAGCCGGCCGGCGTTCTTCACCAAGTGCGAGAGCGTGTCGAAGGCGCGGCTCGTGATCGGGATGTCGCCGCGCGTGCGGTGCGAGAGCAGACGCCGTTGGGCATCGAGCCGGAAGTCGCCGAAGCAGTAGAAGCGCGCGTCTGCCACAGGCCTCCGCTCCCAGGGCGATCTTGTCACAGTCTCTCACGCCTATTCAGGGGCCGCTTCACGACTTCCCAGCCGAGAGCGTCGAGATTGGCGCTGCGTCGGCATGACGCCGGCGAAACATCAATCCAGGAGAAATGTCATGGGCAAGTTTCGAAGTTCGGCTTCCTCGCGTTGGAGCATCGCTGCGCTCCTGCTGGCCATTGCGGTCGGCTCGCCGCCCAGCGTTGCGCTTGCATCGGGGGGCGCGCGCGCCGAGTACCGGCGCGCCGCAATCCAAGGCGTGTGGGACTCCTCGGTCACGCTCAGCGTGTGCGGCTCGGGCGCGGTGATTCGCTCCTTCCGCGCGCTCAACTCGTTCGCTTCGGGAGGCTCGCTCGTGGCAACGAGTGAGGTGGCGCAGCAACCGTCGTTGGGCGTCTGGCGCTGGCTCGGCCTCAGCAATTTCACGGCGCAGTTTCGCTTCCAGCGTTTCGACGCGTCAGGTGTCCTCCAGGGCTTCACGGAGGTGACTCGCGACATCGAGATGGACTCGAGCCGCGACGCGTTCTCGAGCGTCTTTTCGATTCGACAGCTCGACCTTCAAGGCGGCGAGGTCGCGCGAGGATGCGGATTGGAGGTCGCTCAGCGCGTCTTCTGAAGCGCGCTTGCCGGCCGGCATGGCGGTCAGCGCCGTGCCGGCCCGGAATCTCGCGGCAGGCCGGTCAAGGCTGCGCGAGCGCCGCCCTGAAATCCGGATGCGCGATGCGCGCGAGCGCCTCCGCGCGTGCGCGCAGCGGCAGTCCGCGCAGGCGAGCGACGCCGTACTCGGTGATCACGCGATCGGCGAGGAAGCGAGGCAGCGTCGCAGTGGCTTCGGGTGCGAGGCGCTGCACGATGCGCGAGACGCGGCCGCGCGCTGCCGTCGACGGCAGTGCGAGCAGGTTGCGATGCCCCGCCGCGAGGCTGGCCGCGATCGCGAAATCGGGCTGACCGCCCGGGCCGGAGACGAGCGCGCTGCCGACCGACTCCGCATTCACCGTGCCGTCGAGCGCAACCTCCACCGCCGAGTTGATCGCAACGAAGTCGGGGCAGGCTGCGACTTCCGCCAGGCCGTGTGAGATTTGCGGCGGCGCCATCTGCACGAGCGGGTTGCGGTGCACCCAGTCGAAGAGACGCCGCGAGCCGATCACTTCACCCGCGACAAGGAAACCGCGCCCGAACTGCTTGCGTGCGCCGGTGAGCGCGCCGGCCTCGACCAGCTCGATGCACGCGTCGCCGATCATGCCGCCGTGCAGCCCGAGCTCGCGGTGGCCGCGCAGCGCCTGCAGGATCGCGTCGGGCACCGCGCCGATCCCGAACTGGAGCGTCGCGCCGTCGGGGATCTCGCCCGCGGCGTGCGCCCCGATCGCGCGCGATGTGTCGTCGAGCGGCGACGCCGGCAGCTCGAGCAGCGGCTCGTCGGCCTCGACCAAGAAGTCGAAGGCGTTCTGCGGCAGCTCGCCCGCGCCGAACGTGTACGGCATCTGCGGATTCATCTGGGCGATCACGAGCGGCGCGCTGAGCACGACCGGCAGCGTGCTGCCGACGCTCACGCCGAGGCTTACGCGGCCGTCGGGCCCGGGCGTGCTGACCTGCACGAGCGCGGCATCGACGGGATAAGCGCCGCCCGCGCTGAAGAGCCGGCCGTAGTCGGAGTACCGGCACGGCAGCACGTCCACCCAGCGCGAGCCCATCAGCGAGCCGAAGACATCGCTCGCGTGAAGGGTGGTGAAGCGAAACGGCTCCCCCGCGTGGGCGAAGACGGCGAGCGGGCGGCGCAGGTGGCCGACGACGATCTCGAGCTCACTGAAGTGCGAGCGCTCGGCGGCGAGGAACTCGAGCAAACGAAATGGCGTCGAGCACGCGGCGGATACGAACACGCGCGAGCCATCTCGAATCGCGCGCAACGCCTCGGACGCGGGCGCGATGCGGCCGGCGCGAGTGCGCAGCGGCGGGAGGTAGGGGGACCAGTCGATTGCGCGCAGGGTCACGCCCTAAGGCCGCTCTGGCACCGCGGCGCTCTGCTTCGCGCGGAACTCTTCGAGTTTCTTGCGCACGGCTGGATCGCGGCCCGCGAGGATTGCGCCGGCGAAAAGGCCCGCGTTCTTCGCGCCGGCTTTGCCGATCGCGAACGTGGCGACCGGGATCCCGCCGGGCATCTGCACGGTGGCGAGCAACGCGTCCAGGCCTTGCAGCGGCGAGGAATCGATCGGCACGCCCAGCACGGGCAGCACGGTGTGCGCGGCCGTAACTCCTGCGAGATGCGCCGCGGCGCCGGCGCCGCAGATCACGACCTCGATGCCGTTCGCTTCCGCGTCTGCGAGGAAGCGCGTCAACCGCTCCGGCGTGCGATGCGCGGAGATCACGCGCACATCGCTTTCGACGCCGAGTTCCTTGAGCGCGTCTTCCGCCGCCTTCATCACGTCGTAATCATTCGCGCTGCCCATCAGGATCCCAACTCGCGCAGTCATCTGGTGCTCCTCGTTCTCGAAGGCGAAGCAATCTAGGCTAGGCCGCTGCGAAAGAGGAGACGCAATGCGCGCCGTGGTTTCGAGAATGCCGGGAGAGCTCGCGGTCGAGAACGTGCCCGAGCCGAAGCCGGTCCCCGGGCAGGCGCTGCTGCGCGTCGTGGCCTGCGGCATCTGCGGCAGCGATTTGCACCTGCATCAGCACAAGCTGCTGCCCGCAGGCGCGATCATGGGCCACGAGTTTTGCGGCGAAGTGATGGAGACGGTCGGCACGCTGCGCGCTGGCGAGATCGTGTGCGCGCTGCCGAATCTTTCGTGCGGCGTGTGCGACCGCTGCCGCTCTGGCCTCGGTGCGTACTGCGCTGCCCAAACGCCGATCGGGCTCGGGCAGCCGAACGGCGCGTTCGCCGAGTACGTCGCGATCGCGGCGCACGAAGCGGTGCGCGTGCCGAGCGGCGTGAGCACGGATCTCGCGGCGCTGGTCGAGCCGCTCGCGGTGGGCGTGCACGCCGTGAACGCGAGCCGGATGCGGCGCGGCGACCGCTGCCTAGTGGTGGGCGCGGGCCCGATCGGGCTCTCGATCGCGCTCTGGGCGCGCCACTTCGGCGCGCGCGAGGTGATCGTGTCGGAGCGCGCGGCCGGGCGGCGCGCGCTCGCTGAAAAGCTCGGCGCCACTCGCGTCGTCGATCCACTGCACGAGGACCTAACAGCCGTGCTCGAGCGCTGCGCGCCGGGCGGGCCCGACATCGTGTTCGAGGCGGTCGGCGCGCCGGGCCTGATCGACGACTGCGTCGCGCGCGTGCGCTTCCGCGGGCGCGTGATCGTGGCGGGCGTGTGTGTGGGCGCGGATTCCTTCACGCCGCTCGCGGGCGTGATGAAGGAAGCGCAGCTCCAGTTCGTGCTCGCGTACGAGAAGGACGATTTCCAGTACACGCTCGACATGCTCGCGCAGCAGCGCATCGACCCGAGCGCACTGATTACGGAGCGCGTCGGCCTCGCGGGCGTGCCGGCTGCGTTCGAGGCGCTGGCAACGCCGCTCGGGCAAGGCAAAGTGCTCGCGTGCCCGGCGCTGTGACGCGGCGCGAGATCTCCGCGACGACGGCGCTGTGCGGGATCTTCCTCCACCCCGCCGGCCACACGCGCTCGCCCGCGTTGCACAACGCGGCGTATGCGGCGCTCGGCATCGACGCCGTCTACGTCGCGTTCGACGTAACACCCGCGCAACTCGGCGCCGCGATCGCCGGCGCGCGCGCGATTGGCGTGCGCCAGCTCGCGATCTCGATTCCGCACAAGCAAGCCGCGATCGCGCAGCTCGATCGCGTCGACGACACAGCGCGCGCGATTGGCGCGGTGAACACCGTGACGCGCGTCGGAAGCGAACTCGTAGGCAGCAACACCGACTGGCTCGGCATTGCGCGCGCGCTCGAGCGCGAGACGCGGCTCGCGGGAAAACTCGCGGTGGTGTTAGGGGCAGGCGGCACCGCGCGCGCGGCGCTCTACGCGCTACGCGAGCGCGGCGCGCGCGCGATCGTGCTGAACCGCACGCCCGGCAAGGTGGAGGCGCTCGCAGCGGAACTCGGCGCGGAGCGGGCGGGCTCGCTCGAAGAGTTGGCCGCGATCCCGCATGACGTGTTGATCAACACCACCAGCGTGGGACTCAGGAGCGAGGCGTCGCCTGTGCCCGCTGACGCCCTGCGCGCAGGCAGCGTCGTGCTCGACGCGGTCTACGACCCGCTCGAAACGCGCTTGCTGCGCGATGCACGCGCGCGCGGCGCGACGCCGGTCTCGGGCAAATGGATGCTGATCGAGCAGGCGCGCGAACAGCTGCGCTTGTGGACGCAGCGCGAGGTGGAGGCCGAAGTGCTCGCGGATGCGTTCGACCGCGCTAGCAAGCCCTAACAACGCCCCTCAGAAGGATCAGCCGCAGCGCGAAGCGCTGCCGGCTGCATCCACTCGCGCAACAGCCACGCGCCCACCGTGACCGAGAGCACCCAAGCGGGCTACTTCAGCTTCGCTTCTTTGTAGACCACGTGTTTCCGAGCCACCGGGTCGTACTTCTTGAACTCGAGCTTGTCGGGCGTGTTGATCCGGTTCTTGCTCGTCGTGTAATAGTGGCCGGTGCCGGCCGTCGACTCGAGCTTGATCTTTTCGCGCTTACTCTTCTTCGCCATTTCCAATGCCCTCTCTTGACTCAGTCGGGTTCGCGAGCTTCCTGCCGGTCAACAGCGCGGAGGCCACTGTCCGACTCCGCTCGCCTGCGGCTTGCTGCGCGTCCGCGCCGAGCGCGGACTTGCATCCTTTTCAGTTCTTCGCCGGCGCCGGCACGAGCGCGCCGCTCTTCTTGAACACGCGCACGCGCTTGCCGTCGCGCTCTTCGATCTTCACGCGGCTCGGCTTGCCGGCCTTCGTGTCGACGAGCTGCACGTTCGAAACGTGAATGAAGCCCTCGCGCTCGACGATGCCGCCCGCGCGATGCCCCGCGCTGCCGGGCTTGAAGTGCCGCTTCTGAATGCGCACACCCTCGACCTTCACGCGATCGCGCTCGGTGTCGACTTCGATCACCTTGCCCTGTTTTTTGGCGTGGCGTTCTTTGCCCGCGATCACTTGCACGAGATCGCCTTTGCGAATGCGTTGAGCCATCGGAGCTTCCTTTGCGAACTGGTTCTGGCGGGCTGGCGTTGGCCATCGCCGAGGGGGCGGGCCAGGACGGGCCTCGCCTTCTCGGCGATCCCCGCCCGCCAAAAGAGCGCGCAGTTTTCCCGTTTATCGGGTGCGGTGTCAACCCGGCGCACGCCGAGGGCGGCATCGCCAGTATGCTGCGCGCCCATGCGAAAACGTTGGCTTCGGATTCTCGTGCTCGGGGCAGTCCTCATCTTTGGCGGATGCACGCTGTTGCGCGCGCTCTTGCCAGAGAAGTACGCGGTGAATGCCCCGATGACGAACTCGCTCTTCGGGTGGGGCGGCGAAGCGCCCGCGGCGAACGAAGTGTCGGGCCGGCTGAGCGTGCCCCCGGAATACGAAATTGCGCTGTACGCGTTGCTCCCGGGCGCGCGAATGCTGCTCGCCACACCGCGCGGGGACCTGCTCGTGAGCCTGCCGCGCGACGGACGCGTGGTGTTGCTCGCGCGCGACAAGAACGACGACGGCCTGCCCGACGAAGCCCGCGATTTGTTCACGGGGCTGAGCCGCCCGCACGGGCTCGCGCTGTCCGCGGATGGCTGGCTCTACATCGGCGAGGGTTCGGCGATCGGCCGGGTGCGCTTCGATGTGGCGACAGGCACGACCCAGGGCGCGATCGAGTACGTCGTCACCGGCTTGCCCGAAGGCGGCAACCACTGGTCGCGCAACGTCGGCATCGGCCCCGACGGCAAGCTCTACGTGACGGTCGGCTCCAGCTGCAACGTCTGCGTCGAGCCGGACGAGCGCCGCGCGGCGATGCTGCGCTACGCGCCCGACGGCAGCGGCTTCGAGCTCTACGCGCGCGGGCTGCGCAATGCGGTCGATTTCGCCTGGCGCCCCGGCAGCGGCGAACTGTTCGCCACCGACAACGGCCGCGACTTATTGGGGGACGACGTGCCGCCGTGCGAACTCAACCGGGTCGTCGCGGGCGGCGATTATGGCTGGCCGGTTGCGAACGGCGACCGCGAAGCGGACCCCGAGTTCGGCGCGGGCCAAGAGGCGCGCATCGCCGCCTCGATGCCGCCTGCGTTCGCCTTCAACGCGCACAACGCACCGCTGGGCATCACGTTCCTGCAGCACGCCGCACAGCCAGCGCGTTATCAGGGCGCGGCGCTGGTCGCCCTGCACGGCTCGTGGAACCGAACGCGCAAAGACGGCTACCGCGTCGTCTCGCTGCACTGGGACGCGAGCGGTGCGGTCCGGGCCGAAGATTTCCTGAGCGGCTTCCTCGTCGACGAGGAGGTCTCGGGGCGCCCCGTCGATGTGGTGGAGGCGCCGAGCAGCGGCACGATATTCGTGTCGGACGACTACGGCGGCGCGATCTACGCGATCCGGAAGCGCGGCGCGCGGGGCTCGGGCGTAGTGGCGCCCACGCTCGATGTGACGGCGGCCCGTGCACCAGGCGCCGACGCCCTCGCCGCGCTCGGGGCAGAAGAGCGCGGGGTCTTGATCGCGGGCGGCGCAGCCTCGTGGCAAGCGCACGCCTGCGCGAGCTGCCATGAAACCGCCGCAGCCGCGCCGGGCATGGTCACCAAGAAGCTCGACAAGCTCGGCGAGCGATATGACCTCGCCTCGCTCACGGTCTTTTTTGCTGCGCCCACCCCACCGATGCCGGCGCCGCCGCTCGATGAGTCGGGGCGACGCGAACTGGCCGCGTACGTGCTCGATCGCTTCGGAAGCTGAGGCGCCGCGCGAGCGCTCAGCCAGCGTTCGTGCGTCGCCGAAAAGGGACCCGTGCGACACCGCCAACTCGTCAGAGAACTCGCGATCGCTGGTGTCGTCGGCGCGCTGTTCATCGCGAGCCCGCTGACCGGGGACGAACTCGGGCGGGCTGCGGTTGTCGGCCTCGGGATCGCTGCAGTGGTGTTTGCGTTCCGCGTGCGAAACGGGTTGCCGGAGGGCGACCCCGACGCGATCCAGATCGAGGCGCCTAGCGCACGCGCCGTGCCGCTCGCGGTGTGGGCAGCGCTCGCGATTTGGGCGCTCGTGTTCTGGCCCACGATGGCCTGGCTTTGGCGCTTCTGGACGGCCAGCGTCTGGGTCAACAACCACGGCGTCTTCATGCCGCCGCTGATTGCGCTGCTGGCGCACAACGCGCTGCGTGACGACTCGAGCGACGCCGGGGAGAGTTCTCGCTGGGGCTTCGCGTGGATCATCGGTTCGCTCGCGTTGCACGCGATCGACTCTGCGTTGCGCACCGGATACCTCGGCGTCCTCGCACTGATCGCGAGCCTGCCGGGGCTCGCGCTGCTCCTGCTGGGCGCCCGCCGGACGCGTCTGCTCGCGGTGCCGCTGTCGCTCGGGTTGCTGATGGTGCCCGTGCCGGCTGCGGTGGCGACGAGTGTCGGCCTGCGGCACCTCACGGCGGAAGGCGTCGAGCCGCTGCTGCATGCGCTCGGCGTCTCCGCGCTGCGCAAGGGAACCGTGATCCAACTCGCGGGCGAAGGGAACGTTTTCGTCGTCGCGGATGCGTGCAGCGGCGTCGCGACACTCTACGCCGGCGTCACGGTCGCGATCGTGCTTGCTTGTTATGCGCGCACACACAGCCGCCGCATTTTGTTGCTGCTCGCGGCGGCGCCGCTTGCGATTGCGGCGAACATCGTCCGGGTGTCGGCGCTCATCCTGATGTCGTCAGGCATCGGCAAGTGGATCATGGAGAGCCCCCTGCACCCGCTCACGGGCGTTGCGACTTTCGCGATCGTCGTCGGCGGCTTGCTGCTCGCGGCGGGGCGAGATCCGTTCCGAGACCTCGCCTAATGCGTGTGTCGGGGAAGCACGTGATCGCGCTGATCGCGCTGCTTGTGGCGGGAGCTGCGCCTCGCGTGGCGGCGTACCGCGGCCTGCACGGCGAAGACTCCTGCCGCGCTCCGGGGGCGCTCAAGGCGACCTCGATGATTGCCGGCACGCTGGCGTTGGGGGAACGGCTCGACTCGCTGAGCCCGGCGACGTTTCAATGGAGCGAGGGCGAAGTCGCGAACCCGGCGCTCCCGAAGGTGCCGTTGCAGTTCCAGATCATTCGCTCCTACGACGGGCCGTCGCTGTACGAGAATCCCCTCCGCTTCGCGGCCGACCGGCTCGAGCCCGAGGAACTGATCGTCCGCGAGATCGAGGTGGACGGTGAGCGGATCCCCGTGCACATCGCCTGGGACCGCACGCAGGTTCCGGGCCACCGCCTGGTCGCGTATTTCTTCGTCTTCGACGGCCGCCCGGTGCGCTCGCCGCTCGCCGCGCAGCTGCGCCGTGCGGTCGGGCTCGCGCTGCGAGGCCCGCGCCCGACGACGCTCGTGCTGGTCTCCGGCACCGCGTTTCCTAACAACGCCGCAGCCGTCGAAGCCGCCGCCACGACCTGGCTCGCCGACACTTGGCGCTACTTCTCGCACGTGTGCGGAGAAGCATGAGCCTGGGCGCTTCGACCGCTTGGCGCGTGCTGTTCGCAGTGAGCGTCGCGACGCTCGGAGTCGCTGACGCCGTCGTGCTCGATCTCACTAAGGCCTACTTCAGCAGCGGCTACAACGGATTCGCGCTGCAAGGCGTGAGCGAGCGCGCGGCGTTCTTCGTCAGCGCAGCAGTGCTCGACGTCGGTGTCCTCGCGGCCGTGTGGCTCGTGGTGCTCGGCGTCGCGCGCGCGCTTCGAGCGAAGCCGCTACGCGCGCTCGCCTCCGCCGCCGTCGTCGGCGTCGCGCTGCCGCTGGCGTTCGACTTGGCGATGCACCGTCTTCACCGCGTGCTCGGCGACGTACTCGAACTCGGGTTGATGCTGGACCTTGCCGCGGGAAGCTGGCGCGCCGCGCTGGGCGAGGCCGCGCAGGATCTCCCGCCTCTCATGCTTCTCGCGGCCGGCGCTGGCGTAGCGATCCTGGGCATCGCTCTTCTCGTACGCTGGCTGGAGCGTGCGAGCTCTTTGCTCGCGACAGCTGAGTTGCCGCGCGCGTCGAGGCTGGCACTGGCGGCGGTCGGGTGTCTGCTCGCGGGCGGCGCGGTGCTCGGAGTGACTGCGTCGCGAGCGCCCGCGATCGAGTTCGGTCTAGCCGCCAAACCGGCGGGCCGCGTGATTGCCGAGTCGGTGGATCTGCTGACGGATTTCGATCGAGATGGCGTGGGCTGGCTCTCGAGGCCCGGAGACCCAGCGCCGTTCGACTCTGCGATCAACCCCTGGGCAATCGAGATTCCTGGCAACGGCGTTGACGAAAACGGCTTCGCCGGAGACCTGCCGGCCGGCTTCAAGGTTCCGCTGCCCGTCTCGGTACCGACCCCGTGGCCGCGACCAGGGGCGCCGAGTGTGGTGTTGATCTTCCTCGAGAGTTTTCGCGCGGATGTTGTCGGCCTCCGCCAAAATGGTCGTGAGGTGACCCCGAACATCAACGCGTTCGCGGCGAGCGGGATGCACAGCGAACACGCTTATACCCATGTGCCAGTGACGTGGACCTCGCGTGCTTCGCTCATGCAAGGGCGCGTCGTGCCGACAGCGAATGCCTCGACGCTCGTCGACGACTTCCTCGTACGTGGTTACGAGGTGGCCTGGTTCTCTGGTCAGCACGATGGAATCCGATCTGGCGACGCTCGACTCGGCACCGAGCGCGCGAGCTTCTTCTACGACGCGCGACAGGATGCCGAGCACCGTACTTCTCGTTCTGCGCAGCCGATCAGCTTGCAGGTGTCGTGGAAGACGGTCGTGGGGCGGGTGAGTGCGTATCTCGACACGCGGGCATCACGCGCGCCGCTGTTTCTCTACGTCAACCTGGTAGACACGCACTTCCCGTACTGGCACCGGGAACTCGACGACATCCTTGGCAGCGGGGAACTGCAAAGGAGCGGGATTCGACCGGAGAACCGCGAGGCGCTCTGGAAGGCCTACTTGAACGCAGCGGCAAACGTCGACAGAGGAATTGGGGAACTCGTGGCTCTGGCAGACGAGCGACTCGGGGCGCAGACCGTGGTGCTAGTCACCGGAGACCACGGGCAAGCATTCTACGAACACGGTCAACTGGGCCACGGGCAGGCACTCGATCAGGAGCAGACGCGCATCCCGTTCGTAGTTCGCGGCATCGGGCCTCGGGTTCCCGATCCTCTCGCGCTGAGCGACATGAGAGGGCTCCTCGGTCACTGGATCAACGGGGAGCCAATGGAGCGCGAGGAAGTAGATCGCGCTGAGATCTTCCAAAGCTTGGGGGAGATCGACCGGCCGAAGGCAATCGCGCTGAGGGGAGCGACTGCCTTTACGTGGACCCAGCTGGCCAGGGTCCCAAACCTTGCGCGGAAGGAGCCCATCCTGAGCGTCGCTCGCACGTGGGAGGCCCTACGTCGGCGTGTTGCTGACCCCCGCTGAAAAGGAAAGCGGCGCCGACTCGAGTGATCGAGTCGACGCCGCACTGAGAGATCCCACCGTCTAGCTACTCTCCCACCGGGAAGCCCGGCAGTACCATCGCCGAAGCAGGGCTTAACTTCCGTGTTCGGAATGGGAACGGGTGTGGCCCCTGCTCTATGGACGGTGGGAAAATGAAAAGATCAAACCACGGCCTGTGGTCAATCAAATAGTTTTCTGGGTCCTCGCGGAGTTCAGGAAATCAGTGCTAGCGCGATTGCAAGAGGAAAGTGGTCAAGCCTCACGGGCGATTAGTACCGGTCAGCTCCACGCGTTACCGCGCTTCCACCTCCGGCCTATTGCGTCATGGTCTCTGACGGCCCTTTAGGGGACTCACGTCCCGGGAGACCTCATCTTGGGGTGGGTTTCCCACTTAGATGCTTTCAGCGGTTATCCCTTCCGAACTTGGCTACCCGGCGGTGCTCCTGGCGGAACAACCGGTACACCAGTGGTTCGTCCATCCCGGTCCTCTCGTACTAGGGACAGCGCCCCTCAAGTCTCCTGCGCCCACGGCGGATAGAGACCGAACTGTCTCGCGACGTTCTAAACCCAGCTCGCGTGCCGCTTTAATTGGCGAACAGCCAAACCCTTGGGACCTGCTTCAGCCCCAGGATGCGACGAGCCGACATCGAGGTGCCAAACCTCCCCGTCTATGTGAACTATTGGGGGAGATCAGCCTGTTATCCCCGGCGTACCTTTTATCCGATGAGCGATGGCCCTTCCATTCAGAACCACCGGATCACTAAGACCTGGTTTCCCACCTGCTCGACTTGTAGGTCTCGCAGTCAAGCTCCCTTATGCCTTTGCACTCTACGGCTGGTTTCCAATCAGCCTGAGGGAACCTTTGCACGCCTCCGTTACTCTTTAGGAGGCGACCGCCCCAGTCAAACTACCCACCAGACAATGTCCCTGACCCGGATTACGGGTCTAGGTTAGTATTCTAAGATAATCAGGGTGGTATTTCAAGGTTGACTCCACCAGTACTAGCGTACCAGCTTCAACGTCTCCCACCTATCCTACACAAACTATATCAAAATACAATGCCAAGCTATAGTAAAGGTGCACGGGGTCTTTCTGTCTAGTTGCGGGTAATCGGCATCTTCACCGATGATACAGTTTCGCTGAGCCCCTGGTTGAGACAGTGGGGAAATCGTTACGCCATTCGTGCAGGTCGGAACTTACCCGACAAGGAATTTCGCTACCTTAGGACCGTTATAGTTACGGCCGCCGTTTACCGGGGCTTCGGTTCATTGCTTCGGATTGCTCCTAACAAGTCCCCTTAACCTTCCGGCACCGGGCAGGCGTCAGACCCTATACTGCGTCTTTCGACTTCGCAGAGTCCTGTGTTTTTAGTAAACAGTCGCTCCCCCCATTTCACTGCAACCACCCCTAGCTCTGCGTGCGAATCGCTTCACCAGTGGTGGCACACCTTCTCCCGAAGTTACGGTGTTATTTTGCCGAGTTCCTTAACCAGAGTTCTCTCAAGCGCCTTAGGATTCTCTCCCTACCCACCTGTGTCGGTTTACGGTACGGTTACTCTACTATCTCGCTACGAGGCTTTTCCTGGCAGCATGGGATCAACCACTTTGCGGGGCTTACGCCCCTTCGTCATCACGTCTCGATGTTATACAAGGACCCGGATTTGCCTAAGTCCTCCACCTACTCGCTTAAACCTAGTATTCCAACACTAGGATGGCCTACCCTTCTGCGTCCCCCCTTCACTCAAACGATAATAAAGCAGTACAGGAATATTAACCTGTTTTCCATCACCTACGCCTCTCGGCCTCGGCTTAGGGACCGACTAACCCTGAGCAGATTAACTTGACTACAGGAAACCTTAGGTTTTCGGCGACAAGGTTTCTCACCTTGTTTTTCGCTACTCGTGTCAGCATAAGCTCTTGTAGTTCCTCCAGCGCTTCTTACGATACACCTTCTACGGTTACTACAATGTTCTCCTACCGCTCTAAAATCACAAGTGATTTTAAAACCCGTAGCTTCGGTAACATGCTTAAGCCCCGTTGAATTTTCGGCGCAGCCCCACTCGACCAGTGAGCTATTACGCTTTCTTTAAAGGATTGCTGCTTCTAAGCCAACCTCCTGGTTGTCTGGGCAGTTCCACCTCCTTTTCCACTTAGCATGTATTTGGGGACCTTAGCTGACGATCTGGGCTATTTCCCTCTCGACCACGGAACTTATCTCCCGTAGTCTGACTCCCGAGATCTATCTTGACGGTATTCGGAGTTTGGTTGGGTTTGGTAATCCGGTGGGACCCCTAGTCCATTCAGTGCTCTACCTCCGTCAGTAAACTCTCGAGGCTATACCTAAATATATTTCGGAGAAAACCAGCTATCACCGAGTTTGATTAGCCTTTCACTCCTATCCACAGCTCATCAGAGCAGTTTTCAACCTACACCTGTTCGGGCCTCCACGAAGTGTTACCTTCGCTTCACCCTGGACATGGATAGATCACCCGGCTTCGGGTCTACCTCATGCAACTATATCGCCCTATTAAGACTCGCTTTCGCTCCGGCTACACCTAACGGCTTAACCTCGCTGCATATGGTAACTCGCTGACTCATTATGCAAAAGGCACGCGGTCACACGGTTATTGCTAACATCGTGCTCCCACTGCTTGTAAGCGGACGGTTTCAGGTTCTATTTCACTCGGGTCCCCCCGTACTTTTCACCTTTCCCTCACGGTACTGGTTCACTATCGGTCATCAGGTAGTATTTAGCTTTGGAAGATGGTCCTCCCAGATTCCCACGAGGTTTCACGTGCCCCGTGGTACTCGGGTGCCTTAGTAGAGTGCCATATATTTCGCGTACGGGGTTTTCACCCTCTATGACCAGCCTTTCCAGACTGTTCTGCTATATATGACTTTTGTAACTCTATGTGCTGACTGTAATCAACACCTTAAGGTCCCACAACCCCGTATATACAACGCTTACAGGCTTACATACATACGGTTTGAGCTCTTCCCGTTTCGCTCGCCGCTACTTCGGGAATCGTTTTTACTTTCTTTTCCTGAGGGTACTGAGATGTTTCAATTCCCCTCGTTCGCCCCATAGACCTATGTATTCAGTCTATGGTGACTGAGTTTTAACCCAGCCGGGTTTCCCCATTCGGAATCCTCCGGATCAAAGCTTGTTAGCAGCTCCCCGAAGCTTATCGCAGCTTTCCACGTCCTTCATCGCCTCCTGATACCAAGGCATCCGCCGTCTGCCCTTAGTAGCTTGGCCATAAAAATGGTTTTTTTTATTAGCCTTACGTACAAACTAAACTAAAGATCAGTATCTTTACTTCATTACTATGCTATTCAATTATCAAAGATCATTCTCGTTCATCTCTAAAAGATGACGACTGAGTTAAAAACTCAAAGTTGGACGCTATTAAATAACGTCCAACTCTCAATTTTTACCTCTATCTATTATACTTCTGTGGAGTCCACCATCATTAGAATGGTGGAGGTGAACGGGATCGAACCGATGACCTCCTGCGTGCAAGGCAGGCGCTCTCCCAGCTGAGCTACACCCCCAACTCTCTTGAATTACAAATTATTAATTACGAATTAGGAATTAAGGAAATTAAAAGCTCACCTTCATTCATTCGTAATCCGTAACTCCTAATTCTCAATTCCAGCTTGGTGGGCCTAACTGGACTTGAACCAGTGACCTCACGCTTATCAGGCGTGCGCTCTAACCAGAACTGAGCTATAGGCCCGTTCTCCACTGCTTTTAAAAGATCTGTTCAGCCTTCAATCGAAGACCAGCCAATCTCTCAAAACCAAATAGCAAAACAACGTCCGTTGACCTGGATTGATCTGTCTGTTGCCAAACAGTATCTTCCTTTTAAAGGAGGTGATCCAGCCGCAGGTTCCCCTACGGCTACCTTGTTACGACTTCACCCCAATTACCAGCCATACCTTGGGCGCCTGCCTCCCTTGCGGGTTAGCCCAACGCCTTCTGGTACAACCGACTCTCGTGGTGTGACGGGCGGTGTGTACAAGGCCCGGGAACGTATTCACCGTGGCATGCTGATCCACGATTACTAGCGATTCCAACTTCATGGAGTCGAGTTGCAGACTCCAATCCGGACTGAGACCGGTTTTATGGGATTCGCTCCACATCGCTGTGTTGCTGCCCTTTGTACCGGCCATTGTAGTACGTGTGTAGCCCTGGTCATAAAGGCCATGAGGACTTGACGTCATCCCCACCTTCCTCCGGTTTGACACCGGCAGTCCCTCTAGAGTGCCCAACTTAATGCTGGCAACTAAAGGCGGGGGTTGCACGGGCGTAATAAAGTAATAATCTTTGCCGTCCTCCTCGTGAGGACGCTGCGCACGAGTAGTAGCCGACACCGAAAAAGCCAGGTTATCGAATGTAGCAAGCAGGTAGCG
>JANNRF010000286.1:0-5826 GCA_031401135.1 Deltaproteobacteria bacterium | reverse complement strand
CCGCGCCTGGAGCGACTGCACCGGCGCGCTCGCCGCGCTGCGTGACGATCCGGACTGCGCGGCGGAGGAACAGGCGTCGCGGCTCGACGCCTCAGCGCCGGGTCTGTCGGTGAGGGTCGCGTTCGATCCCGCCGTCGACATCGCAGCGCCCTACGTCAACAAGGGTGCACGGCCGCGCGTCGCGGTGCTGCGCGAACAGGGCGTGAACGGCCAGGTCGAGATGGCCGCGGCGTTCACACGCGCTGGGTTCGACGCCGTGGACGTCCACATGACCGACCTGCACGGCGGCGTCATCACGCTCGATGGCTTCGCCGGCATCGTCGCCTGCGGCGGCTTCTCCTACGGCGACGTGCTCGGCGGCGGCGGCGGCTGGGCGAAGTCGATCCTGTTCAATGCCCGCACGCGCGACACCTTCGCCGCGTTCTTCGCGCGGCCGGACACGTTCACGCTCGGCGTCTGCAACGGCTGCCAGATGCTCGCGCAGTTGAAGGAACTGATCCCCGGCGCAGAAGCTTGGCCGCGCTTCGTGCGCAACCGCTCGAACCGCTTCGAGGCGCGGCTCGCGATGATCGAGGTGCTCGACAGCCCGTCTGTGTTGTTGCGGGGCATGGCGGGCGCGCGCCTCCCGATCGCGGTGGCCCACGGCGAGGGCCGCGCCGAGTTCGAGGGCACGCCCGGCGTCGTGGCCGCGCGCTTCGTCGATGGCAACGGCCACGTCGCCGAGAGCTACCCCGCGAACCCCAACGGTTCGCCGGGCGGGCTCACGGGCTTAACCACTGCGGATGGCCGCGCGACCCTCCTAATGCCTCACCCGGAGCGTATCTTCCGCACGGTGCAGCACTCCTGGCGGCCGGATGCGTGGGGCGACGACGGGCCTTGGATGCGGCTGTTCCGCAACGCGCGGGAGTGGCAGGCATGAAGGAACTCGAGCTCAGCGCCCTCACAGCGATCTCACCGATCGACGGCCGCTATGGCGCTCGCACAGCGAAGTTGCGCGCTCTCACCAGTGAGTACGGGCTGATCCGCTACCGCGTGATCGTCGAAATGGCCTGGCTGCGCGCGTTGGCCGCGCATGCGGGCGTGCCTGAGGTGCCACGGCTCTCCGTGCACGCGGAGTCGTTCCTGGTGGTGCTGCTCATGGACTTCGCGGAAGCCGACGCCGCGCGCGTCAAAGAGATCGAGCGCACCACCAACCACGACGTGAAGGCAGTCGAGTACTTCCTGAAGGAACGCTTCGCGGAGCTGCCCGAGCTCGCGGCGATCTCCGAGTTCGTGCACTTCGCGTGCACCAGCGAAGACATCAACAACCTGGCGTATGCGCTGATGCTGCGCGACGTGCGCAGCGAAGTGTTACTGCCGGAGCTCGATGGAGTGATCGTCATGCTCGGCGCCGCGGCCGAGCGCTGGGCCGATCTCGCGATGCTCTCGCGCACCCACGGCCAGCCCGCCTCGCCCACCACGCTCGGCAAGGAGATCGCCAACGTCGTCGCGCGGTTCGCGCGCGGGCGCGCACGCTTCGCGGGCGTGGAGATCCTCGGCAAGGCGAACGGCGCGGTGGGCAATTACAACGCGCACGTCGCGGCCTACCCCGACGTCGATTGGGAGGCCGTCTCGCGCGGCTTCGTCGAGAGCCTCGGCCTCACGTGGAATCGCTTCACGACGCAGATCGAGCCGCACGATTGGATCGCCGAGTACGCGGACGCGCTCGCGCGGCTCAACACCATCGGCATAGACTTCGCGCGCGATGTCTGGGGCTACGTCTCGCTCGGCTACTTCCGCCAGCGCACGGTCGCGGGCGAAGTCGGTTCCTCGACGATGCCCCACAAGGTGAACCCGATCGACTTCGAGAACGCCGAGGGAAACTTCGGCGTCGCCAACGCGTTGTTACGGCACCTCTCCGAGAAGCTGCCGATCTCGCGCTGGCAACGCGACCTCACGGATTCGACCGTGCTGCGCAACGTGGGCAGCGCGGCGGCCTACACCTCGATTGCCTGGCAATCGCTGGCGCGCGGGCTGCCGCGGCTCGAGGCCGACGCCATTGCGATGTCGGAGGAACTCGACGCCACGACCGAGGTGCTCGCCGAGGCGGTGCAAACCGTCATGCGTCGTTACGGAGTGCCCGAGCCTTACGAGAAGCTGAAGGCGCTGACGCGCGGCCGCGGCATCTCGCGCGAAGACCTCGCGCGCTTCGTCGAGACGCTTGCAATTCCCGAGGACGCCAAGGCGCGGCTGCGCGCGCTCACGCCCGCGCGTTACACCGGCCACGCGGGCGCCCTCGCGCGCAAGCGCGAGGAGTAGGGCCCTGGCCGCGAACAAACCCGGCGATGGCCGCCAGATCTCCGCGCGCGAGCTGCGCGTGCAGACCGTGTGCCTCGCGGTGCTCGCGACGATCGGCATCGCGTTCTCGCTCTGGTGGCTGCGCCCGGTGTTGATCCCGTTCGTGATGGCGCTCTTCATCGCGCTCGCGCTCGGCATGGGCGTCGACCTGCTCGTGCAGCACACGCGCGTGCCGCGCCGCGCGGCGCTCGCGCTCGTGTTGTTACTGGGCCTGCTCGCGCTCGCGGGCACCGGCGCACTCGTAGCGACCTCGGTGAGCGAGCTCGCGGCGGGCCGCGAGGCGTACGCCGTGCAGATCGCGCAGCTCGTCGACGAAGCCGCGAGTTGGCTGCCCAGCTGGGCGCGCAGCCGCCTCGGCGAAGGCATGACCAAGCTGCGCGAGATCCCGGTCGCCACGATCGGCGGGCTGCTGCAGACCGTCACGAACACGGTCGTGAGCCTGCTCTCGAACTCGATGATCGTGCTGGTGTTCGTGTTCTTCCTAATGCTCGGGGCGGACGCATTCAGCCGCGAGCAAAAGGGAACCTGGGGCCAGATCGTGCGCCGCGTGCAGGCCTACCTCGCGGGCAAGATCATGCTCTCCGGCGTGAGCAGCGTGCTAGTCGGAATCACGCTGCTCTGGCTCGAAGTGCCGCTCGCCATGGTCTGGGCGCTGCTCACGTTCTTGCTGAGCTTCGTGCCCACCGTGGGCGTTTTCATCGCGCTGCTGCTGCCGGTGCCCGTGCTGTTCGTGAGCCCTGAGGTGACCCGCCCGGAGTTGGTGATGGCGCTCGCGATTCCCGGCGCGATCCACTTCATCGCGAACTTGTTCGAGCCCAAGGTATTGGGCGATTCGCTCGGCCTCCATCCGATCACGCTGATGATGGCGCTGGTGTTCTGGACGATGTTGTGGGGCGCGGCCGGTGCGCTGCTGGCGGCGCCGATGACGGCGGTGATCGCGATCCTGCTCGAGCGCTTCGACGGCAGCCGCCCGCTCGCGCAGTTGCTCGCCGGCCAATTTGGCGCAGCGCGGAAGGCATTATGAGTTTTCAGCTCGAAGAATCGCGCTGGGTGCGCTGGCCGCGGCGCGCCGTTTCGGTGCCCACGGTGCTGGGCTTGCTGGTCGTGGTCGCCGCCGGGCTCCCGCTCTGGCTTGCGCTCGCGGCGCTGGCGGATCTCGCGAGCGGCGGCGCGCGGCGCCGTTGGCCGATCGTGCGCAGCGTGGGCCTGCTGCTCGGCTACTTGTTTTGGTGCAGCTTCGGCGTGATCGGCTGGGCGGGGGCGGAGTTGATCTCGCTCGGCGCGCCGCGGCAGGTTTACTTGCGGCGCTTGTTCGTTCTTCAGCAAATCTGGGCGCGCGGTCTGTTCAACGCGGCGCGCCGCTCCCTCTCGCTGCGCGTCCACGTCGAGGAAGGCTTCGTGCCCGACGAGCAGCCGATCTTGTTATTTGTCCGGCACGCGAGCATCGTCGACGTGCTGTTGCCCGCGGTCTTTCTTTCGGGTCCACACGATGTGCTGCTGCGTTACGTGATGAAGCGCGAGGTGCTGTTCGATCCCTCGATCGACATCGTCGGGCAGCGCCTCGAGAACGTGTTCGTGAGCCGCGGCAAAGGTTCGGCGGATCGCGAAGAGAGTGCGATTCGCTCGCTCGCGAGCGGGCTCGGCGCGCGCGAGGGCGTGATCGTGTTCCCTGAAGGCACCCGCTACTCGGATGCGAAGCGCCTGGATTCGCTCGCGCGCATCCGCGCTTCGGGCGATAGCGAGCGCCTCGCGCGCGCGGAGCAGTTGCGCCACGTGCTGCCGCCGCGCAGCCGCGGGCCGCTCGCGGTGCTCGACGAAGCCAAGCACGCCGACGTGGTCTTCCTCGCGCACCGCGGCTTCGACGGCGCCTCCGGCGTGCGCGATCTGCTGCGCGGCACGCTGATCGGCCGCGCCATCGAGCTGAAAACGTGGCGCGTACCGCGCGCGCAAGTGCCCGTCGATCGCGAGGCGTGCCTCGTCTGGCTCGATCACGAGTGGGCCCGCGTCGACGCCTGGATCGAGAGCCGCATCGCGGCCACGCAATAGGCGCGCGGCGCAGCTGCGATAGGCTCGCGCGCCGATGCTCTCAACTGCGCTCGCTCACTCCGCTCTCGTCATCGCCGCCGCGATGCTCGCGCTCTGGCTGCTCTCGCTCGCGCTGCGCAACGCGAGCATCGTCGATATCTGGTGGGGACCCGGCATCGCGCTCGGCGCGGGCGCGGCGTGGATCAGCGCGGGCGCAGCTCACCCGCGCAGCGTGCTGCTCGTCTCGCTCTCCGCGCTCTGGGCGCTGCGCCTCGGCGGCTACCTGTTCTGGCGCAATCGCGGGCACGGCGAGGATCCGCGGTATCAGGCCATGCGTCGGCATTGGGGCCCGCGTTTCCCGTGGATCTCGCTCGCCACCGTGTTCGTGCTGCAGGGCGTGCTGCAGTGGCTCGTCTCGCTGCCCGTCCAGGTCGGGGCCGCGGTGCCCGGCGATTCGCCGCTCGGCTTGCTCGATGCGCTCGGGGCCTCGCTCTTCGCGGCCGGCCTCGGCTTCGAAGCGATCGGCGACGCGCAGCTCGCGCGCTTCAAGGCCGAGCCGGCGAACGCGGGCCGCGTGATGCAGAGCGGCCTCTGGCGCTACACGCGTCACCCCAATTACTTCGGCGATGCCGTCGCGCACTGGGGCCTGTTCGCGATCGCGCTTGCAACGCCGCACGGCTGGCTGACTGCGCTCTCGCCCGCCCTGATGACTTTCCTGTTGCTGCGCGTCTCTGGCGTCGCGCTGCTCGAACGCAGCATCGGCAAGCGCCGTCCGGACTACGCCGCCTACCGCGAGCGCACGAGCGCATTCATTCCGTTGCCGCCGCGCGCCTGAACTCGAACCAGGAGCCTCGGCATGATTCTCGATCTCTTCCGCCTCGATCGCCAGACCGCAATTGTTACTGGCGCCGGCAAAGGCATCGGCCGTGCGATCGCGCTCGCCTTCGCCGACGCCGGCGCGAACGTCGTGTGCGCGGCCCGCACGCAGGCCGACATCGACGACACCGCGAACGAAATCGTGAAGCGCGGACGGCGCGCGCTCGCGGTGGCGTGTGACGTGATGCAGCGCGAGCAGCTCGAGAACGTCGTTGCGCGCACGCTCGGCGAGTTCGGGCGCGTCGACACGCTCGTCAATAATGCCGGCGGCTCGCCGCCCAAAGCCGCGCTGCGCACCAGCGAGCGCGAGTTCGAGGGCGCGCAAACGGGGCGCGCATTCGCCTCGAACCGCAGAACGGTTGGGCGGTCAACAATCCTGCTGAAGTGGCGAAGGCGCTGAAGAGCCTCGAGGGCATCCAGAACGACTTCAACGGCGCGCAATCGGGCGGGAAGAAAGTCTCGCTCGCCGATCTGATCGTTTTGGGTGGCGGCGCAGCCATCGAGCAGGCCGCCAAGAAGGCAGGGCAGGACGTGAAGGTTCCCTTCACGCCGGGACGCACGGATGCGTCGCAAGCGCAGACCGATGTG
>JANNRF010000285.1:0-5974 GCA_031401135.1 Deltaproteobacteria bacterium | reverse complement strand
CCACGACGCGCGCTGCAGTTTGCGCAGGTCGACGCCGTCGATCTCGATCGCGCCTGCGTCGGGGTCGTAGAGCCGTAACAACAAGTCGACGAGCGTGGTCTTGCCGCTGCCGGTCTTGCCGACGACCGCGACCATCTCGCCGGCCGTAACGTCGAGCGAGAGATCCTTCAGCACGGGCTCGCGGCCGTAGGAGAACGAAACGTTGCGCAGGCGGATGCCATGCTGGACCGCGCTGATCGCGACGGCGCCCGGGGCGTCGTGCGGCTCCTCGCCTTCGTCGAGCAAAGCGAAGAAGCGCTGCGCGGACGGGACGGCTTCCTGGATGCGCGTCCAGGCGCGCGAGAAATCGCGCATCGGCCGGTAGGCGCTCGTCATGACGGCAAAAAACGCAAGGAGGGTGCCGAGCGTGAGACCCCAGAGCCCGCCCAGCAGCGCGTACACGCCGAGCAGCAGAACGGAAACGCCGATCACGTTGCTGAAGCCCTCGGTTGCCGAGCGAGAGAGCGAGCGGTTCAGCATCACCTTGATGTTGCGGCGGAAGAATCGCTGGTTCTCGCCGTCGAAGGCGCGCGCCTCGCCGGCCTGCGCCTTGAAGGCTTTCACGATCTTGATGCCGGCCAGGATCTGTAACAGGCGCTGCGTCAAATCGGCCTGGGTTTCCTGGCGGCGCATCGCGCTGCTGCGGATGCGGCCGCCGAAGAACGCGATCACGAGGCCCAGCGCCGGCGCCAACGCCAAGACGGCCAGCGTGAGTTGCCACGACAACAAGAAAAGACCGGCGATCGTCACGATCAAGAGGATGATCGACTGCACGACATCGACGAAGAAGGGCTCCAGCGCCGCGTGCGCGCGAGCGGTGTCGTTGGTGATGCGCGAGAGCGTCTCGCCGCGCGTGGTCTGCTGGTGAAAGCCGAGCGGCAACGCCAGCAGCTTGCGGCATAGATCGCGCTGCAGGTCGAGCAGCATCTTCCCCAACAAGTACTGCGAGAGGTACTCCTGGCCGAAATGCGACACAGGCAGCGCGAGCGCGGTGAGCAAGAGCCAGAGCAGCAGCTGCGGGCCCGTGCGCTGCACCGAATCCAGCAGCTTGTGCGTCGCAGCGCCGTCCTTGTCCGCGGCTGCCGCTGCGGCCGGCTCGCCGCGCAGCGCGCCGGTCAGATCGTCCCAGTTCAGCTTCGCCGAAGCCGAGGGCACTCCGAACTCGTCGATGATCGGCTTCAACAAGAGCGCGCGGCCCGTGCGCGCAGCGGCGTAGACGCCGGCGCAGAGCGCGGCGGCGATCAGCAGCCCGAGGTAGGGGCGCGCGTAACGGAGCAGCCGCCGGAACGCAGGCTGCGCGATCGCCGCCGGCGTCGTTTCAGCGGGCTCCTCCGCGCTCACTTCAGCCGAGCTCCCCGCGGATCGCGTCGCCCGCTTGGCAGCCCAATAACAAATCGCCTTCGACGCCCAGCGCGGCCACAGCCTCGCGCGGCAAGCGGAAGATCGGGCGCCGCCCGCCCGCGCGCAGCGGCGGCAGAGCTGCGAAGCCTGCGCCGCGTTCGGGGTCGACGAGCGCGGCCTCATCGTCCCAGAGCGGGGGCTCCGAACTCGGCGCGATTGCGATGCGCGGGTCCTCGAGCGGCACGAGCATGCCCACGGCCTCGCGAATAGCGGCCTCGAGCGCGGGGGCGCTGGCCGCGTCGTCGGGGCCGACCGCCCGCGCGACGAGTTCCACGAAGCGCGCGCCGCGCGGCGATGGCAGCACCGAGAGCGCGACGCCGCCGGGCAGCGCGTCGCTCGCGAGCAGCGCGCGCGGCGCGAGCGGTTCGGGGATCGCCTCCGCCAGCGCGCGCAGATGCAGCGAGACGCGCCGCGCGCTGGGCGCCGCGCCGTCCAGAAATTGCGGAGCTTCGAATCCCCACGCGGACTGTGCCGCCGCGATCTTTGCCACCGGCGCGTTCAGGATCAGCGCACGTCCGATCCACACGTCGCCCGGCTGCTCGCGCGCAATGCCGGGGTGTTCGCCGACTTCCACGAATTGGAACGAGCCCGAGAGCGCCCGGAACTCGGCATGCAGCGTGGCGAGCCGCCGCCGCAAGAGCGCGCGCACGCCGCCGTGCGAATCTGTGGGCGAGGTGCCGCCGAGCAGCGCGCTGCCTAATAGCCGTGCCAGAGCTTCGGGCGAGGGCGTCGCGTTTGCGAGGTTCGAGAGCCCGCGCGTCTGCAGTGCGAAGAAGCGCGCGAGCGGCGCGGCGAGCTCGCGCATGCCGGCGGGCAGCCCGCGCGCTGCAATTTGCAACGGCGCGCGCTTGCCCATGCGCAGCGCGTGCCCGCGCGGAGGGTCGGCGGCCAGCAGCGCCTCGCCCTCGGCGCGCGCGGCTTCCGCGAGTTGCCGTAACAAGCCCTGCGCCAGCTCGGGTTTCGCGAGGCCCCAGGCCGTCAGCTCCTCCGCGGTGACGTGGGCGTTGCCCACGTCGATGCGCGCGTCCGGCAGCAGCACCTGATAAGCGAGTTCGCTGGCGACGAGTTCGCGGCGGTCGATCACCGGGATGCCCAGCGAGCGCAGGCAGGCGTCCAGGATGCCGTCGCCGAAACCGCCGGGCAGGAAGAACGGCTCGCGCACGAAGTCGGGGGTCTTCGCGCTCGCCTCTTCCTCGATCACGAGCACGCGCAGCCCGCCCATGCCGAGCCGGATCGCGGCCGCGAGGCCGGGCAGCGCGCCGCCTAACATCACGATGTCCCAGCGGCGCGCGCGCTGGCTCGGCGCCTGCGGCAGCGCCCGGCTCATCTGCCTCGCGCCGGCGGGTCCTCGAACAGCACGCCCGCTTCGCCCTCGGCCTTCTTCTCGATCACGCCGATGCGGTACGCGCGTTCGCCGAGCGCAGCAAAGCGATCGATCACGTCGCTCGCGTGGTCGCGGCGCACGACGAGCACCATGCCGAGCCCGAGATTGAAGACGCGCCGCATCTCGTCCTCGGAGATCTCGCCGTGCTTCTGCAGGAACGAGAAGATCGGGGGCCGCGGCCAGCTGCTCGGGTCGATGCGCGCGCGCACGCCTTTCGGCAACACGCGCGGGATGTTGCCGTCGAAGCCGCCGCCGGTGATGTGCACGATGCCGTTCACCTGGAAATCGCGCACGACGTTGAGCACAGGCTTTACGTAGATGCGCGTCGGCGCGAGCAGCGCGGCGGCCAGCGACGTGTTGAGCTCTGGCGGCGCGTCGCGCAGGTCGAACTTGCCCGCCAGGATGCCCGCATCGATCACCGCGCGCACCAGCGTGTAGCCGTTGCTGTGCACGCCCGAGGACGCGAGCCCGATCACGACATCGCCGTGGGAGATCGAGGAACCGTCGATCAGCTTGTCGCGCTCGACCACGCCGACGCCGAAGCCGACCAGTTCGAGTTCACCCTTCGGATAGAAACCGGGCATGCTCGCGGTCTCACCGCCGAGCAGCGTGCAGCCCGCGCGACGGCAGCCTTCCGCTACGCCGCGCAGCGCTTCCTGGCCGAGCTCCGGATCGAGTTGGCTCATCGCGAGGTAGTCGAGGAACACCAGCGGCTCGGCGCCCTGCACGACGATGTCGTTCACCACCATCGCGACACAGTCGATGCCGATCGTGCCGAAGTTCCCGAGCTGGGCGGCGAGCTTCAGCTTGGTGCCGACGCCATCGGTGCTCGCCACCAGGATCGGATCCTTGTAGCGCTCGGGGGTCTTGAAGAGGCCAGCGAAACCGCCGATGCCCGCCAGCACTTCGGGCCGATGCGTTACGCGCGCGATGTCCTTGATCGAATCGATGAAGGCTTCGTCGCGATCGAGATCGACACCGGCTTGGGCGTAAGCGGGCGCGGTCTTCGGCGGAGGTGTCTTCGGCACAGCGGAATTGGTTAGCAGCTTGAGATGCGACCGGCCCGGCTCGACGGTGGTGATTTCCGTCGAGCCGGGCTCTCAGCATCCGGGGCTTCAGCGTGGGGGCGGAGCGTCGAGTTTCTCCAAGGCGGCTTCGATCCGCGCGAGCACCCTACCGGCGACCGTGAGGCCCATGCCGCAGAGAATCCCGTACGGCACCCCATCGCTAGACGGGAGCGGCCTGCCGTCCGAGGACATCCACACTGAGCGCGAGATCACGTCCCAGAGGCTGAACGCCAGCACGGAAAAACCCGCCACCTGAACGACTAGAGCTTCCCGTTGCATGATCGATTCTCCTCGTGTTTCTCAACATGCATCGCCTTCACAGGTGACGACTGGCGTTCCCCAGTCGTTCCAGAATTGCACCGGTCCGAAGTCGAAGCCGGTCGACGGAAAGCCACCATCGAAGAACCCCGACGGCGGCGCACCCACTTCAGGAGGCAGCGAGATTGGGTACTCCTGCTCGTGAAACTCTTCGAGAGTGCGCAGGTTCGCCTGCTCGGCGGCCAACTTGGCCGCAGCCGCAATCGCCGTTGCGACGGTGCCATAATTCGGGAACACGGTCGCGACGGTCGCCGCCGTCGCAAAGACGGCAGTCGCTTCGGCCACTGCGATCCTCTGGAGTTCGATGGCCTTGTGATCCGAGCTGCCACCCGCGTGGGCGGGATGCAGGCCCGTCTCGTCCCAGAAGTCGACCGGATTTCCGAGCGTGTAGGCGAAAGCGTTGAACGGGTTCCAGATCGGGTCCGGTGACAGGAAGCGAGCGCTGCGCGGATCGAGCAGCCGGGCGCCGAGCCAGACGAACTCGCCTCCCGCCGTAGCGATATGCGTACCGCGCGCGAAACCGAAATCTGCGTCCGCAGCCCCGAGCGTCGCCCGCTCGCCGTAGGCCGAGTAGACGTTCACGCTCTCGATCTGTCCCGACATGTTCGTGGCGTACTGCGTGTTGCCGCGCGCGTCGGCGTGGCGGAAGCGATGACTGCCGCCGAGCGCAATGCGCACCTCGCCGAGATCGATGGCGACCGGCACGTCCGCTGCGTTCGCCTCGACAGCGCCTCCGAAGCGCCAACGCCGAGTGACGCCGTTCGCCTGAAGCGAGCGCCGCCGGCCTAGCGCGTCATAGCTGAACGACGCATCGACCACGCCGTCCGTCGCGATCGAGACGACCCGGCCAGCTGCGTTCCAGTCGAAGCTCGTGACCACCGGGCTTGTTGCGAACTGTGCGTCTCCGATCTGCGAACGCTGGAACCCGGCAGCGTCGAACGAGAATTCGTGCTCGGATCCAATCCAGCCTGACCGCATGTTCGAGAGCGCACGATTGTGCTCGGCGTTGAAGGCGACAGTCACGGAGAACGGGGAAAACCCGAACGGGTTTTGCTCCATGCTCTCGAGTTGCGTCAGGCTCGAGAGATGGTCGTAGTAGAACTGTTCGGCAAAACCGGAAAACGACATCGCTCCGGCAAGCCGGCGGTCGGCGCCGGGCGGCGATTCGTTCGAGGCGAAGACGAACTGCTCGCCACGAGCCGCGTTGAACGAGCCGGAGTTCTGAAGAGTCGTGGCGGTTGCCTGGAGTTCCGGGGCCACCTCGGTTCCGCGGGTGTAGTCGCTCTTCTCGATGCGCTGGCTGCCGCGCCACATTTGCCGCCCGTCTTCGAGGCCGTGCCGGGTCGTTCGGAACGAATCGCGCCGGAGACCGTTCCCGTAGGTCGTGCTCGACAAGCGGCCGTTTGCGTACGCGCGCGTCACGAGATCGGTCGCGAATGCTGCGAACCGTGTCTCGCGATCGGCGGCGTCGTAGCCCGAAATCAACGCGGCGAGGCTGCTGCCGTCTGGCATCTCGAACTCCGTGCGCATGGCGTTCGAGCGCCCGTCGTAGGCGATGCGCGTCGTTTCGCCGAGGGTGTGGCGCACGGCGTTCAAGCGGCCCGCGGCGTCGTAGCCGATGGCCTCGTCGAAGCTGCCGTCGGGCGCGTGCGCGAGTACGAGCCTGCCTTGCGCGTAACTGAGCAGCAGCTCGGAATCGACGACGCCCCCTTCGAGTTCGCGAGTCGAGGTGGTGCGACCGGCGGCGTCGTAGCTGCGTTCGGTG
>JANNRF010000284.1:0-7454 GCA_031401135.1 Deltaproteobacteria bacterium | reverse complement strand
GTGACGCCGTTGCCGCGGTAGTGCTGCACCGCGAAGCCCGTCATCGTGAACGGGCTGCCGGAGGCGATCACGCCGTCGTTCAGCTTGCCGCGGCCGTCGAGCACTGGGCGCTTCGCGCCGGAGACGACGCCGCGCAGCGTGATGCCGGGCGTGTCGATCACCAGCGCTTCGTGATAAGTGCCGGGCTCGACCTCGATCGTGCTGCCCGGCGACGCGGCTTCGATCGCTTTCGTGATCGACTCGCCCGCGCGCACGCGGACGGTTTCGCCGAGAGCCGGCGCCGCCAGCGAGAGGAGGGCAGCAGCAAATATGCGGGAGAGCGGGCGAAGCACGGTCATCAGGATCTCCGAACTCGGTGAGTCATCAGGGTGCGACGCCTGCCATCACAGGCAAGCCGGACGGTACCCGCTCGGGCAACGCGGGGCGCGCGCTTTCATCCGTGAGCGCGCGCAAGAACGCGACGAGGTCGGCGGCCTCGGCGTCGGTCATCTCGATCGGCCGCACGAACTCGTGCAGGCGCGAGGCCGGCACGCCGCGCGCGAGCCCTCCCCCGCGCCGATAGAACTCGACCACGTCTTCGAGCTTTGCGAGCGAACCGTCGTGCATGTACGGCGCCGTGAGCGCGACGTTGCGAAGCGTGGGCACGCTGAAGAAGCCGCGCTGCGCAGCGAGACCCGTAATTGCCGAGGCGCCCGGATCGGGCGAAGGCACGCCAACGCTGAGCGCGAGCGGCGCGTCGAACGTGGGCAGCCGGTGGCACTCGAAGCAGCGCGTCGCGAGCGAGCGAAACAGCGTGAGCCCGTTGCGCTCGGAAGCGCTCAGCGCCGCGCGCTCGCCCTGCGCGAAGCGATCGAAGCGCGAAGCCCGCGAGACGAGCGTTCGCTCGAAGGCCGCCAGCGCGCGCGCGAGGTTCGCGAGGGAGATTGTGGGCGTCGCAACGTTCGCAGCGCTGCCGTCGTTGTCAGGAAACGCGGCGGCGAAGCGCTCGCGGTACTCGGGAATCGCCGCGAGCTTCGCAAGCAGCTGCGCCGGATCCGCAGCCAGCTCGTCCGGCGCGCGCAGCGGAAGCAACACCTGCTCCTCCAGCGAAACCGCGCGCCGATCCCACATCAGCCGCGGCTTGAACGCGGCGTTGTAGAGCGTCGGAGTGTTACGGGCGAGCGTCACGCCGCCGAGCCCACGCGCCGTGACGAGCCCGTCCGCGAAGCCACGATCGGGGCGATGGCAATGCGCGCAGGACAGGGAACCATCGCGCGAGAGTACGGGGTCGAAGAACAGGAGGCGGCCGAGCTCGACGCGCTCGGGGGTAGGCGCCTCGCCGGGCATTGGAGGAAAAGCACGATCGAGCCCGGTGGCGGCGCCGAGCAGGGCGAGCGAGACCAGCACGACCGCGAAAGCGAGTTCCCGCCTCGGGAATGCATTGCACGGGAGGCGTTGCCAGCAGAGAATCGCTGCCGAAGCGGATTCTGGTGGGCTCATTTTTATGGAGACGGTGATGCTCAAATTACTGACGCGGCTAGGAGTCATCGCCGGGCTCGCGATCCTCATTGGGTCGTGCACCACGGAGTACACCTACACCCCGCCGACCACGGCCGACGGCCGTGATGCGTTGCGCAATGTCAGGTGACGCAGAGCGCCTGTCGCAACGACACGTTTCAGAGTGCGTCCGAGAGCCAACGCCAATGTCAAAGCAATGCGGCGGAGACGCAGGATCAATGCGAGAGCGCGTCTGAAGAGAAATTCAGCCGCTGTGAGCAAGCGTCTCAGGCCGAGTACTTCGCTTGCTTGAAGTACGCGAGCAATCGGGCCGCCTGCTATCAGGCGATCTGCGTCAAAGAAGCCTGCTCTCAACCGAGCTGTTACAACTCGGCGAATTTCGACTTCTGCGACAGCGAGTCTCGCGGTTGCTACCAAAATTGTGGCGGCAGCGTCGGCATCTTGAAGTAGCGGCGCCGCTAGCCCCCTCAACCCCCACTCGCCGCGCGCGACGTCACCTTGAAGAACAGCACGCCCGCATCACTCGGCGGCGGGCTGCTGTATTTGCGCGTCACTTCCGCGAGCGCGAACTCGGCGAGGCTCGGGTCTTCGTCCTTCGTGAGCGTCACCAGGTAGCGCTTGCCTTCGATGCGCAGCACGGCGCGGCCGTCTTGTTGGGCGCGCACGTACCACTTCTTGCCGGGCGGGAAGCCGAGGCTGCACGGGATGTAGGCGGCGCCGTCCTTCACGAGGATCCAGGTCGTGCGCGAGATGTTCTGGCTCTCGAGCTGGAGCTCGATGACATCGATGTCGACCGCAAACGACCAGTCGCTGACGGGAACCTGGAACAATTCTCCCGAGCGCAGCGGGCCGCCGGGAATCAACGCGAGCGGACCCGATGCCAGCGGCCCGTCGTGAAGGCGCGCGCCGAAGTAGACGCTGGCGCCGAGCGCGACCAGTACGCCCAGAATCCAACCTAATGCCTTGAGCGCCTTCATGTCTGCTTCTCCTTCAAGTGCGGAATGCTTCGTAGACCGAGACTCGACCGAGCGCTGTGCTGACGCTCGCCGTCTCTCGCGCGCGCAGCAGCCCGGCTGCTTCCATCAGCGCCGGCAGCTCGCCGTTCAGGTTCTCGCGTTTGCGCGCACCGCGGTGGATCACTTGCGAGAGGGCGCGCTCGTAACGCGTGAACTGCGGCCCGAAATCGAGCACGTGCAGCGAGCCTTCCGGGTAGAGCACGCGGTGCACTTCGCGAAAGGTCGCGAGCTTCTGTTCGCGCGTCAGGCGATGAATCATTAGGGACGAGAGCACGCGGTCGATGCTCTCGGTGGCGAACGGCAGGCGCTGGCTGCGGCCGCGGTAGACCTTCAGCGGGAAGCCCGCTTCGCGGGATTTCCCGAGCAAACGCGCGAGCGCGTTCGGGTTGTGGTCGAGGCCGTACACGTGCGCCGCCGGTTCGCGCAGCTTGACCGCCATTGTCATTGCGCCTCTGCCGCAGCCGATCTCGAGCACATGGTGCCCGGCGCCGATCTCCGCGCGATCGAGCATCGGGATGCGCGTTTCATCGTGGCGCATGAGGAGTTTCAGAAGCGGCTCGTAGAGCGGGAACAAGAGATCGTAGGTGGCAGCCGGGACGTGGGTCGGATCGTATGGATCGGAGCTGGCGGCGGGTGCGGTCATCGATGGCGCCTTCTGGCTGCGCGCGGGCGACCCACGCTAGCGCGAGCTACCCGCGCGCCGACCGGAAGAATTACGACCCGCGCTTGCGCGGCATCCGGGCGAGCCGCGATAGCGTGCCGCGCACAGGAGGCTGCATGAGCGATCTCGAAAGCCGCAGGCGGCCCCTCCTCGAACGCGCGCAGGCGCTGGCTCCGCTGATCCGCGCGCACGCAGACGAGAGCGAGCGCTCGCGGCGGCTGGCGCCGCCGGTCGTCGAGGCACTCCACGACGCGGGCCTGTTCGCGATGATGCAGCCCGCGAAGTTCGGCGGCGCGGGGCTGAACGCCGTCGAGGTGACGCCGATTCTCGAAGAGATCGCCGCCGCCGACGGGTCCGCGGGCTGGAACCTCGCGATCGGCGCGGGCAATAATGCCTTCCTCGCGCTGCTCGAAGACGAGGCTGCGCACGAGGAACTCGTGAAGCAGCCGCGTTCGCTCGGCGCGGGCTCGATCAACCCGACCTCGCTGCGCCTAACACCGGATGCCGGCGGCTACCGCGTCTCCGGCGCGCTGCGTTTCGCGAGCGGCATCCAGCAGAGCACTTGGCTCGTAGCGGGCGGCTTCGTGATCGAGAACGGCAAGCCGCGCCTCGCGAGCGACGGCTCGCCCATAATCGTTGGCGCGTTCTTCCCGAGCGCCGAGGCGCGCGTGCTCGATAGCTGGCGCCCGACTGGGCTCGCCGGCACCGGCAGCCACGACGCGCTGCTCGAAGACGTGTTCGTGCCCGCGGCGCGCACCTTCGATTTCCGTAGCACGGGCGCGCGCGCGCTCGATCCGCTCGCGGCGCTGCCCGTGTTCAGCCGCCTCGGCGCGACGCTCAGCGCAGTCGCGCTCGGCATCGCACGCCGCGCGCGCGAAGAACTGGTGGCGCTCGCGCAGACAAAGGCCTCGATGATGAGCACGAAGCCGCTGCGCGAGACGGCGCGCGTGCAGATCGACGTGGCGCGCGCGTACGCGCTCACGGATGCCGGGCGCGCGCAGCTCGAAGCCGTCGCGGGCGGCATCTTCGCGCGCATCGCCGCCGGCGCGCCCGCGACGACCGAGGATCAAATCCGCCTGCGCCTCAGTTACCTGAGCGCCACCGAGCACGCCGCACAGGCTGTGGACCTAATGCGCAACGCGGCCGGCATGAATGCCGTACTCGCTGGCTCCGCGCTCGAACGCTGTTGGCGCGACGTGCACGCGCTCACCCAACACCTCGCCGTCTCGACCAACCATTATGAGCGCGTCGGCAAGGCGATTCTCGGCGTCGACGTGGGTCCGGGGCCGCTCTGAGGCTGAGGCGACGCGAGCCACCTCGCGGCGAAGCTCAGTCCGCGATCCAGCTCGCGGGGACGCAGGCCCCGTTCTCGTACAGCCAACTGGCGCCACTTTCTAGCCAGTTCTCGCGCCGGTTTGCCTGCGCGATCACATAGGCGCGGATCGCATCCGCGTCCTCGCGCGAGAGCGAGCCCGCGAAGCTCGGCATGCCGTGCTCGGCGCGCGTCCCGGCGATCACGATCTCCTGCCAGTTCTCGAACGACGCGCGCGGAGCGAAGCGCAGATCCGGGAGGAGGCCTCCGCTCTTGGTGCCGATGCCGTGACAGAACATGCACCACTCGTGGTAGAGCACGCGCCCGCGCTCCTCGGTGACCGCGCTCGCCGTTGCGGCGGGCGCTTCGACGGCGCGCGTTGCGCGCGGCTTGCGCGCGGGCAGCGTCGCTTTACCACCGAGCTTCCACGCCGCCACGTAGCCCGCGTTCTCGTAGCGCAGCACCGAGAAGTTCATGCCCGCCGAGCCGCCTGCGCCGATCGCAACCGCGACGTACTGCTCGCCCTTCACCGCGTAACTGACTGGCGCAGCGATCACCGCGGTGGGCGCCTCGGCTTCCCATAACAGCTCGCCGTCCGTGGCGCGGTAGGCGGCGAGCGCCGCGTCGCCGCCAGTGCCGTGGAACACGAGATTGCCGGCGGTCGCGAGCGTGCCGCCGTGCATCTCGCTCTCGTGCTCGACCCTCCACACACGCTCGCGCTTTACCGGGTCCCACGCCGTGAGACGCGTCGGCGCGCAGAGGCGCAGCGAGCGCTCGAAGCCGTCGATCGCGCGCTGCATCGTCGGGAAGTCTTCGCCCGTGTTGAAGCGCAGCGGCGTGTGCTTGAAGTCGCGGTCCTGATGAAACGGATACGCGAGCGCGTAGGTCGGGATGTAGACGAGGCCGGTGCCTGGGTGAAACGCCATCGGGTGCCAGTTGTGGCCGCCCGCCGGGCCGGGGCGCATGAAGCGCTCACCGTCCTTCCACTCGCCCAGGCCGGTCTCGACTGGCCGGCCGGTTGTCAGGTCCACGTGGCTCGCCCAGTTCACGGCGACGTACTTGTCCGCCGAGAGCAGCTCGCCGGTCGCGCGGTCGATCACGTAGAAGAAGCCGTTCTTCGGCGCCTGCATCAGCACTCTGCGCGTGCGCCCGCCGATCGAGAGATCGCTGAGGATCATCTGTTGTGTGGCGGTGAAGTCCCAGTTCTCGCCGGGCGTGGTTTGGTAGTGCCAGACCAGCTCGCCGGTTGTTATGCGCAGCGCGAGGATCGAGGCGAGAAATAGGTTGTCGCCGCCGCCGGGGCTGCGGATGTTGCGCGGATACGGACTCCCGTTGCCGACGCCCACGTAGAGCAGATCGAGCGCAGGATCGAAGGCGAGCGAATCCCAGACGGTGCCGCCGAGGCCCGACTCCCAGAGCGAGTTCTTCGGCCACGTCTTCGCCGCGAGCTCGAGCTCCTTGTGCTCGCGCGGCTTGTCAGGTGCGGCTGGCACCGTGTAGAAGCGCCAGCGCAGCGCGCCGGTCGCGGCGTCGTAGGCGCTCACGTAGCCGCGCACCCCGAACTCGGCGCCGCCGTTGCCGATGATCACGAGCCCTCGCGCAACGCGCGGCGCGCCCGTGATCGTGTACGGCTGGGTGCGGTCGATCGTGTTCACGTCCCAAACGCGCGCGCCGGTCTTGGCGTCGAGCGCGACGAGCCGCCCGTCGAGCGTGCCCTCGTACACGCGCCCCTGATAAGCCGCCGCGCCGCGGTTCACCACGTCGCAGCAAGCAAAGCGTCCCCACGCGCGCGGCACCTCGGGATCGTGGCGCCAGAGCTCGCGACCGGTCGCGGCGTCGAGCGCGACGACGATGCTCCAGGGCAGCGTCACGAACATCACGCCGTCAACGACGATCGGAGTCGCCTCGTGGCCGCGCGTCTCGCCGGTCGCGTAGACCCAGGCGGGCGCGAGCTGCGCGACGTTGCCCGCGTGAATCTGCGCGAGTGGGCTGAAGCGCTGCTCGCTCCAGCTGCGGCCGTGGGCGAGCCAGTTATCAGGATCGCTGGCGGCGGCGGCGAGCCGCGCGTCGTCGACGGGGCGCGTAGAGCGCGGAACAGACGGCGTCGCCGCACCGCTCGGCTCGGCGAGCGCGCGCGGCGGCGCAAGCGCACCGCACAAAGGAAGCGCGAGCAGAACAACCAGGCGAGCGGCGGCTTGATTCACGCAGAGCAGCTTGGCAAGCGTGCTGTTACGCGTCGAGCGCGTTCTCACGGCCGCGCGCGCGGAATCGCTGACGAATCTCGCGCACATCGTCTGACGTGAGCGCGCGATAGCCCGATTTTGTGCGCAGCCACACAGGATCCGTGCACTCCCAGAACTGCCTGCGCAGCTCGCGCTTCAGGATCTTGTTCGTCTGCGTTTGCGGCAGTTCGCTGGCGACCCGCACGTAGCGCGGCGACTGCTTCGTTCCGAGATCTGCCTGCTGCGCGAGAAATGCTGCGAACTCGTCCGGATCGAAGCGCGCATCGGGTCTCAAGATCAGCGCCGCCATGAGCGCGTCGCCGACCTCTTCGTCCGGCACGCCGTAGACCGCGGCGAGCGCGATCTCGGGGTGGCGCGTGAGGATTCGCTCGATCGGGGCCGCGGCGAGATTCTCACCGTCCACGCGCAGCCAGTCTGTATCGCGGCCCGCGAAGTAGAGGAAGCCCTGCGCGTCGCGATAGCCGAGATCGCCCGTCCAGTAGATCTTGTTACGAATGCGCGCGTCGTTCGCCTCGCGGTTGTTGTAGTAGCCCTCGAACGCGGCCGCGCTCTGCACGTTCGCGATCTCGCCGATCGCTTCGTCCGCGTTCTGGAGCTTCCCGTTCGCGTCGAAGCGAGCGACCGGCGTCTCAGCGCCCGTCTCGGCGTTGAGGATCACCGTGCCCGGCACGCCGATGCCGAGCGAGCCCGCCGGCATGCCCGGCACGCGCCCGATCGAGACTGCG
>JANNRF010000283.1:0-8386 GCA_031401135.1 Deltaproteobacteria bacterium | reverse complement strand
AGCGCGCGCCGCCGGCCAGCCCGTGCTCCCGCTCGCGCGCGAACTCGCCGCAATCGCAAACGAAGGCCTACGCCGCATCGGCCACGGCGACGGCACCGAGCCCGACGAGCGCATCCTGCTCGCCCCCCTCCACGCCCAACTCGAACGCGGCGTCTCGCTCGCCGAGGAGCTGGTGCAGCGCTGGGAAGGCGAGTTCGGCCGCTCACTCCAGAAGCTGATCGAGCACACGCGGTTCTAGAGGCCCGCGCCGGGACGCCCTCGATGTCGAAGCGCCTCAGTGCGGGTCTGCACAGGTGGCAAGCGAAGCGCGCAGCGAGCCGGAGTCTTCGGAGGCAAGCGAAGTCAACAAGGAAGATCGCTGGGCGCGAAGCGCCCGGCGAAGCGCGCAGCGAGCCGGAGTCCTCGGAGGCGAGCGGAGTAAACAAGGAAGGGTCGACGATGAGAAGGCGCGGCTCGATTGCCGCACGCTCAGCGGCCTCGTCCTAGCTAAGGTGCCCGAGCAATGCCCAAGCCCCGACCGCGCCTCCTCATCGTCGACGACGAGGTCGCAATCCTCGAGACGATGACCTTCACGTTCGAGGACGATTACGAGGTCTTCACCTCCTCGTCCGCGAACGAGGCGCTCGCGCTGCTCGACAAGCACGGGCCCGTGGCGGTGGTGATCTCGGATCAGCGCATGCCCGAGATGACCGGCGTCGAGTTTCTCTCGCGCGTGTTCAAGCGCTCGCCCGCGACGCAGCGAATCATCCTTACCGGCTTCGCAGACATGGCGGCGATCATTAGGGCGATCAACGACGGCCACGTCTACGCCTACATCACGAAGCCGTGGGAGCCGGATCACCTCAAGCAGGTCGTGCGGCGCGCGGCGGATCATTATGCGCTGACGGTCGAGAACGAGCGGCTGCTCGGCGATTTGCGCAGCGCGAACGTGTTCCTCGAAGGCGTGATGGATCAGCTCGATACCGGCGCGGTGGCGCTCGATGCGCGCGGCGTGGTGCGCGCCGTGAACAAGCCCGCGCGGCACTTCTTCGGAATGACGGGCGATCCGCGCGGCAAGCAAATGCGCGAATTGATCGCGCCCGAGGTGCACGAGCGCTTCGCCAGCGCGGTTGCGTGCATGCGCGACGATCCCGAGGTGGGCCACAGCGACATCGATCTGCCCGTTGGTGACGGCGTGCGGCTGCGCGTGAAGATGCACGCGCTCTCGGACCCGCAGGGCGAGAACCTCGGGCAAGTGATTCTCGCGCGAGAAATTTCGCACGAGCCGATGCGGCTGCGTTTCGACGAGATCGTCGAGGGCCTCGCGAATGGCTCGGACGATGCGCTGCGCGCACGGCTCGCGGCGGCGCAGGGCGAACTCGGGAAACTCTCGCAGCTGTTACGGGACCGGCAGGCGAGTTCGCCGGGCATGGGCGAGCTGCGCGAGCGCACGAACCGCACGCTCACCGCGATCGAGCACTGGCTCACCGTCGACGACGCGCTCGCGCGAGAGGACTTCCCCGACGCGCAGCTGCTGCGCGAGCGCATGCGCGTCGCAAACGCGCGCTGGCCGCTGGGCGGGCGCTTGCCGACACGCGTGAAGGACCTCGCCCAGCGCGTCGAGGCTTATTACGAAACGGGCGACAACCCGAAGCAAGCCGTGCTTTAGCGCGATGGCGTCGTCGGCTTCAGTCGCGTCCGCAGCTTCCGCACCCGTAGCCGCATCCCCCGCGCCCGCGCCCGCGCTGCCGCGCCTCGAACTTCGCATCGAGCGGCTGCGCGCGAGTTACCGCTTCACGTATGCCTTCCACGCGCGCGAAGTCCGCTTCGAGCGCGACGACGGCTCGGGTTATCAGAGCGTCTTCCCCGAAACGTTCTCGTTCCACGCCGCGCGCCACGATCCGACCGAGCTGTATCTGCGGCTCGACGATCTGTGGACGAACCCGCGCCGGCTCTCCGCGGATGCGAGCCGCCGCGATGCGGAAGAGTTGATGACGCGCCTGCTCGCCGCCCTGCCCGCGACGCTCGCGGGCGTGCTCGATCGCCTCGCGGCCGGCGAGAACCGCGCCGCGCACCTAAGAGCTTGTGAAGACATCGCTGTCTTCACGCTGATCGCGCAGCGCTTCCTCGCCGACAAGAACCTCGCGCAGTTGCCGCGCCTCCAGCTCGCGTCGATGCACCTGCGCCGCGTTCACCTGCACGCGCTGCTGCCGCTCGTCGCCGCGCGCGTATCGCCCGAGTTCGTCGCGAAGTACGTGCGCGGCGAAGTGCGCGCCGAGGCGAGCGCGGATCCCACGGAGCTGAGCTTCTTCTACGCGCTCGCGGCGAACGAGCCGGCGCCAGCGCGAATTGACGCACAGCTGATGGGCGCCGCCGAGCGCGCGTATCACCGCTGGCTCGAAGACGTGTGCCTCGCGCCTGATAACACCACGTTCGAGGAGGAGCGCTCGCCGTTCGCGGAGCGCGAGGCCGAGGTGCTGCGTGCGGTGCTCGCGGACGCGAAGCCGCGCGCCACGCGCGGGCGCGATCTCGCGCCGTTCCTGCGCCGCCCGCGCGATCGCGATTGCCTGCGCCTGCTCGGCAAACTCGAGGCGTGGTTCCTGCGCCGCTACGACGTGCATCACGCCGCGGTCGTGCGCCGCCACGCCGAGGCCCTGAAGCGCGGCGAAGACCGCCCCGACCGCAGCCTCTCCTTCCATCGCACCCGTAACTACTCGCTCGCGCTGCTCGTGCCCGCGCTGCCGTTCCTCGCCGCGATCTTCGGCTACGAACGCGCGCCGGTTGTGTTCGACACAATCGCCTCCGGCATCGTTGCGCTCGTGATCGCCGCCGCCGCCTGGTTCCTGGGTGTGCAGTTCATGTGGAAGAAAGACCTAACGCTCTTCTACACCTCCGTGCCGCGCATCGGCGCCGGCATCATCGTCGGCTACCTGCCCGTGTTCTTGATCGACGAAGTCTGGGATCTCGCCGAGCAGCCGGCGTTCTACCTGCTCACCACGATCCTGTTGTTGGGCTCCACCACGCTGCTCTACCTGTTCGTCGAAGTGCAGCGCCGGCTCGGCGACCCCAAGGAAGCCTTCGCCCGCGCGCGCGACATCTTCCTGCTCGGCCTGATCGAAGCCGCCGCGTTCGGCGTGGTCGTCACCAGCCTGCTCGGCCCGCTGATGGCCGCGCGCAACTGGGGCACGCATACGCAAACGCTCGCCTCGCTGCGCGAAACGCTCCCGCCCTTCGCCGGCGAGTTGCCGCGCGTACTCGGCTTCGAGTTGCTGCCGGCCTTCCCGAGCGCGGTGCTGCTGATGAGCTTCCTCAGCTTCTTCATCGGCACCTTCCTCCAGCTGCTCTGGGAAGATCTGCCGATTACGGAGCCTTTGTAGGCGTCGGGGCACGACGGCCTCGGCCTCGTGCGGCGACGACTCGGGCCGATTAGGAGGACCTCATGGATCTAACCGCCGTGCTCACGCCCGCCGAAGAAGGTGGCTTCATCGCTTTGAACTTGGAGACCGGTACGACCACTCAGGGCGAAACGATCGAGGAAGCGCTCGCCAACTTGAGCGAAGCAACCGCGCTCTACCTGTCAGAGTTCCCGCTGCGCAAGATCGGAAACGCGCTGATCACGACGTTTTCAGTCCCCGGTCGTGACTAAGCTCCCTCGGCTCGGGCGCCGAAGCCGTGCGAGCCCTCGGGCACCGAGCCGTTGTAGGCGGCATCACCAGGCTGGGGCGCCCGGTTGGCCGAGACGGGACCGGCCGAAACCGAAACGCCGCGCTGCGCGGCTGCATCCCAGCCTCTACCCTCGGCCGCCCGCGCCGGACCCTTCGGAGGACTCGATGGCCAGCATCGTCATGTACAAAACGTCGTGGTGCCCCTACTGCGACCGCGCCAAGAGCCTCCTCACGCAGAAGGGCCAGACCTGGAGCGAGATCGACATCGAGGAGCAGCCTGATAAGCGTGCGGAGATGATTCAGCGCACCGGCCGCACCTCGGTGCCGCAGATCTTCGTGGGCGATGTGCATGTGGGTGGCTTCGACGAGCTCGCTGCGCTCGAAAGGGCCGGCAAGCTCGATGCGCTGCTCGGAGTCAAGAAGGCCGAAGAGCGCCCCGCCGAGCACGTGAAGCTGCTGATCGTCGGCAGCGGGCCCGCGGGCTACACGGCAGCGATCTACGCCGGCCGCGCGGATCTCAAGCCAGTAATGGTTGCTGGCCTCCAGTTCGGCGGGCAGTTGATGCTGACGACCGAGGTCGAGAACTACCCAGGCTTCCCCGAAGGCATTACGGGCCCCGAGATGATGGAGCGCTTCCAGCAACAAGCCGAGCGCTTCGGCACGCGCGTCATCATGGAAGACGCGACCAGCGTGGATTTCTCGCAGCGCCCGTTTCGCGTCGAGACCGAGAGTGCGGCCTTTCTGGCCGACGCCGTAATCGTTGCCACCGGCGCCAGCGCGAAGTGGATCGGCATCCCGAGCGAGCAGGCCTTCATGAACCGCGGCGTGTCCGCCTGCGCCACCTGCGACGGCGCGCTCTTCCGCGGCAAGCCGATCGCCGTGGTCGGCGGCGGCGACACCGCGCTCGAAGAGGCGCTGTTCCTCACGCGCTACGCGTCGCCCAAGGTGACGGTGATCCACCGCCGCAGCGAACTGCGCGCCTCGAAGATCATGCAAGAGCGCGCTCTCAAGCACGACAAGATCGAGTTCGTCTGGGACTCGGCTGTCGACGAAGTGCTCGGCGGCGATTTCGTGACCGGCGTGCGCATCAAGAACCTGAAGAGCGGTGCGCTCAGCGAGCTGCCGATCGAGGCGCTGTTCGTCGCGATCGGCCACAAGCCGAGCACGGACTTGTTCAAAGGCCAGCTCGAGATGGACGACGTCGGCTACCTGAAGGTCGAAAGCGGCTCGTCGCGCACCAACATCGTCGGCGTGTTCGCCTGCGGCGACGCGATGGATCCCGTCTATCGTCAGGCCGTGACCGCAGCCGGCACCGGCTGCATGGCCGCGATCGACGCCGAGCGCTGGCTCGCGGAGCACGGCGCCGAGTAGCCCTAATCACAAGGAGCTGCGTGGCCCTCACGCAAGAACGACTCCTGCAGCTGATCGAACGGTCTCCCGACATCATCGTCGCGACCGATCGCAAAGGCACCGTGATCTATTACAACGACGGCGCCGCCAAGAGCCTCGGCTACTCCGGCGCTGAAGTGCTCGGGCGTTATGCCGCCGAGCTCTACCCCGGCATCGCCGAAGCGCGCCGCGTGATGCAGGCCATGCGGGACGGCGGTGGCGGCGTCGAGGCGTTCCAGACGCGCTTCCTCTCGAAGAGCGGCGAAGAGATTCCGGTGGCGATCACCGGCACGCTGCTGCGGGGCGATGCCGGCGAGCCCGACGGCACCATCGGCTTCGCCAAAGACCTGCGCGAAATTCTGCGCAAAGACCAGCTCGCGACGCTCGGCGCCGTCGCGATCGGCGTCTCCCACGAGATCAACAACCCGCTCGCGGTGATCCTCAACCAAGCCGAGCTGCTCGAGCGCGACGTCGAGCGCCTGGCGGGCGAAGCCGAGTGCCCCGTCGAGCTCGAGCGCCTCGACGCGATCCGCCGCGAGCTCGCGCGCATCGCCGAGATCGTCGAGCGCTTAGGCCAACTCGCGCGCGAAGAGAGCGTCGAGACCGTCACCTACATCGGCCCCGCGCGCATGATCGACCTGCGCGCGCGCCGCCAAGAGCGCACGCGCGACGCGCGCCTGCGCGGCCTGCGCGTGCTGGTGGCCGACGACGACCTCGGCATCTCGCGCAGCCTGAAAGAGATCCTCGAGCGCGACGGCTGCGAAGTGATTACGGCGAGCGACGGCCTCGAAGCGCTCGAGCAGCTCGGCGCCGCGCGCTTCGACGCCGTCGTCACCGATGTCGTGATGCCGAACATGGACGGCCACGAGCTGTTCCTGAAGATCCAGGAACTCTGGCCCGGGCTACCGGTGCTGATGATGACCGCGTTCCACTACGACAAGGACCACATCATCAAGCGCAGCAAAGTGGCGGGGCTGGCGACGGTGCTGTTCAAGAAGCCGGTCGACCCTGATAAGTTGCGCGAGAAGCTGCTCGAGGCGGTGGGGAAGAGGAGCTAGGCGGGGCGCGGGTGGTGCGCACTGCCCCGAATCGGACATCGCTAGCCGGGGCAGGGGCCCGAGAACGAGGTTGCCAGCAGAATCGCTCGCGGGGAGAATCAAGGCATGAACGTTCGACTCGAAGAACTCATCCAGCTGCCGCTCTCCGAACGCCTTCAGCTCGTCGAGGATCTCTGGGAGAGCATCGCGGTGGACCTCGCGGCTTCGCCTCTTCCGGAATCGCTCAGGACCGAGATGGACGCTCGCCTGGCTGCGTACCTCGCGGATCCATCGAGGTCGCTCTCGCTCGAAGAAGTTCAGCGTCGCATGAAGGCCGGTGATTGAACCTCCGGTTCACGCCTGAGGCTGCACGAGAACTCGTCGAGGCACGCGCGTGGTATGACGATCGCCGCGAGGGACTCGGCGAAGAGTTCCAGCGCGCCTTCGACGCAACGGCGGCTTCGCTTCTTGATCACTCCGAAGCGCACGCACTCGTCTACCGGACTCGGCGCCGCGCATTCATTCGCCGCTTCCCTTACTTCCTGCTCTACGAAGTCGTGGGCGAAACGGCAGTCGTGCTCGGGTGTGTTCATTTCGCCAGGAACCCGGTGATCTGGCGCCGTCGTCGTCGCGATTGACCGGCCTCGGCCGACCGCGCTCGTACCTGCGCTCGTGCGCCGCGGCTCTCCTTGCCTTGAGCCGTCGTTGTCGATTCGACCGCGCCCAGCTCGATCCAGAGTTGAACCCGAAGGCCACAAACCGCGGACTGATTGCGCCGGCTTCCCCGGCGGCTCGGTCTGTCGGGTCCGGTACATAGGCCCCGCGCGTATGATCGACCTGCGCGCCCGCCGCCACGAAGCCCGCACGCGCGATGCGCGCCTGCGCGTGCTCGTCGCCGACCTCGGCATTGCGCGCAGCCTGAAAGCACCCACTGCCGCGGAGATCTCGGCGTTCACGCGAGCCACCAAGCATGGGCCGCTCCCCGCTTCCACGGTGCCCGCTATCACGGCGTCGTCGCCCCGTGTGCGCGCGAGCGCGCCCACGTCGTAGCCCCGGCGATTAGGGCAGCCGACTCCGAATCACGAGAGATCGCCGCTGAGGCCGCTGGCCGCCGCCGCAGTTGCCGACCCCTACGCCCATTTCCGGCCCTGAACGCCCACGGTATCACCCACCGCGAGGAGGAATCGCATGAGCGGTGTAGGAGCGCTTCGAGTCCAGGGCGCCGTAGAGCCGGGGTTCGAGTCCGTTCGAGATCTCTACGAGCAAGAGATGCGGACGATGGCCGAGGAGCACACGCAGCTCTGCGTGTACCACCGGGGCGAGCGCGTGGTCGACCTTTGGGCAGCGCCCGCGGGCGACGCCGGGTTCTCGCCCGACTCGCTCGTGAACGTCTTCAGCAGCGGCAAGAGCCTCGAGTCGATTGCAATTGCGCACCTCGTGGGGCGCGGGCTGCTCGAGTACGCAGCGCCGGTCGCCACTTACTGGCCCGAGTTCGCCGCTCACGAGAAGGGGAAGCTCAGCGTCGCAGACGTGCTGCGCCACGAAGGTGGGATGGCCGCCTTCCGCAGCTCGCTCGATCCGGGCGACCTGCTGCCCGTGAGCCTGAAACAGAACAAGGTGGGCGCCGTCATCGAGAGTCACTCTCTCCGCTTCCCGACGGGCGGCCGCGGGAAGCGCGAATACCACGCGATCACTCGAGGCTGGATTCTGAATGAGGTGTTCCGACGCGTCGATCCCGCAGGCCGGACGATCGGCGAGTTCTACGACGAGGAGATCCGCCGTCCGCTCGATGCCGACGTGATCATCGGGGTCAGAGAAGCCGAGCTCGGCCGGATCGTGAAGGTGAAGCCGCTGGGGTTTCTCTTCCTGTTTCTCCAGAGCCTCCTGCCCAAGGCACTTGGGCGGAAGATCACGCACCACTTCTTCCAGATCGTCGCGCGGATCCTGCGTGTGCTTCCGGAGCTGCGTCACAGCACCACGCTCGGCGCGCCGCCTGCCTACACGGGGATGAAGGGGATTGGCTTCTTCAACGAGCGCAGCGTCGCGATGGGCGAGACGCCGTCGGCCGGGGCGAAATGCTCGGCGCGCGGGCTCGCGAAGCTCGCGGCAGTGATGGCAGCCCGTGGCCGCTGGGCGGAGCGCGAGGTCGTGAGCGAGGCGGCCTGGAAGGCCATGCACGACGAGCCCGTCGAGGCGTTCATGGGCTTCGCACCGACGGCCTTCACCCAAGGCGGCGTGAACCGCTTCAGGGAGGTCGGCCCGAACGCGACGGCGCTCGAGCGCGCCTTCAACACAGGGCGCGAGGGCTATTACGGC